>NZ_JBIBHU010000025.1:0-138240 GCF_042957205.1 Kitasatospora sp. NPDC008115 | reverse complement strand
CTCGGGGTCGAGCCGGAGGACGACGGCCCGACCGTCCGGCCCCCCGGCGGCCCGTCCGGCCCCTCGGACGGCCCGTCACCCGACGGTCCGCCGGGGGGGGGGGGGGGGGGGGGGGCGGGCCCCCCCCCCCCCCCCCCCCCCCCCCCCCGCGACGGCTTCCCCGTCACACCAGCAGTTTCTCCTTCGCCTTCTGGTACTCCTCCTCGGAGATGGCCCCGCTCGACTTGAGGTCGGCCAGCTTGGCCAGGTCGTCGACGTGGCTCCGGCCGCCCGGCCCCTCCCCGGGCCCCTCGCCGGGCGCGGCGCCCGCCGCGTCGCGGATGTACGCCTTGAACGCGGCGTCGGCCCTCTGGGCCTGCTCGACGTCGCGTTCACCCATGCTCCTGCCACGCGCGATCACGTACACCAGCACGCCGATCAGCGGCACCAGGATCACCAGGAGCAGCCAGCCGGCCTTGGCCCAGCCGCCCATGTCGTGGCTGCGGAAGATGTCCGTGATGATCTTGAACAGCAGGAAGAACCAGAGGATCCAGAGGAACAGCTCCAGCATCGTCCAGAAGATGTTGAGCAGCGGGTAGTTGTCCATGACGGCTCCCGTCGGTGCGGGCCCGAGACGGACCCGAGTCCCTTCGAGTCATACCACCGCATATCGGACGCCGTGGCCCGCTGCTGCGCCATTCCAGTGGTCTTCCGGCGGCCGGCGGGTGATCTTCCGCGGACGGGGGAACAGCCGCGGCTCAGCGCGGACGCGACCGCAGCTCCACCGCCAGGCCGATCAGCTCGCCCCACCACGCGTCGTGTCCGTCCAGCAGCAGCCGGCGCGCCTCGGCCGGCTCCGCCGCGCGGACCTCGACCACCTGCTCGCCGTCGTCCGGGTTGGTCGGCACGGAGTCCACCGTGACCTCGGCCCAGCCCCAGAGCCAGGCCTTCTCGGGGTGCGGCTGCCACGGCCGGTAGGGCACCGGGTCGTCGGTCACGCAGCGGTGCGCGCCCAGCCAGACCGGCTCGCCGAGCAGCCGGGCGCCGGCCTCCTCGCGCAGCTCGCGGACCAGGCAGGAGTCCACCGACTCGCCGTTCTCGCGGGTGCCGCCGGGCAGGAACCAGTGGTCGCGGTCGTCGCGGCAGAGCACCACCCGGCCGCCGTCGGTGAAGCCCACCAGGTGGATGTTGGTGACCAGCTCGTCCGGCGGCAGGACGGTGGAGAACTGCGCGTCGTAGCGGCCCCAGGCCCAGTACTGCGGGGCGTGCAGGGCGGGGAAGAGCGCGGCCAGCTCGGCGGCCCGGGCGGCCTCGGCGGGGCGCGGCGGTCTGGGGATCAGCGGGGCCCCGGCGCGGTCCGGTGTCGCGGCGCCGTCGGCGGTCCCACTGGCACCGGTGGAACCGCTGGTACTGGTGGTCCCACTGGCACTGGTGATCTCGGTGGTGCCGGTGGCGTTCGTGGCACCCGTGGTATCGGTCATTCGGTGATCGTAGTCCCGGCCGGACGCGGCAGGGGGGCGGTCTGGTGAGTGAGCGTCAGCCCGGTGTCCTCGATCGCGAGCGACCGCCGCGGGACCACCGCCCCCAGCGGCTTCCCGGCCCAACTGCCCAGCGAGATCTCGGCGGTGATGCCAGGACCGAAGCCCGCGATCAGCCCCTGGGTGCCGTCCTCGACCCCGCCCTCCTCGAACATCCGGGCCAGCGCGTCGAAGACCACGGCGCTGGCGATGTTGCCCCGCTCGGTGAGCGTGGCCCGGGAGAACCGGAAGGCGACCGGCTCCAGGTCGAGGAAGTGGCAGAGGTCGTCGAGGATCCGCGGGCCGCCGGCGTGCACGATGTAGAAGCCGAGGCCGGAGATGTCCCAGGCGTGCTCGACGGCCAGTGCGCGCAGGGCCGGGGCGAGCATCTCCATGGTGCCCGGCACGCGCTTGTCCAGCTGGAAGTGGAAGCCGGTGTCCTTGACCCCGTAGGAGATCCAGTTCTCGGTGTCCGGCACCAGATGCGAGCCGTTGCGCTCCAGGTGGACGCCGGTGCCGCCGCGGCCGCGCAGCACCGCGGCGGCGATCGCGTCGCCGAACAGGCCGTTGGAGAGCAGGGAGCCGACGCCGATGTCGGTGGGCTGGTAGCAGAGCGAGCAGAACTCGCAGGCGACGATCAGCACATTGGCGCCGGGGTAGGCGCGGCAGAAGTCGTGCGCCCGGTTGACGGCGGCGCCGCCGGCCGCGCAGCCGAGCTGGGCGATCGGCAGCTGGCGGGTGTCGGAGCGGAACCCCATCGAGTTGATCAGCCACGCGGTCAGCGAGGGCATCATGAAGCCGGTGCAGGACACGTAGAGGATGAGGTCGATGTCCCGGGCGGCGAGTTCGGCGTGGCCGAGGGCGCGCTCGACCACCTCGGGGACGCGGCGCTTGGCCTCCCGCTCGTAGACGGTGTTGCGGACGGTGAAGCCGGGGTGGTGCAGGGTCTCCTCGATCGGCTGGACCAGGTGTCTGGTACGCACCCCGGTGTTCTCGATCAGCCGCAGGGCGAGCCCGAGCTGCGGGTGGTCGGCGTGCAGGGTGCGGGCCAGTTCGAGGGTCTCGTCGAGGGTGATGACGTGCTCGGGTACGGCGATGGCGGGTCTGCAGAGTGTTGCCATGGGTGGGGGTCTCCCGTCTGGCGGGCCCGGGCTGGTGGCCCGGGCCTACGGTTGCGGCCGGGTACGGCGGGGGGTCACCAGGCGACCGGCAGGGTCTGCGGGTAGCGCCAGATCGAGCCGGTCTGCCAGTCCAGCTCGGCGGGCGGCACGGCCAGCCGCAGCCCGGGGAACCGGTTCAGCAGGGTGCCGATGGCCACCTGGAGCTCCATCCGGGCCAGGTGGGAGCCGAGGCAGTGGTGGGTGCCGTAGCCGAAGGTCATGTGGGTGGGCGCGCCGCGGTCGAGGTCGAGCTCGTCGGGCCGCTCGTACATCCCGGGGTCGCGGTTGGCGGCCAGGTAGGAGACGTGCACCGGCTCACCGGCCTTGATCAGCACGCCGCCGAGCTCGACGTCCTCGGTGGCGACCCGGGCGATGCCCACGCCCTGGCGGAACGGGATGAAGCGCAGCAGCTCCTCCAGTGCGCGCGGCAGCAGGTCCGGGTCGGTGCGCAGCTTGGCGAGCTGCTCGGGGTGGGTGAGCAGGGTGTAGGTGATGTTGGAGAGCTGGTAGGTGCTGGTGTCGTGGCCGGTGACCAGCAGGACCATGGCCATCACGGCGAGTTCGTCGTCGTCCAGCAGTTCGGCGCCGTCCCGGGCGGTGGCGAGCGCGCTGACGAGGTCCTCGCCGGGGGAGCGGCGGCGGGCGGCGGTAAGTTCGGCGAAGTAGGCGCGCAGGGCGGCCTTGGCGGTGACCTGGCCGGCGCCGCTGCCCGGGCCCATCGACATCATCGCGACGGCGTGGCCGCGGAGTTCGGCGCGGTCCGCGGCGGGGATGTCGAGCAGCTCGCAGATGGTGGTGAGCGGCAGCCGGGCGGAGAGGAAGCGGACCAGGTCGGCGGGTGCGCCGTGCTCCTCCATCTCGTCGAAGTAGCCGTCGACGACCCGCTGGGTGTGCGCGCGCATCCGCTCCACCTGGCGGTTGGTGAAGCCCTGGGCGACCAGGCGGCGCAGCCGGTTGTGGGCCGGCGGGTCCATCAGGTTGATCGACTCGACCTGGGCGATCGGGGCGGGCGTCATCCGGGGCAGGTCACGGCCGATCCCGGCGGCGCGGCTGAACCGGCGGTCGGTGGTGACGACGCGGACGTCCTCGTAGCGGGTGGCGAGCCAGGCCTCGCCCTCGCCGTGCGGCAGCCGGATCCTGGCGATCGGCTCCTCGGTCAGCAGGCGCTTGAGGAGGGGGTCGAACTCCAGGCCGTCGGTGTGGTTGAAGGGGCAGTCCCACACGGGGGCGGAGGTGGTCACGGGCGGGTCCCAGGGGCCGGTTCTACCGCCCGGACGGAAGGTCGTTCGGGCGCGGACGTGCTGATGCTGCCTCATCGGACCGAAAAAGTGGGGACACGCGCGATAGTTCCCTCGATCGAGGGATATGGGTGATTGTCATGGGATTTGGGCAAGTTGGGACACCGGCGCCCTGGCCTGCGTAGGAGGTGCGGGGCCGACCGTGCGAGCGCGCGGTCGGGCGCGCCCGTCGACCCGTCAGCGCGTGGTGCGCGGGCCCACGCCGTGCAGCAGGGTGTCGACGATCCGGGCCGCCAGCGCGTCCGCTTCGGCGTCGGCCGGCGGGGCCGCGGCGGTGCCGTGCATGACCTCGCCGATGAGCGCGTAGTAGACCCGGCGCACCCACTCCAGGTCCGCGTCCGCGGCGATGACCCCCTGCTCGCGGATCCGGCCGAGCAGTTCGAGGCAGCGCCGGGCGATCTCGTCGTGCGTCCGGGCGGCCGGCTCGCTCTGGGTGGCGGCCGGGCCGAGGGCGAATCCCCAGGCGGCCTTCACCCGCAGCACGTTGGCGGTCGCCCGGTGCAGCGCGACCAGCGGCGGGGCGGTGTCGGGGTGGCCGTCCTCGATGGCCTCGGCGAGCTTGGCGGCGGCCTCGGTGGCGAGCGCGTCGATCAGCGCCTGCCGGTTGGCGAACCGGCGGTGGACGGTGGTGCGGGTGACTCCGGCGGCCTCCGCGATCTGCTCCATGGACGCGCCGGGGGTCTCGGCGAGGACGCGCTCCGCCGCGGCGAGGATCGCGCGGATGCTGCGTTCGGCGTCGGCGCGCAGCGGGCGGCCGGGCGGCGTGTGGGTCATGGGCGGTGCCTCCAGCTCGGACGTACCCGGGAACGGTACAGCGGAGAATCGGCTCGGGCACTAACTGAAACAGCGCTGTTGCAGATTCACGATTATCCGATACTCTCGTGTCACATCTTGTGAGACAAGGAGTGTGTCACCGTGCCTACTGCCACCACCGCTCTGATCACCGGCGCGTCCTCCGGCATCGGTGCCGAGTTCGCCGCCCGGCTCGCCGCGCGCGGCCACGACCTCGTCCTGGTCGCCCGCTCCGCCGACCGCCTGCGCGACCTCGCCGAGCGCCTCGGCGAGGCCCACGGCATCACCGCCCACGTCCTCGTCCAGGACCTCGCCGCCCCCGACGCCGCCCGCCGGATCGGCGCCGAACTCGCCGACCGGGGCCTGTCCGTGGACCTGCTGGTCAACAACGCCGGCTTCGGCACCTGCGGCCCGTTCGAGACGATCGACCCGGAGCGCGACCACGACCAGCTGATGGTCAACGTCGTCGCGCCGGTCGACCTCGCCCATGAACTGCTGCCCGGCATGCTCGCGCGCGGCACGGGCGCGGTGGTCAACGTGGCGTCCACGGCGGCCTTCCAGCCCACCCCGTACTTCGCCGTCTACGGTCCGTCGAAGACCTTCCTGCTCAACTTCAGCCTCGCGCTGCGCCAGGAGTACCGGCGGCGCGGCATCCGCGTGCTGGCCGTCTGCCCGGGGCCGGTGGAGACCGGGTTCTTCGACGTCATCGGCACCCGGAAGGCCGCCGTCACCGGCTCGTTCACCACCCCGGAGGCGGTCGTCCGGGCGGCACTGCGGGCCCTGGACGCCGACCGCTCCTACGTCGTGCCCGGCCTGGGCAACCGGATCGGCGCCCACCTCAACCCGCGCCGCCCGCGCGCGCTCGTCGCCGCGGTCGCCGAGCGGATGTCGCGCGGGGTGCGCGACGCCATGGCGCAGGCCTGACGCGGTCAGCTCCAGTCGGCGACGCGGATCGCGCCCATCACACGGCCCGCGCCGTCGTAGAGGACGAGCATCCGGGCCGGCTCGCTCGGCCCGGCCCACTTCAGGTAGGCGCGGATGATGGTGCGGGTCCGGGCGTCCACCGCCTCCGGGAAGTCGGTGGCGAGGTAGGTGTTGACGTGGTCGTCCTGCTGCACCGCCCGGTTGAGCCGGGTGACGTGGCCGAGGACCGCCTCCCGCTCCTCCTCGGTGCCGTGCTGTTCGACGTACCGGGTGAAGGCGGCGGCGCTGTCCTCGGCCCCCGGCGGCGAGGGCATGGCGGGGGGTGCGTAGGCGTCGGCCTGCGCGCCGGGCCTCGGCGGGCCGGGCGTCGGCGCGTCGTCCGTCGGCCGGAAGGCGACGACGATCAGCGCGGTGGCCGCGACGCCCACGGCGATCGCGAGTGCACGGGACTTCATCGGGTGACCCCCTCGGTCGTGATGCCGACCGACTCTAACAGTCCGTCAGTCCAAGGGTCGGTCGAAGACGAACACTGCCCGGAGGAGAACCGCGCGGGCGTCGGCGGCGTCCGTGCGGGCGTGATCAAAACCGTGTTGAACGGGCTGCCGATGTTCTGGCCCGGGCTGCTCGCCTCGCTCGTCCCGGCGGCGCTGCTGAACCGCCCGGTGGGGCGGCTGCTGCGCACCCACTGGGCGGTCGGCTTCGTGCTGCTGCTCGCGCTCGGAGGGGTGGCGACGCTGACGCTGCTCCCCGAACACCCGCGCCCGTTCTGGCAGGACCTCTCCTGGGCGGGCGCCGTCCGCCACTGCACGCTCGACGGCCTCGGCCCGCGCCCGCCGGGGGAGTGGCTCACCTCCCGGCAGGCCGACCTCGCCGTCCTGATGTTCGCCCCGATCGGCCTGGCCGCCGCCCTCGCCGGCTCCCGCCGCCGCGCCGCCGCCGTGCTCGCCGCGGGCGCCCTGCTCCCCTTCGCCCTGGAGGCCGCCCAGTACGCCGTTCCCGCCCTCGGCCGCGCCTGCGACGGCCAGGACGCCCTGGACTCCCTCCTCGGCCTCACCCTCGGCACCCTCCTCGGCCTCCTGCTCCGCCCGGCCCTGCGCCCCGCCCTCCGCCGCGCGTGAAGCCGTGCGGCTCACCAGTCCTTGATGCTGTGGTTGCTCCACTTGAATTCCATGATCGCCGGCTTGTCGCTGTTGTAGCGGACCGTGTGGGTCTTGCGGCTGCTGCTGGTGAGCTCCAGATGGTAGATGTCACCGGACTCGTCCTTGAAGGCGGTGTACATGCTGCCGGACCCGATGCCGTGGGGCCCCTCTCCGTCGACCTCCACCTGGTAGTCGTAGACGCCGCTCGCGCCCCTCAGTCGGATGCCGTAGACCTTGGCGCTGTCGTTCGCCACGACACAGGTGCTGAGGTTCGTGTTGCCGTTCAGCTGTACGTCGTCGCCGTTCTGGAGGCCGGACGAGGAGGTGGCCAGCTTGGGGCTGTCCTTCCCTTCGCCGCAGTCGCCCTTGAACTCCGCGATACCCATGACCATCAACTCCTTCTTGTACGAACATCTCCTTCTGTCACCATACACCCACGCTCCGTAGTCCGCCTGTCGGGCGGACCGTGCGCCCGTCGTCGCGCCGCGCGGGGTGCGTCGGCGGCCGTAAATCGCTTGACCTGGTTGCCGGGTGGCGTTGCATGGTGGCCGGACACCACGTGCGGTGGTGTCGGGAACCCGGGAGGCAGCAGTAGTGATGGAGATCCGTTCCACGACCGAACAGGACCGCGAGGTCTTCGTCGACACCTTCCACGCGGCGTTCGGACGCTTCCCGGAGCCCACCGCCGAGGACGGCGGCGGGGCCTGGTGGTCGGCGGTCGAGATGGACCGCGGCGTGCTGGCCGTGGCGGACGGGCGGCCTGTGGGGACGGCGGGTGCGTACTCCTTCGAACTCACCCTCCCCGGGGAGGTCATCGCCCCGGTCGCCGGGGTGACCGTGGTGGGCGTGGTCCCCTCGCACCGGCGCCGCGGCGTGCTCACCGCGATGATGCGCCACCAGCTCGCCGAACTGCGTGAGCGGGGGGAGTTCCTCTCGGTGCTGCTGGCCTCCGAGGCCGTGATCTACCGCAGGTTCGGCTACGGGCCCGCGACCTACACGGGGCGGCTGACGGTGCAGCGCGAGCGGGCCGGCCTCGCCGCCGCCCGGGCGGCGGGCGCGGGTGCGGACGCCGGCTCGGTGGAGGTGCTGCGGAGCGGCGAGTGCCGGGAGGTCCTGGAGGACGTCTACGACCGCTACCGCCGCGCCCAGCCCGGCGCGATCTCCCGGCCGCACCGCTGGTGGGAGCTGCGCGCCGGACAGCCCCCGATCTCCGGGACCCCGCGCTACATCGCCCTCCACCGCGACGCCGACGGCGTCCCGGACGGGTACGCCAGCTACTCGCTCAGTGACGGCGTCCCCGACGCGGTCAGGCGCACGGTGACCCTGACGGTGGACGAGATCATCGCCCTCGACGACACGGCGTACACCGCCCTGGCCCGGTACGCGCTCGGCCACGACCTGATCACCGAGGTCGTGTTCAAGCACGTCCCCGCCGACCACCCGCTGCGCTGGCAGCTCGCGGACTTCCGGGCCGGGGTGGCGGGCTCGGGCATGGACTGGCTCTGGGTGCGGCTGCTGGACGTCCCGCGCGCGTTGACCACCCGCGGCTGGTTCGCCGACGGCGATCTCGTCCTCGACGTCCAGGACCGCTTCCTCGGCGAACACGGCCGCTACCTGCTGACCGTCCGCGACGGCAAGGCCGAGTGCGTCCCGACCGACGACGAGCCCGACCTCTCCCTTGACGCCAGCGACCTGGGCTCCCTCTACCTCGGCGGCACCACCCCGAGCACCCTGATCCGCGCCGGCCACATCCACGCCCACCACCCCGAAGCCGCCACCCAGGCCGACACCCTCTTCCGCACCGCCCGCCCCCCGTTCTGCCTGCACTGGTTCTGACCGGGCACGCCGACGGCCCGCCGCTCCGATCCCGGAGCGGCGGGCCGTCGGCTGTTCACCGGAGGTCTGGGCCCGGCTACCCGAGCCGGTGGCGCAACCAGGCGAGCCCGTGGGAGCTGAGTGCGTCCCACTGCCGGCCGGGATTCTCGGCGGCGCGGAGGGTCCACAGGCCGGTGAGGATCGCACCGAACGCCGTCACGGACCGCTCGGGTGCTTCCCGCCACATGGATACGCTGTCGGCCCACTGCTCGGCTTCCTCGGGTGTGTGCCCGGACTCGATCAGCCGGATGACCATGTACGCCGTGTCGGCCCAGGCGGCGCCGGGGGCGGGGAACGCCCAGTCGACGACGCGTACGTGGTCGCCGTGCACCAGGAGGTTGGGCCCGGTCAGGTCGGTGTGGACCAGGGTCCTGCCGTCGATGAGGTCGGGTGCTTCGCATTCGGCCCGGATCAGGGGATCCAGCCGTTCCATGGTCCACGGGTCGAGCCGGTTGCGGTGTTGGCTGCCGAGCTTGTGCCAGAAGTCCTGGCCGGCCCACCGGTCGGCCAGGCTGAACGCCCGCAGGGGAGGGGATGGTGTCAGCGTCTCGGCGAGCCCCTCCAACGTCCCTGCGATCAAGGGCAGATCGGCCGACCCCGGGGACAGGTCCGCGTGCCTGCCAGGAGCGTGCTCGAACCCGAGGGCCAGCCACCCGCCGGCCTCGATCTTCCAGAGCATGCGGGGAGCGATGCCCGGTGGGAGAACGGCGTTCACGACCGACTCAAGGCGGTGCATCCACGCGTTCGGGCTGTCCTCGCGCATGGCCTTGCAGAACACGTGCCCGCCGGCTGTCTCCAGCGTCGCGGCGAAGCCGGACACGCTTCCCGCCGGCGGTGGCGCAGTGCCGGTCACCGCACCGGACTGCCCTTCGATGCTCATGCGCACGTCGTCCGGCAGCTGGTCCCAGCTGTAGGCCATCGGGATTCCTCGGGGTCGGGCCCGCCCTGCTCCGGGGCGCGGAGCAGGGCGGGCCAGGTGATCAGGTTCTAGCTGCTGTGGCAGCCGCGGTGGCACTGCGAGCAGTTGCCGCTTCCGCTGGAGTCGCTGCCGTCTCCTCCGCTGCCCTCGGAGCAGTCGGCGGACATGCTCCACAACTCGGTGTCCACGGCGTACCCGCTCGCCTCGATGACGGCCACCGTGGCAGCGATGCCGACGCCCTTGGTGGAATCGTCCGGGCCGTCGGTCGGCATGTGATGGAGGAACCGTCCGGACAGCGAGCGACAGAACTCGGCGTAGTCGAGGGTATGAAGGATGAATGTGTGCCATCCGATGTCCACCAGGCCCGATGGGGAGAGCCCGGCGTCGGGGTTGGCCGCGCACGCTCCAAGGAAGGCGAGGGCCTGGTCCATGACCCGCTCGGCGAGCGCCTGGTCCATCACCTCGTCCTCGACGATGCGGGCGACCAGCCGCCCGAACAGGGCCGGGTCGACCAGGGACCGGCCGGTGATCCGTTCCGTGCTGATCGAGGTCATGTGGACTCTCCAAACATTGGGTTCGGACCCAATCCGCCTCGGTGGTGGTTGATTTCCTTGCGCATTGCCGACGATCGGCCGGCGGGCCGGGGCGGGGCACACGTCGGCGCTCATCGCTCAACTCCCGTGCCGATCGAAGTCCTCGACCAGCACGCTAGGCGTACGGGAATCGCCGGCGGGTACGCGATTCTCGAATATTCCACCGCGCGGGGGTGGCGTTCTTGAGGATTCTTCAGACGGCTCCGAGCGCCCTGCGGCACCGCGTGATGACCCGGTGGGCCTCTGCGCCGTGGACGGCGGCGCCGGCCAGCGTCTCCCAGACACGCGAGTACAGTGCCACGTTCTCCGGCTGGTCCAGCCACAGCTCCGCGTGCCAGTCCTCGACGATGACAAGCCGTTCGTCGTATATCCAGAAGCCGTTGGCAGGCGGCAGCTTGAGCGAAGCCTCGAACGGCACGATGCCCAGGGAAACGGTGTCCAGGCCGATCACGCCGCTGAGCCGGTCAAGTTGTGCGGCGATCACTGCTGGTGGGCAGAGCTGCGTTCGGAGCGCGGCCTCCCACATGATGATGCGGTACTGCTTGCCCGGCTGGTACAGGCTCTCCTGGCGGCGGACGCGGGCCCGTACGGCGTCCTCGATGTCACGAGGTGACTGGTGGAGGTCGGTGTACGCGTTGAACACGTGCCGGGCGTAGTCGGCCGTCTGGAGCATGCCGACGATCACGGAGCCCTCCCAGGCCCGCATGACCGTCGACCGCTCGTACTCGACCGTCAGCGTGTCCTGAACCGGCCTGTGTCCGGCGGCGAGCTGTCGTCGCCAGGAACGGGAGTACGACTCGAACGCCCGGAGCCTGGCCGCCAACTCCGGCGCCGATCCGGGCTGACCGACGCCCGTCGCCCACGCGTTGAGGTCGTCATGGGTGGCGGTCTGCCGACCGGTCTCCAGCTTGCTGACCTTGGACTGTGTCCAGCCCAAGCGGTCGGCCAGTTGCCGACCTGTGAGACCGCCCTCGGCGCGCAGCTCGCGGAGCCGCAGACCGAGGGCGATGCGGGCCTCTTGGAAGTCGGTGCTCACACGCCGGACGGTACCTCAGCGCCGAACGCCCCGTGCGGCGTGGCAAAGTGCCAGGCCGCGTCCCGTACCTGGCAGGCGCGGGCCACCTGGACCGGGTCGGTGATCAGCTCCACACCCGTCAGATCGTCGTCGGCGTCGAAGTGCAGCAGGGCGATCACGCGTGAGTCGAACAGCCAGGTATCCTCCTCCGGAAGGCCGAGGCGGTCGGCGTCGGCGCGCCAGAGGTACCGGATGTCCTCGCCTACGGCACTGTTCCGCTCGGCGTTGTCGAGCAGGTACCGCTGTCCCGGGGTGGGCGGGTTGTCCATGACCCTCACCCGCTCGAACCGCTTGCCGAGGGCCACCTGCTCGCGGCGAGAACGGCACCAGGGGTCCTCCAGGTCCCAGCCGGCCGCCTGCCCGGCGGCGAACCGGCGGTAGGTGTCGGTCCGTTCGTCGGACCGGTACCTGCGGCGGGTCTCCAGCCGGAAGGCGGTGTGCTCGAAGTTCTCAAACATGCTGTCGAACTCTTCGAAGCCGATCAGCACGGGCTCCCGGTCCACGTCTCGCGGAGCGAAGTCGGCGAGCAGCACGCGGGGAACGACCACGAACCCCTCCTCGGGCTTGACGTTGCGGAGCTGGGCCACCTCGTCGGGATCGGTGACGGCGTCGCCCTGCACCAGTACCTCTCCGGTCTCGACGTCCTCGTAGAGCGTCGGGCATCCGTTGTTCCCCGAGTTGCTTCCGATGTACCGCAGTCGTCGGCTCACAGCCGCTCCCCTCGCTGTCGGTCAGGCCGGTTCAGGATGCCGTGGGATCGGACCGGGAGGGGCGTCGATTCTCGAATATTCTCTTGCGCTCTGAGTGGCACTGCACCTGCTCGGCCACGTCAGCTCCACGTTCGCCTGACACTGGGATGGAGTTGCCTGCCCGGATGGTGCGGGCGTTGCGAGAGGCGTGCGATGTCGCGGAGCATTCCGAAGATCGATGAGCTGCTGAGGAGCACGCAGGTTTCGGCGGTCCACGGCTCTGTGGCGATGCCTTCGAGGCAGTGTGGGGCCGGTCTGTGCCCCACGGCGACTACCGAGTGTGAACCCCGAAGTCAAAGAGGACAGGGTCGGAGGATGACCGTCTGCTCCGGGCCGCCGTGGACACGGACGGCACGCCGGGCGCCCCGTACACCGCCTGGCAGTACGGGCCGCGTTGGGCGTGCTGGGCAACGGGGGACCGCTCGGGCTGTTAGACGAACTCGGCGGCCTGCCGCTCCGAGCGCGGAGCGGCAGGCCGTGCAGGAGCGCTGTTCAGATCTCGACGGTGGCGGCGTAGGTGATGAAGGCCTGCCAGCTGTCGGGAGTGAAGGTGAGGTGGGGGCCGCTCTTGTCCTTGGAGTCGCGGACGAGGACGGCGTTGGTGGTCTCGGCGACCTCGACGCATTCAACGCTTTCGTTGCTGCTGTAGCTGCTCTTGAACCACGCCAGCTCGGCCATTTCTTATCGCTCTCCCAGGATCTTCTCGATCAAGGCGAGTGACTCCGCCAGGTCCAGAGCCTGCGCCCTGATGCTGCTGTACCGTGCGTTCATGATACGGACCTGATCGGGGTCGATGATGAGCCTGTTGACGTGCTGCACCTCCACGAAGGCGACCGGCGGCTTGTCTTTGGGCGTGATGATGCTGAACGAGCCTCCCATGCCCGCGTGGTGCGTTCGTTCGAGCGGCATGATCTGGAGTTCAAGTCCTCGCATGCGGCCGACCTGGAGTAGATGCCGCAGCTGCTTCTCGTGAATGTTCCAGCCACCGACGGGGCGCCGGAGGACGCTCTCGTCGATGACCCAGCTCATCAGCGGAAGTGGCGTGCGGGTCAGGATCTCCTGTCGCGCCATTCGAGCCGCCACCCACTTCTCGACCATCTCCTCCGGGAGCACGGGCCTGCGCATCTCAAACAGCGCCCTTGTGTGATCCTCGATCTGAAGTAGCCCTGGGACACCGAGCACGCTGTAGCTGTTGAGCTCAATAGCCTTGGATTCTTCCTCGGTGAAGGCCTTGGAGAAGGCGGGGTGCCGGGTGCTCACCCGGATCTTTGCCTTCATGACGTCGTCGGCAATGGCCTTCAACATGCCTCCGGCGCCGAGCAGTTCGTCGGCTGCGTTGAGGAACTCCACGCGCGGGGTCCGCCGACCGCGCTCGATCGCTCCGATCAGGTCCTCGCTGTAACCCAGTCGCTCGGCCATCTCGCGCTGCGTCAGTCCAGCGCGCTCGCGAAGGATCTTGATGATCTTCCCGACCGCGCTGTAGAACTCCGAGACGCCCTCCGCGTCACCCACCGGCTCGTCGCTGTCGAACACGGTTCCCGCGATCCCGGCCACCCTGAACCACCCCATCCTGGTCTTACCGCGCCTTCGACCGGTTTCCCCGAAACCGACCGACAGGCAACTGTCCGCGCGTGCACAGGCACTCTGCGTACCTGGCGATTGCGTGGTCAGCGTACGGCCGGCCCCCCAGGCTTTGTCTCATGAAGTCCGAATTCCCCCTCGACAACCCCACCCCGCGCGCCCACACCGCGCTCCTCACTTCCACCCCCAAGGGAGCCGCCACCGGGCGCCGGATCGCCAGACAACAGTTCGCCTCCTGGGGGCTCAACTCCCGTTCCCCGGAGGCATATCAATCCGCGCTCCTCATCGTCGCGGAACTGGCCGCGAACGCCTCCATCCACGGGCGCGTGCCGGGGCGCGGGTTCGAGCTCGCGCTCTCGCTCACCACCGTGCGCCGTTCGCGCACCTCCGTGCTCCGGATCGAGGTGTCCGACTGTCGGGGCGACCGGCAGCCCGCTCTGCCCGCCGCCGGCTGCCCCACCGAGTCGTGCTCCGGGCGCGGCCTCACCCTCGTCGACGCCCTCGCCGACCGCTGGGGCACCGTCCCCCGTGACCCCAACTCCAAGACGGTCTGGGCCGAACTCGATCTCACTCCGATCCATGCCGACATCGTCTGAACTCCCCGCAACCCCCACCACGGCCGCCGTCCTGACCGTGCTCCCGATCACTCTTCTCCTAGCCCTCGCCGTGTGGGCCTTCCCCCACTCCACGGAGCACCCGCCCCCCACTCCCGTCGTTACCGCGACCCCGTCCCCCTGAGTCCCTCCGCAGTCTCCGCTTTCACCCACTCCAGGTAGGCGGTGCTGCCCGCCACGACCGGCACGGCGATGACCTCGGGGGTGTCGTAGTCGTGCTGCTCGTTCACGAAGCCGGTCAGGGCGTCGGCCAGTTCGGCGCGGGTCTTGAAGTCGATCCGCCACTCCGCCGCGTCCTGGACCTCGCCCTCCCACCAGTACACCGACTGGATCCGGTACACCTGCGCGCAGGCCGCGAGCCGGGCCCGTACGACGGCCGCCGCCAGCGTCCGGGCCTTCGCCTCGTCGTCGTGGGTGGTGGTCATGAGGAGGAGGTCACCGCTGTTCGTCGCCATGCCGGAAGCGTAGGCGGCGGGGGAGGGTCAGGAGCCCCGTACGACCGCCGTGCCGCTCACGGTCATGAGCAGCCAGCCGAAGACCGGCACGGCCAGGAGGGCGGCGAGCGGAAGCTGCTCCGCCATCAGGGTGAGACAGCCGAGCATCGCGAACGTGGCGGTGAAGCCGCCCATGACCGCGGCGAAGGGCACCGGGTGCGCGCCCTCCCGTGACCAGGTCAGACCCGCGATCGTGAGTGCCGCCCCCAGCCCGGCGAGGAGGGCCACCTTGAGGGACGCGAGCCAGGGCGTGCCCGGGTTCGTGGTGCGGTGCCCCTGGTAGGAGACCTCGGTCACCCGACCCCGGTAGACCGTCAGGTCCACGTCCGCGCCGACCTTCGTGGCGGAGTAGAAGTCCCGGTTGACCTCGTAGCGGTGCACGGGGGTGGCCTCGCGCGCCACCTTCACCAGGTAGGTGGTTCCGTCGCCGCTCATGGTGTACCGGTCCGTCACCTTGCCGGTCTCGCGCCGGACGCAGTCCGTTCCGGGCGTGTGCTCTGCCGCGCCGCACGCCGGGGCGGAGCGGTAGGCGACCGCCACGTCGTTCGCGTCGACGAACCGGACGAAGCCGAGAACGGTGGTGGCGAGTCCGGCCAGGAGGAACAGGCCCGGTATCACCGCGCGGGCGACCGACCCGGTGATCCGGGACAGGGCCGGCGGTTGTTTCGCGTCCTTGGTCCGAGTGTCCATCGCAACCCCCATCGGTCGTGTCCACAGGCAGCTGATGGGGATGGTTCCAACCGGATGGTCCACGGATGCGTGCCGGGGCCCGCTTGTAGCGAAGTTGTCGAGATCCTTCGTCCAGCGGCGGTAACCTACTCGCTTACCCAGCGGGGGACTCGCCCAATCCGTCCTGAATTCGCCATTTCTGACACGTGCCTGACGACTCGTCGGTCGCGCACGTTTGAGGGAGTACCTATGTCCCGGAGCCGCAAGCTCCACCGCCTCAGCAACCCCGACACCGCCGAGCGCCGTGCGCAGCGCATGCTGTTCCGGCACCTCCGCGACGACACCAACGCGAACCGCGGCCGGTTGGCGCGGCGGGTGCGCGAACTCCAGCTCCTTCTGGCCATGGACCCGATCGAGTTCGAGCAGCTGATAGCCCGGCTGATGGAGTCGATGGGCATGAAGGTCGAGCTCACGGCCCGCTCGAAGGACGGCGGGGTGGACGTCCGCGGCATCGACACCGACCCGTTCCGGGGCGGCAATGTGATCGTGCAGGTCAAGCGGTACCGGGACACGGTGACGCCGTCGGCCGTCCGGGACCTCTTCGGCACCTTGCAGCACGACGGGGCCGCGACCAAGGCGGTGCTGGTCACCACCAGCAAGTTCGGGCCCAGTTCCCACCAGTTCGTGTCCGGCAAGCCGATCACGCTGATCAACGGTTCCGAGCTGGTCGGCCTGCTGAAGCACCACGGCTTCCACGAGATCTTCGCGCCGGCCCACGCCGAGGCCGCCGGTGCCGAACAGCCGGCGATCGAGGTGGCCGCCGAGCCGGCCCGGCTGCTGCTGCACTGGACCGGGGAGGAGCAGTACGACATCGCCGCCCTGGTCTGCCAGAGCAACCGCGCACTCTCCGACGACCACCTCGTCTTCTACAACAACGGCTCCACGCCCGACGGTTCCGTCCGCCTGGTCACCGGCTACGAGGACGCCAACGCCTGCCTGATGGTCGACTTCGAGGCGCTCCCCGCCGAGGCGGACCGACTCGTGATCATCGCCGCCGCCGACACCGAGAACCACCCCGATGCCACCATGGGCGGGTTCGCCGGACCGGCGCTGATCCTCGAAGCGGGCGCCGACCAGGACGCGGCGATCGTGCACCTGGCGGACGGTGCCGAGTCCAACATCGCGATGCGGCTCGGCCGCTTCGACCGCGACGAGGCCGGGAACTGGGACTTCACCCCCGCCCTGGCCGGCTACCCGGGCGGCCTGCGGCAGGCGGTCGTCGCCTACGGCCTTGAGGTCGCGGACGAGGAGCCGGTGACGGCCGGGGCGTAGTGCCCGGCCGGCGCAGGAAGTCGGCGGGTCCGACTTCCTGCGCGGCGGTGAAGGCCCGGAACGATCGTGCACGGCCCGGTCGTTGGGCCGGGCATGGTGATAACGGTGACGGTCGCCCTGGCGGCCGCGGCGCTGATGACCGTGCTGTTCACGGTGGCGGCGCTGCGGAGCGGGCGTCGGCGGCGGTCGCCCGCCGGGACGGTGGCCGGCGGCCTCGGGATGACGGCGGTCGAGGAACTGGACGCCCTGTTCAACGCCAACAAGCGCGTCCAGATCGAGCAGCGCCAGGCGCAGCTGATCCTGCGCGACGACGAGCACGCCGGTGCTCCGCCGGGGGCGGGGGTCGACCTGGACGCGGGCGTCGCGGTGGTGCGCCGCCAGGAGTAGGCGGCCATCGCCCGCATTCGTTCGCACGTTCCCAACTCGACGGCGTGAGCGAACAGTTCGTGTCAACATCGCGTTGGCGGAAACTCTTCCTGCGCCGGGAGGCCGGCCTTCGGAATGCTGGGCCGCGCGCCGGTGACACCGAGTCATCGGCGGCGAACCGACTGCGAGAGGACTTCGTCATGCCCCCGGTCCCGATCCGTCCCGGTGTCTACAAGTTCCACGCCCACCTCATCGGTCCGACCTCCGTACTGACGGCGACCGAGTATGCCGTCGAGCACGGTGCTCCGGTCATCACCGACCGCCTGAACCCGCTTCCGATCGAGCAGGAGTGGATCGTCGAGCCGTTCGAGCCGGTCCCGGGCTCCCCGTATGTGATCCGTCTGGCTGCGCATGACGTGGCGGGGCTGGTCGACACGGAGGGCAAGCTCTGGGTCAACAACGTCGCGCGCGAGTCGCTGGCGAAGTTCACCTTCGAGTCGGTCCTCGGCGGGGTCAAGGTCCTCTCGGAGAAGGGCCTCGCCTGGCGTGCCGCCCATCGTGGTGCGCAGGTGGAGCTCACCGAGCCCAAGCCCGAGTTCCAGGAGACGTGGACCCTGGAGTTCGTGCGGCCGGTGGACGCGGAGTAGCCGGTGCGGCGCCGGCGGCCCCGGGACGGGGCCGCCGCCCGCCTCGTGCGGGGGAGGATGCGCGGGGCGGGCGGCGGGGGAGGGGTGGTCCGGTGGGGAGTGTGCGGTCCTGGGCATCAACCTGGACCAGGCCACCTGCGTGCGTCAAGGAACTCCGGCGCAGTAAAGGAACGTCGCGGCAAGGCTTACGCGGACCTTAAGGTTCCGCCATGAACAAGGACATGGACGACAGGACCCTGCGGATCGTCTTCCTCGGTGACTCGTTCACCCAGGGGGTCGGGGACCCGGAGTACCGCGGCTGGGTGGGCCGGGTGATGGCGGACTGCTGGGCGGGGTTCGCGGTGGGGCCGGACGAGGTGACGGCGTTCAACCTCGGTGTGCGGCGGAACACTTCGGCGGACGTGCTGGCCCGTTTCCGGGACGAGACGGCGGCCCGGGTGCTGCCGGGCGCGGACAACCGGCTGGTGCTGTCGGTCGGCAGCAACGACGCGGTGGAGGAGGACGGACGGCCGCGGGTCGCGCCGGAGGAGTGCCTGGCCAATGTGGCCGCGCTGCTGGACGGAGCGCGCGAACGCGGCCTCGCGCCGCTGGTGGTGGGCCCGCCGCCGGTGGCCGGCGCCGGCGCGCCGCACCTGGAGCGGCTGCTGGCACTGGCCGACGGGATCGCCGGGACCTGCGCCGGGCGCGGGGTGCCGTTCATCGACGTGACCCGGGAGTTGGCGGCGGACCGGGTCTGGACGGCGGAGGCCCTGGCCGGGGACGGCGCGCACCCGGGGGCGGCCGGGTACCGGCGGCTCGCGGACCTGGTGCTGCGGGGCGGGTTCCGGGACTGGCTGACGGTTCATCACTCCATCGCGGGAATGGGCTTGACCTAGAGCGCACTCGAAGGGAGAGGCTGGTCCCCGTTGATCCGACCACGGTCGGCGCCACCGGGGCCGACACCAGTGAGGAGTACGTCATGCGCAACGCCACGCTCGGCAGCGAGGGTCCCGAGGTCGGGGTCGTCGGCCTCGGCTGCATGGGGATGACCTGGGCCTACGACGTCCACAACCGTGACGACGGGAACTCGGTGCGGGTGATCCGGCAGGCGCTGGACCTCGGCGTCACGCTGATCGACACCTCCGACATCTACGGTCCCTACACCAACGAGGAGGTGGTCGGCGCCGCGCTGGCCGGGCCGTACCGGGAGCGCGCGGTGCTCGCCACCAAGGTCGGCCTGGTGCCGGGCAACGCCGAGGAGCGGGTGCTGCGCAACGGGCGCCCCGAGCACATCCGGCGGTCCATCGACGACAGCCTGCGCCGGCTCGGCACCGACCACGTCGACCTGTACCAGCTGCACCGGATCGACCCCGAGGTGCCGGTGGAGGAGTCCTGGGGCGCGCTGGCCGAGGTGGTCGCGGCCGGAAAGGCGCGGCGGATCGGCCTCTCCGAGGTGACCGTCGAGGAGATCGAGCGCGCGCGGGCCGTCCACCCGGTGGCCTCGGTGCAGAACGAACTGTCGCTCTGGACCAGGGACTCGCTCGCCGAGGTGCTGCCGTACACGGAGGAGCACGGGATCGCGTTCCTGCCGTTCTCCCCGCTCGGCCGCGGCTTCCTGACCGGCGGCATCACGTCCTTCGACGAGCTGCCGGCGGACGACTTCCGCCGCGGGCTGCCGCGCTTCCAGCAGGAGGCGCTGAAGGCGAACCTGGCGCTGGTCGAGCGGGTGCGGGCGGTCGCGGCGCGGCTCGGCGCGACGCCCGCGCAGGTGGCGCTCGCCTGGGTGCTGGCGCAGGGCCGGTACGTGCTGCCGATCCCGGGCACCAAGACGCCCAAGTACCTGGAGGAGAACGCGGCGGCAGCCGACCTGGTGCTGTCGCCGGCCGACCTCGCCGAGCTGGACGCGCTGCCGGCGGCGTCGGGCGAGCGGTACTGAGGGGCGGTGATTGCCGGCGGCTAGCGGCCCTGGATCCAGATCTGCTTGCGGCCGGTCTCGCCCGGCGCCCGGACCGGCGCGTCGACCACCCGGTCGAGCCGGAAGCCGAGCCGGCGGGCCACCGCGCCGCTGGCGGTGTTGGCCGGGTCGCAGTGGATCTCGACCCGGTGGATCCCGGGCAGGGCGAGTGCCGCCTCGGCGAGCGAGCGGGCGGCGGCGGTGGCGATGCCGCGGCGGCCGTGCTCGGCGCTCACCCAGTAGCCGATCTCCAGCGCGCCCGGGCCGATCCTGCCGTGCAGGCCGAACGAGCCGATCACCCGGCCCGGCTCGGCGTCCAGGCCGGCCAGGTAGATGAAGTCGGTGCCGGCCTCCCAGGCGGCGACGCCGGCCGCGGTGAGCCGGGCGGTCCTGGCCGGGGTGGGGGCCTCGGCGGCCCACTCCAGCCAGGGCCGCAGATGGTCCAGGTTGGCCCGGACGGCGGCGTTGAGCGCGGGCGCCTGGGCCGGGGAGCGCCGCCGCAGGGTGATCCCCCCGGCCGGCCGCAGCAGTTCGGGCGGCCGGCCGGGGGTGGGTGCGTCGGGTGTGACGCCGGACGTGACGCCGGATGTGACGCGGACGGGCGCACCGGGCGCGGTCGCGTCCCCGCACGGCGGCGGCATGACGTGCTTCATGACAGCGATTATGTCGGCGTCCTGTACCTGTCACCACCGACCGCCGCCGCGCGGCGGGCCCGTCCGGGGGCGCGTCAGAGCCGGATCAGCACCTCGTCGAGCTCCTTGCGCCGCAGGTCCGGCACGCGCGCCCCCTCGGCGGGGTAGCCGACCGGGATGACGTAGGCGGCCCGCTCCTCCTGCGGCCGCTCGCACACCTCGTTGAGGAACTTCATCGGGCTCGGCGTGTGCGTGAGGGTGGCCAGACCCGCCTGGTGCAGCGAGGAGAGCAGCAGGCCGACCGCGATCCCCACCGACTCCTTGGTGTAGTACGGACGCGGCGAGTGGGGGCCCTTGTGCACCTCGAAGACGACGATGACCGCCGGCGCGTCCTCCAGGAACGGCTTGCGCCAGTCGGTGCCGATCGGCGCCAGGGCGCTCAGCCACTCCTCGGAGGCCCGGTGCGCGTAGAACTCGCGCTCCTCGGCCTCGGCGGCCTCGCGGAGCCGGCTCTTGCGCTCCGGATCGGTGATCACCACGAACCGCCAGGGCTGTACGTGCGCGCCGCTCGGCGCGGTGTTGGCGGTGCGGATCGCCCACTCGACCACGCCGTCCGGGATCGGGCGGGTCGAGTAGTCGCGGACGGTCCGGCGCTGCGCCATCACGTCGTGGAAGGACCTGCTGCGGGCCTCGGCCTCGTGGGCGGGCACGGTCATGGGGGTGAGCGGGACGGTCGGGTAGGACACGTCTGCCACCGCGCTGTCGAGCGCTGTGCTGTCAACCATGGGCGACAGCACAGCACATGACGGCGGGCCGGGGAAGAGGTCTGGACCTCGTCTCCCGGCCCGCCCTGCCGTGCGACCGCCTACAGCTCGCTGACCCGGCCGCCGCCGACCTCGATCCGCCGGTTCACCGCGACCGTGTCCAGCATCCGGCGGTCGTGGGTGACCAGCAGCAGCGTGCCGGTGTACGAGGCCAGCGCCGACTCCAGTTGCTCGATCGCGGGCAGGTCCAGGTGGTTGGTGGGCTCGTCCAGCACCAGCAGGTTCACCCCGCGCGCCTGGAGCAGCGCCAGCGCCGCCCTGGTCCGCTCGCCGGGGGAGAGGGTGCCGGCCGGGCGCAGCACGTGCACCGCCTTCAGGCCGAACTTGGCCAGCAGGGTGCGCACCTCCTCCGGCGCGAGCTCCGGGACGGCGGCGGCGAACGCCTCCAGCAGCGGCTCCCCGCCGAGGAACAGCCCGCGCGCCTGGTCCACCTCGCCGACCACCACGCCGGAGCCCAGTACGGCGCTGCCCGAGTCGAGGTCCAGCCGGCCCAGCAGGGCGGCCAGCAGGGTGGACTTGCCCGCGCCGTTGGCGCCGGTGATGGCGACCCGGTCCGCCCAGTCGATCTGCAGGTCCACCGGGCCGAGCGTGAAGTCGCCGCGCCGGGCGGTGGCCCCGCGCAGGGTGGCGACCACCGAGCCGGAGCGCGGCGCGGCGGCGATCTCCATCCGCAGCTCCCACTCCTTGCGCGGCTCCTCGACCACGTCCAGCCGCTCGATCATCCGCTGCGTCTGGCGGGCCTTGGCGGCCTGCTTCTCGGTGGACTCGGTGCGCATCGCGCGCCCGATCTTGTCGTTGTCACTGGACTTGCGGCGGGCGTTGCGGACGCCGTTCTCCATCCAGCCGCGCTGCATCCGGGCCCGGGCCTCCAGGCCCGCCTTGGTGTCGGCGTACTCCTCGTACTCCTCGCGGGCGTGCCGGCGGGCGGTGGCGCGCTCCTCCAGGTACGCCTCGTAGCCGCCGCCGTAGAGGTTGACCTGGTGCTGGTGCAGGTCCAGCTCCAGCACCTTGGTCACGGTGCGGGCCAGGAACTCGCGGTCGTGGCTGATCACCACGGTGCCCGCGCGAAGGCCCTTGACGAAGGCCTCCAGCCGCTCCAGGCCGTCCAGGTCGAGGTCGTTGGTGGGCTCGTCGAGCAGGAAGACGTCGTAGCGGGAGAGCAGCAGCGAGGCGAGGCCGGCCCGGGCCGCCTGGCCGCCGGAGAGGGCGGTCATCGGCAGGTCCAGGGAGACCTTGAGGCCGAGCGAGTCGGCGACCTCCTCGGCCCGCTCCTCCAGGTCGGCGCCGCCGAGCTCCAGCCAGCGGTCCAGGCTCGTGGCGTAGGCGTCGTCGGCGCCGGGCGCGCCGTCCACCAGGCCCTGGGTGGCCTCGTCCAGCGCGGCCTGCGCGGCGGCCACGCCGGTGCGGCGGGCCAGGAAGTCGCGGACCGACTCGTCCGGGCGCCGCTCGGGCTCCTGCGGGAGGTGGCCGACGTTGGCGGTGGCCGGGCTGAGCCGCAGCGAACCGCTCTCCGGGGTGTCCAGGCCGGCCAGCAGCCGCAGCAGGGTGGACTTGCCGGCTCCGTTGACGCCGACCAGGCCGATCACGTCGCCGGGGGCGACGACCAGGTCCAGGCCGGAGAAGAGGGTGCGCTCGCCGTGGCCGGCGGCGAGGTCCTTGACGACGAGTGTGGCGCTCATGATGCCCCGATTCTAGGCGGGTGGACGCGGACGCCGCCGGGGCGGTGCCGTCCGGCGGTGCCGTCCACCCGCCCGCTCCGCCGGGGCGGGTCCGTGCACCGCCCCGGCGGAGCGGGTTCAGCGGGTGACCGGGGTCACTTGGTCTTCGTCGAGAAGTACTCCAGCGCGTGCTGGGCGACGTCGTCCAGGTACGGGCCGGCCTCCCAGGTGTTGTCGAAGCCGCCGATGGAGGTGTCCGACACCAGAACCTGCTTGCCGTCCCTGGTGGTGAACCAGCCGCCGCCGCTGTCGCCGCCGGTGCCGTTGCAGCCGGTCATCAGCATGGTCGGGCGGGCCGGGTCGATGGAGCGGCGGGCGGGCTTGCCGGCCTCGCAGTGCTCCAGTTCCATGCCGTCGAACGGCTTGCCGGCCGGGAAGCCGTAGGTGCTCACGGTGGCGATCTGCTCGCGCGGGGCGTTGAACCAGACCGGCACCGAGCCGCCGACGACCTCCTCCAGCGACCTGCCGCTGCCGTCCGGGTCGGCGACCTTGAGGATGCCGAAGTCGTACTGGCTCCACGGGCCGCCGTTCTGCGGGTCGGCCTCGGCCGCCCACTGCGGCGAGACCATGCCCGCGACGGCGCCCCACTCGCCGTACGGCTCGGCGTCGGCGAGCGAGCCCTGCCTGCCGGCGCTGACCGCGCCGCTGCTGTTGAAGGCCGGGGCGAAGGTGATGTTGGTGTGGTACTTGCCGCCCTTGCCGCCGTGCAGGCAGTGGCCGGCCGTCCAGACCAGGTTGCTGCGGCCCGGGTTGGCCGGGTCGGAGACGACGGTGCCGGAGCAGACGTAGTCCTGGTTGCCGTCCTGGAAGAACAGCTTGCCGTTGACGTGGGCCGGCTTGGCGTACGGGTGCGGGACGGGCTTCATCTCGACCGGCTTCGGCTGCGGGTCGTTCTGGCCGCCGCCGGTTCCGCCCCCGGTGCCCCCGGTGTCGCCGGTGCCGCCGGGCTGGGCCGGGGCCGCGCTGGTCGGCGGGGCCGTCGGGGCCGTCGACGTCGGCTGGGCGGTGGGCGGTGTGCTGGGCTGCGCGGTGGGCCGGCCGCCCGGGCCCGGCTTGGCCGGCTTGGCCTTGAGGATCTTCTGCAGGTCCCAGAAGCCCTTGACCGCCGGGGTGATGACGTTCTGCTGGGCCCACTTGTCCCAGTCGTCGAAGCTCCACTTCTTGAGCTCGTCGGCGCTCGGCAGCTTGATCGGCGGCAGACCGCCCGGCTTGCCGGTGGAGTCCGTGGTGGCCGTGGTGGCCGTGGTGGTCGCGCCGGGCTGTCCGCCGGACGGGGCGGCGACCGGGTCGCTGTTCTCCGGGCCGCACGCGGTCGCGACGACCATGGTCAGCGCCACGGCGGAGGCGCCCAGCGCGGCACGCGTCGCCCGGGATATCGGTGACATGTTTTCAGTTCCCCCTGTGAATGCACGCCACGGCCGCGGATGTCGAGCGAGCGGGTGGCAGGGGAGGAGTCTGCCACGAGCGGCGGACGCCCCCCGTCCGGCGGGCCGGCCCGGGGCGCGGCTGTCACCGGATCGGCACGTGATCGGCACCGGAAAAACCGGTTGCACGTCACCGGGCGCCTCCGTAGCGTGATGCCTGTCACCCGCCAGAACAGGAGCAGGCCCTTGATCTACTGAGGTCCCGAGACACCGCCCCCGCCGCACCGCAGCCATGGCACCGGCCCTTCCGCCGACCATGCCGCTGCCCGCGGTCCGTGAGTGTGCGCGTGCCCGACCTCAGTGGTGAGCCGGCCCGGCGTCCCCCGTCACTTTGACGACTCCGGCCCCCACCTCCCGGTCCCACCCGCACCCGCGGTGTCTCCCCGTGTTGTTCCACGACCACGTCGGCGACCTCCGGGAGGCTTTCCATGGCACAACCCACCACCTCACTCCTCTGCACCGACCTCTCCTTCGAGTGGCCGGACGGCAGGCCCGTCCTCGACGGCTTCCACCTCGCCGTCGGGCCCGGCCGCACCGGGCTGATCGGGCTCAACGGCGCGGGCAAGTCCACCCTGCTGCGCCTGCTGGCGGGCGAACTGACCCCCACCTCGGGCGCCGTCAGGGCGGCCGGCGAGATCGGCTACCTGCCCCAGGGCCTCACCCTGGACACCGGACTGCGGGTCGACGAGGCGCTCGGTGTCCGGGCCGCCCGCGAGGCCCTGCACGCCATCGAGTCCGGCTCCACCGACCAGCGGCACTTCGACGCGGTCGGCGACGACTGGGACGTCGAGGAGCGCGCCCGCGCGCTGCTCGACCGGCTCGGTCTGCAGCGGCTTGGCCTCGACCGCACCACCGGCGAACTCTCCGGCGGCGAGGCCGTCCTGCTGCGGCTGGCCGCCCTGCTGCTGCGCCGACCCGACGTCCTGCTGCTCGACGAGCCGACCAACAACCTCGACCGGTCCGCCCGCGCGCGGCTCTACGAGACGGTGGCCGGCTGGGGCGGCGTGATGGTGATCGTCAGCCACGACCGCGAGTTGCTCCAGCACGTCGACCAGATCGCCGAGCTGAGGGACGGCCAGGTCAGCTGGTACGGCGGCAACTTCGCCGAGTACGAGCGGACCGTCGCCGCCCAGCAGGAGACCGCCGAGCGGCTGCTGCGCAACGCCGAGGCCGACGTCCAGCGCCAGAAGCGGGACCTGGCCGAGGCCCGGATGCGGCTGGACCGCAGCGCCAGCTACGGCCGGAAGCGCTCGGTCACCCGCAACGACCCGCACATCGTCGCCGGCAAGCTCAAACGCCAGGGCCAGGAGACCGCGGGCCGGCTCCAGGGCATGCACACCGAACGGCTGGAGGAGGCCAGGCGCAAGCTGACCGTCGCCGAGGAGGCCGTCCGGGACGACGCCGAGATCCGGATCGACCTGCCGCGCACCGCCGTGCCGGCCGGACGCACCGTGCTCACCCTGGACAAGGTCCGGCTGCCGCACGGCATCACCGCCGACCTCGACCTGCGCGGGCCCGAGCGGATCGCCCTGGTCGGCCGCAACGGCGCGGGCAAGTCCACCCTGCTGCGCGCCATCGCCGGCGAACTCGCCCCGCTGCGGGGAGAGGTCGTCACCCCGGTGCCGCTGCGCCACCTCCCGCAGCGGCTCGACCTGCTCGACGACAAGCTGACCGTCGTGGGCAACGTCAAGCTGTTCGCGCCGGGCGCGGGGGACAACGCGATCCGGGCCCGGCTGGCCCGGTTCCTGTTCCGCGGCGGGCGGGCCGACCAGCCGGCCGGCACGCTCTCCGGCGGCGAGCGGTTCCGCGCCACCCTGGCCGCGCTGCTGCTGGCCGACCCGCCGCCGCAGTTGCTGCTGCTCGACGAGCCGACCAACAACCTCGACCTGGCCAGCGTCCGCCAGCTCACCCAGGCGCTCGCCGCCTACCAGGGTGCGCTGATCGTCGCCAGCCACGACGTGCCGTTCCTGCGCGGGCTTGGCGTCACCCGCTGGCTGGAGCTGGACGGCGAGCTGAGGGCGGTGGATCCGATGTGATCAGCGGGGGCCGGTCCCGGCGGCGAGCAGTCGCCGGGCCTCGGTCAGGGCGGAGTCCTTCAGCCCGGCCAGCTCCTCCTTCGTGAAGACCGGGGTCCGGACGTCCGGCGGGATGCCCGGTCCGTCGAAGGTGGTGCCGGCCGGGGTGAGGAACTTCTCGTTCGGCAGGACGGCCAGGAGCTCGGCCGAGAGCGGCTTGAACATGATGTCGGAGAACACGCCCTGGGTGCTCTCGCCGATCCGGACCGGTGCCGGGCGCCGTTGCATCAGCGCCTGGGTGAAGGTCTCGCCCGCGCTCACCGTCGAGCCGGCGGTGAGCAGGGCGACCGGCCCGGTGTAGCGGGTCGCCCCGGTGGCCGGGCGGACGACGCTCGGCTGGGGCGCGGTGAAGCGGGTCGGGTCGGCCGGGTCGTTGCGGGCCACCTTGCGGTAGGCGAGGAAGGGCCGGTCGGTGAGCCGGGAGGCGATCCGCAGCCCCAGCTCGTCCGAGCCGCCGCCGTTCAGCCGGAGGTCGATCACCAGGCCGTTCAGCCGCTCGGGGTGGGCCAGCAGCAGGTCCAGCGCCCTGTCCAGCTCGGCCGCGTGGTCCTGGTAGGGGCCGTCGTCGACGTAACCGTCGAAGCCGCTCACCCGCAGGTAGCCGATGCCGCCGGGGAGTTCGCCGACGCCCAGCAGGCCGCGGCCGAAGGCCTGCTCGGGCGCGAGGAGTTGGGCGGCGACCGCCCGGCCCGCCTGCTCCCGCAGCTGGTCGGTCGGCTCCTCGGTGCCCGGGCGCAGCCCGCCGAAGACGAGGTCGTACCCGCCGTCGGCCGCCTTGCGCGCCAGCGCGGTGTGCGCGTCACCGAGCGGTTCCAGGAGGCCCTTGATGATCCCCTCAAGCCCGGCGGTGTCGGTCTGCGGGGTGATGGTCGCCCGCGCCGCCGCGCCCTTGGCGTGCCAGTCGATGCCCTTGGCGGCGAAGAAGGGGTAGTTCTCCTCGAAGGTCGCCCAGAACCGGTCGAAGACGGCGAGCGCGTCCTGCGGCGCCGGTTGCGTGCACCGGGCCGGCAGCCCGCCGGGCAGCCGGGACAGGTTCCTGGTCGCGGTGGCGCCGTCGTCCTTGTACACCGCCCGGTCACGGCCCCGGGGTGTGACGGTCAGCTCGCCGTACCCCTTGCCGGGCAGGCCGTACCGGACGGCGCCGCCGGGCCCGGGGTTGCCGACCTGCGCGCCGCTGAGGAACCCCGGGGTGCAACTGATCCGGGTCACGTCGTAGGTGGTGAAGGTGGTTCCGTGGATCTCCATGATCGTGCCGTAGCCGTCCGTCTGCCAGACGCCCTCCAACTGGTTGACGCCCGGCCGCCCCGCCGCGCCGTCCCCGTCCTGCGCCGCCCCGGCGGCTCCGGCCGCCCCGACGGTTCCCGCCGTGACCGCGAGCGCGACCGCCGCGATCCCCGTCGTCCTGGCCGTCGCCCTGGCCGTCGTCCTGGCCGTCGTCCTGGCCGTCGACTTCCTCTGCCCCATACCCATGCCGTCCGCCGTGCCTCCAGGTCCGGGCCTCCCCCGCGGAACCCCTCCGCCGCCCACGGGTCGACGGTACGAGCCGGCGCGGCGGTGGCACGTCAGCCTGCGGAGCGGTCCGCACCGCGACCGTGGAGGTACGCCGGGAAGGCCCGGCTCAGACCGGCGGCGTACGCGGTCCCGGAGCGGTGTCAGGGTCGCCGGCTCAGTGTCCAACTCCCGTGCGCTCCAGTACCATCGGCGCCATGCCTGCCCTCAACATCGAGTACACGGAGCACGAACTCGCCGCCATCCGCGAGGCGGCCGCCGCCGACGGCAAGAGCGTCAAGGCGTATGTGCACGACCTGAGTGTGCGGGAGCAGCAGCGCCGGGTGTTCGTCTCCCACGCGGTGGCGTTCTGGAACGCGCACCGCGAGGAGTTCGACCGGGAGTTCCCGGAGGACGCGCCGGCCGCCTGAGCGGGCGCGCGCGACGGGGGGCGCGATGATGCTGTTGCGAGTCGATCTGCGCTGGCTGCTCGACGTCCAGGAGCTGGCCTCGCCCGAGGACCTCAGCGTGCGGGACTACTCGGCGCTCCAGGCGGCCGTCGCGCGGCACCGGGTGAACACCGCGCAGCTCGGCCACGACGCCGATCCGGCCTGGTGCGCGGCCACCCTGATGCACACGATCGTGCTGCTGCGCCCGCTCCCGGTGCGCAACAACCTGTACGCCTGCATGACGACGGCCGCGTACATGCACGCGGCCGGGGAGGGCATCGACCCGCCGTACGGGACGCTGGTGGAGCTGGCCAGGGACATCGCCGACGGGCGGGCGGACGTGTTCGCGGCGGCCGACCGGATCCGGTCCTGGCGGATCTGAGCGCGGACCGGCGTGTCCGGCCGGTCCAGGCCGACCACGGCGGCGCGGCGTCCGGTGCGATGAACCGACCGTCAGCAGCGCGCTCCGGCCCCGGACGTAGCCGTACCCCTCGGTGGCCCGCGCGGCCGGCCGGAGGCGTTGCGCGGCCTGAAAGCACCAGCCAGTCGGCGATCACCGGTTCCCGCCCGCTGCCGAGCCCCGGGTTCAGCCCGGCAGCACGAACCCCGACTCGTACGCCGCGATCACCGCCTGGGTGCGGTCCCGCGCGCCCAGTTTGGCCAGTACGCCGCCGACGTGCGTCTTCACCGTCTCCTGGCTGAGCACCAGCCTGGCGGCGATCTCCCCGTTGTTGAGCCCGGTCGCCATCAGCCGCAGCACCTGCCCCTCCCGCTCGGTGAGCCGTGCGATCGGGCCGCGCCCGGGGGCCGGGCGGTCGGCCCGCCCCGGCGGCGCCGCGTGCCGCAGGGCCAGTTCGCGCACGGCCGCCGGGAACAGCAGCGAGTCCCCGCGCGCGATCAGCCGCACCGCCTGCACCATCTCCTCGGCCCGCGCCCGCTTCAGCAGGAACCCGGCCGCCCCCGCCCGCAGCGCGTCGTACACGTGGTCGTCGTGCTCGAAGGTGGTGACCACCAGGATCCGCGGCGGCTCGGCCATCCCGGCGAGCAACTGCTCGGTGGCCCGGATGCCGTTGATCCCCGGCATCCGGACGTCCATCAGCACCACGTCCGGCCGCAGTTCGCGCACCAGCGGCACCACCTCGGCGCCGTCGGCCGCCTCACCGACCACGGTGAGGTCCGGCTCGGCGTCGATCACCACCCGCAGACCCGTGCGCACCAGCCGCTCGTCGTCGGCGATCACCACCCGGACCGGTCCGCCGGCCGTACCGCCCGTCCCGTCCGCGATGCTCCCGTTGACGTTCCCGTTCACCGCTCTCCTCCCATCGGCAGCCAGACGGCCAGCCGCCACGTCGTCCCGTCGTCCACCGGCCCGGCCTCGCAGCCGCCGTGCAGCGCCGTCGCGCGCTCGCCGATCCCGCGCAGCCCGCGCCCGCCGCCGGGCCGGCCGGGCCGCGAGCGGCCGAGCGGGTTGGTCAGTTCGATCTCCAGCCGCCCGCCGGCCGGGGCGACCCGCAGCCGGGCGGGCACGGGGCCGGCCGGACCGGCGTGCCGCAGCACATTGGTCAGGCCCTCCTGGACGATCCGGTAGGCCTCACGGGAGAGCGCGGCCGGCAGCCGGTCCAGCCCGGGGGCCACCTCGGCGTCCACCGCCAGCCCGATGCGGGCCAGTTGCCGCAGCAGGTCGTCCAGTGCGCCGAGGGTCGGTCCGGCGGGCCCGGCCGCGTCGCCGTCCTCCTCACGGAGCAGTCCCAGCACCGCGTCCAGTTCGGCGACGGCGCCGCGCGCGGTCTCCTCGATGGCGGCCAGCGCCTCCGCCGCGAACTCCGGGTCGGAGCGCAGCACCCGGGCGGCGGCCGAGGCCTGGATGCCGACGGCGCTCAGCGCGTGGCCGACCGAGTCGTGCAGTTCCCGGGCCAGCCGGTTGCGCTGGGCGAGCACGCCGGCCCGCCGTTCGGCGGCCGCCAGCCGCTCGTCCGGGGTCGGGCCGAGCAGCACGGGTGCCCATCGCGCCAGCAGCGCGCCGAGGCCGGCGCTGGTGGCGACGATCAGCGCCAGCAGCGCGCCGCCCAGCACCGGCCCCGGCAGCCACCCGGGCAGGCCCTGCTCCTCCCAGAACCGCACCATCTCCTCGAAGCCGGTCGGCCGCAGGACCAGCACGGCCGCGAACGGCGCACCGGCCAGCGTCATCCCGCTGACGACGCCGCCGAACAGCAGGTGCAGCACGAACCACCCGGCCGTCCGCCGCCGCGCCGCCCAGGACCGGGCCGGGCCGGTCACCACCTCCGCCGCCCGCCGGGGTGAGCACAGCGCGAGCGCGGCGGCCCCCTCCAGCGCCCGGACGGTCGGGACCAGGGCGGTGACGGCGGCCATCGGGAGCGAGGCGGCGAGGGCGGCGAAGTAGAGCAGGACCTGTACCAGCGGGCCCTTGCGCGGGTCCAGCGCACCCAGCACGACCGTCGACAGCATCCAGTACGGCATCAGCAGCGCGCCGCCGAGCACCAGGTGCACCCACCGCAGCCGGGCGCGGCGCCCGAACAGGGCGCCCGCCACCCGCCTCGGCGCGCTCCCGCGCCCGCCCCGCTCCCGACCCGCCCCCGTGATCATCCCGCCGACTCTACGTCAGCATCCCCGGCCCGGACGACGGTCGTCGTGGCCCAGGCGGTGTCCGGGACGGCGGCCCTCGCCGCCCGCTCGGCCAGCGCGACCGCGCCCACCGCCAGCACCAGCAGGCCGGTCACCACCTGCGCCGCCTCCACCAGCGGGAGCAGCCCCGGCACCGCTTCGCGCGGGTCGGCGGAGGCCGTGACGGATGTCCCGTTCGCCACCAGTTGCCAGGAGCCCCAGGCGAACACCGACCCGGCCGCCGTCCACACCACCGCCAGCGGCCCGCGCAGCCGCCACCCCGGCCGCCACCGGAACACCAGCACCAGCAGCGCCGCCACCGCGGCCACCGCCATCACCGCCGTCACGCTGTCCATGATCGCCGTGCTCCGTCCGCGCTGGTCCACCCACGTCAGCGGCAGCCCGGCCGACCCGCCGAGCGCCCAGTACAGCCGGGCCGCCGCGACCCCGACCGCGAGCAGCGCGGCGACGCCCGCCAACGCCCGCTGGGTGGTCAGCGTGGGGGAGTGCGGCAGGTCGCCGATCCGGTCGCGGTGCAGCAGCCCGCCCCAGCGCTCCCGCGCGTACAGCAGGAACCCGGTGATCAGCGCCAGCCCCTGGACGGCGAATCCGCTGTAGACCAGGGTGAACACCCAGCCGCTGGGGCCGTCGTCGGCCTGTGTGGTCTGCTGCTCCGGGCCGAGCACCAGGGCGGAGAGCAGGAAGAGCGGCATGGCGACCAGGATGGTGCCGAGCAGCCCGGTCGCCACCCACATCGGGAAGGCCAGCAGCCCGGCGGGCGCCCGCCGCCCCCAGGGGCGGACGAACGCGAGTGCCAGGACGACGGCGACAACGTCCATGCCGAAGGTGAGCAGGTTGACCAGCCACAGGTCGTCCATCGCCTCGGCGTCCCCGGCCCCCACCGGGTGGCCGGTGAGCCAGAGCAGCTTGAGGGTGAGGTACGGCACGGTCGCGGCGACGGCCACCGAGGCCGCCGCCGTCCGCACCCGGCCGACGGGCGGGGTGGCGGGAAGGAGCGGAAACGTTGAGGTCATGCCCCCACGCTCCCGCGCACCCGCCCACCCGCACGTCCTCCGGCAACCCGATCCGCCTCCCCCGCCGGGGTGAACCGGAGGAGGAGGCGGCCGTCCCGGGGGATGAGGAGGGGTGTCATCGCGTCCGGCCGCCGCCCACCGGGGCGGGCCCTCCGCGGGCGCCCGAGGGTCTTGTTACTGAACGGTCGCTTCCCTATCATCGCGAGTGTGACAGCTTTACTGTCAGACTTCGTCGACCCCCGGAGGGGCAGTGGCGTCCGAACGTGACAGCACCGGCGGCGAGCGCGGCGGTCCGCTGGCCGGCGTCCGCGTGGTCGAACTCGCCGGGATCGGCCCCGGGCCGTTCGCCGCGATGCTGCTGGGCGACCTCGGCGCCGACGTCGTGCGGGTCGACCGGCCGGAGCCCTCGCCGCTCGGCATCGACCCGGCGTACGACGTCGCGGGCCGCAACAAGCGCTCGGTGGTCGTCGACCTCAAGTCCCCCGGCGGGCCCGGCCTGGTGCTCGACCTGGCGTCCCGGGCCGACCTGCTGATCGAGGGCTACCGGCCCGGCGTCGCCGAGCGTCTCGGCGTCGGGCCCGAGGACTGCCTGGCCCGCAACCCCGCGCTGGTGTACGGGCGGATGACCGGCTGGGGCCAGCACGGGCCGCTGGCCGCCCGGGCCGGGCACGACATCGGGTACACGGCGGTGTCGGGCGCGCTCGGCCTGGTCGCCCCCGCCACCGGTCCCGCCGTCGCCCCCACCGCCGGCCCCGCCGTCGGCCCCGAAGCCGCGGGCGCCGCCGACGGCCCGCCCGCCATCCCCGCCAACCTGCTCGGCGACTACGCCGGCGGCTCGCTCTACCTGGTCGTCGGCCTGCTCGCCGCCCTGCACCACGCCCGCGCCACCGGCGTCGGCCAGGTCGTCGACGCCGCCGTCGTCGACGGCGCCGCCCACCTCACCGCCGTCCTCCAGGGCCTGCTGGCCGGCGGGCGGTGGCAGGAGCGGCGCGGCGTCAACCTGCTCGACGGCGGCGCGCCGTTCTACGCCGTCTACCCGGCGGCCGACGGCGGCCACCTCGCGGTGGGCGCCCTGGAGCCGCAGTTCTACGCCGAGTTCGCCCGGCTGCTGGAGCTCGGTCCGGACGCGCCCGGCCAGTGGGAGACCGCCCGCTGGCCCGAGTTGCGGGCCCGGATCGCCGCCCGCTTCGCCAGTAGGCCACGCGCCGCTTGGGAGGCCGTCTTCGCGGGCTCCGACGCCTGCGTGGAGCCGGTGCTGACGATGCGTCAGGCCCACGCCCACCCGCACCTGGCGAGCCGGTCGACCTATGTCGAGGTGGGCGGCGTCACCCAGCCCGCGCCCGCCCCGCGGTTCTCCGCCACCCCCGGCGCGCTGCGCCGCCCGCCCGCCCGGCCGGGCGCCGACGCCGCCGAGGTCGCCGCCGACTGGGGCGTGCCCGTGCTGGACTCGTCGTCGGTCGACTGAACCTCCCACCCCGCCAAGGAGATTGCCGTGCAACGCGACCTCTTCACCGATGAGCACGAGGACTTCCGGGCCACCGTCCGGGCCTTCCTCGCCAAGGAGGTGCTGCCGCACTACGACCGCTGGGAGAAGGCCGGCATCGTCGACCGCGAGGCCTGGCAGGCCGCCGGCCGGCAGGGCCTGCTCGGCCTCGCCGTCCCCGAGGAGTACGGCGGCGGGGGCACCGCCGACTTCCGCTACGCCGCGGTACTGGCCGAGGAGTTCGCCCGGGCCGGTGCCTCCGGTCTGGCGCTCGGCCTGCACAACGACATCATCGGCCCCTACCTCACCTCGCTCGCCACCGAGGAGCAGAAGCGCCGCTGGCTGCCGGGCTTCTGCAGCGGCGAGCTGATCACCGCCATCGCGATGACCGAGCCCGGCACCGGCTCCGACCTCCAGGGCATCCGCACCCAGGCGGTCGACCGGGGCGACCACTTCCTGCTCAACGGTGCCAAGACCTTCATCTCCAACGGCATCCTCGCCGATCTGGTGGTCGTGGTCGCCCGCACCACCCCCGAGGGCGGCGCGCACGGCCTCGGCCTGCTGGTCGTCGAGCGCGGCATGCCCGGCTTCGAGCGCGGCCGCAACCTCGACAAGATCGGCCAGAAGGCCCAGGACACCGCCGAGTTGTTCTTCCAGGACGTCCGCGTCCCCAAGGAGAACCTGCTCGGCGAACCGCACCAGGGCTTCCGCTACCTGATGCGGAACCTCGCCCAGGAGCGGCTCACCATCGCCGCCGCCGCGATCGCCGGCGCCGAGCACCTGGTCGAGATCACCACCGACCACGTCAAGCAGCGCGAGGCGTTCGGCCGGCCGCTGGCCAAGCTCCAGCACGTCCGCTTCGAGATCGCCGAACTGGCCACCGAGTGCGCCGTCACCCGCGCCTTCGTCGACCGCTGCATCACCGAGCACAACCGCTTCGCGCTCACCCCTGCGGACGCCTCGATGGCCAAGTGGTGGGCCACCGAACTGCACAAGCGCACCGCCGACCGCTGCCTCCAACTCCACGGCGGCTACGGCTACATGGCCGAGTACCCGGTCGCCCGGGCGTTCACCGACGGCCGCATCCAGACCATCTACGGCGGCACCACCGAGATCATGAAGGAGATCGTGGGCCGCTCCCTGCTCGACTGATCCCCACCACCCGACTCCGCCGCCACCCCCCGCCCCGAAAGGCTCCCCACCGTGACCACCGAAGCGTACGTCTACGACGCGATCCGCACCCCGCGCGGCCGGGGCAAGGCCACCGGCTCGCTGCACGGCACCAAGCCGATCGACCTGGTCGTCGGCCTGATCCACGAGATCCGCCGCCGCTTCCCGGAGCTGGACCCGGCGGCGATCGACGACATCGTGCTCGGCGTGGTCAGCCCGGTCGGCGACCAGGGCTCCGACATCGCCCGGATCGCCGCCGTCGCCGCCGGTCTGCCCGACACGGTCGCCGGCGTCCAGGAGAACCGCTTCTGCGCCTCCGGCCTGGAGGCCGTCAACCTGGCCGCCGCCAAGGTCCGCTCCGGCTGGGAGGACCTCGTCCTGGCCGGCGGCGTCGAGTCGATGTCCCGGGTGAAGATGGCCTCCGACGGCGGCGCCTGGTTCGCCGACCCGATGACGGCCTACGAGACCAACTTCGTGCCGCAGGGCATCGGCGCCGACCTCATCGCCACCATCGAGGGCCTCTCCCGCACCGACGTCGACGCGTTCGCCGCCGAGTCCCAGGCCCGCGCCGCCAAGGCCCAGGCCGACGGCCTGTTCGACCGCTCGGTCGTCCCGGTCCGCGACCGCAGCGGCCTGGTCGTGCTGGACCGCGACGAGTTCATCCGCCCCGGCACCACCGTCGAGACGCTCGCCGCGCTCAAGCCCTCCTTCGCCGCCATCGGCGAGGCCGGCGGCTTCGACGCCGTCGCCCTGCAGAAGTACCACTGGGTGGAGGCCATCGACCACGTCCACCACGCCGGCAACTCCTCCGGCATCGTCGACGGCGCCGCCCTGGTCGCCATCGGCAACCGTGAGACCGGCGAGCGCTACGGGCTGCGGCCGCGCGCCCGGATCGTCTCCGCCGCCGTCTCCGGCTCCGAGCCGACCATCATGCTCACCGGCCCCGCGCCCGCCACCCGCAAGGCGCTCGCCAAGGCCGGGCTGACCGCCGCCGACATCGACCTGGTCGAGATCAACGAGGCCTTCGCCGCCGTCGCCCTGCGCTTCATCCGCGAGATGGGCTTCTCCCCGGAGCAGGTGAACGTCAACGGCGGTGCCATCGCCCTCGGCCACCCGCTGGGCGCCACCGGCGCGATGCTCATCGGCACCCTCGTCGACGAGCTGGAGCGGCGCGAGCTGCGCTACGGCCTGGCCACCCTCTGCGTGGGCGGCGGCATGGGCATCGCCACCATCGTCGAGCGCGTCTGACCCCCGTCCTCCTCCCCACCTCTCCGGAGATCCGAACCCATGAGCGACACCACCACCATCCGCTGGGAGCAGGACCAGGACGGCGTGGTCACCCTCGTCCTCGACGACCCCGACCAGTCCGTCAACACCATGAACGAGGCGTTCACCGCCGACTTCGAGTCCGTCGTCGCCCGGCTGGCCGGCCTCGCCGCCGCCGGTGGACTGCGCGGCGTGGTCGTCACCTCCGCCAAGAAGACCTTCTTCGCCGGCGGCGACCTGCGGATGCTCTCCGCCGCCGGACCCGGGGACGCCGCCGCCGTCTTCGAGAAGTCGATGCGGATCAAGCGCGCCCTGCGCACCCTGGAGACGCTCGGCAGGCCGGTCGTCGCCGCGGTCAACGGCAGCGCGCTCGGCGGCGGCCTGGAGCTGGCCCTCGCCTGCCACCACCGGATCGCCCTGGACACCCCGGCGAGCCGGATCGGCCTGCCCGAGGTCACCCTCGGCCTGCTCCCCGGCGGCGGCGGGATCGTCCGCACCGTCCGGCTGTTCGGCATCACCGACGCCCTGCTGAAGTTCCTGCTGCAGGGCCGCCAGTACCGCCCCGCGCAGGCCCTCGAACACGGCCTGGTCCACGAACTCGCCGACACCCCGGAGGAGCTGGCAGTCCGGGCACGGGCCTGGATCGAGGCCAACCCGGCCCCTGTCCAGCCCTGGGACGTCAAGGGCTACAAGATCCCCGGCGGCACCCCCAGCACCCCGGCCTTCGCCGCCAACCTGCCCGCCTTCCCCGCCAACCTGCGCAAGCAGCTGGCCGGTGCCCCCTACCCGGCGCCGCGCAATGTGCTCGCCGCCGCCGTCGAGAGCGCCCAGGTGGACGTCGACACCGCGATGGAGGTCGAGGCCCGCTACTTCACCGAGCTGGCCTGCGGGCAGACCAGCACGAACATGATCCAGGGACTCTTCTTCGACCTCCAGGCGGTCAACTCCGGCGCGGGGCGGCCCGCTTCGGTGGAGAAGCGGAAGGTCCGCAAGGTCGCCGTGCTCGGCGCCGGCATGATGGGCGCCGGCATCGCCCACGTCTGCGCCAGGGCCGGCATCGAGGTGCTGCTCAAGGACGTCACCCTGGAGGCCGCCGAGCGCGGAAAGGCGTACTCCGAGGGCCTGTTGGCCAAGGCGGTGGCGCGCGGGCGGAGCACCGGGGCGCAGCGCGACGAGCTGCTCGCCCGGATCACCCCCACTGCCGAGGCGGCCGACCTGGCCGGCTGCGACGCGGTGATCGAGGCGGTCTTCGAGAACCCCGAGCTGAAGCAGAAGGTGTTCCAGGAGATCGAGGGCGTCGTCGCGCCGGACGCCCTGCTCTGCTCCAACACCTCCACCCTGCCGATCGGCCTGCTCGCCGAGGGCGTTCGGCGCACCTCCGACTTCATCGGCCTGCACTTCTTCTCGCCGGTCGACAGGATGCGGCTGGTGGAGATCGTCCGCGGGCCGCGGACCGGGGACGAGGCGCTGGCCCGAGCCTTCGACCTGGTCCGGCAGATCGACCGGACGCCGATCGTGGTCAACGACTCGCGGGGCTTCTTCACCTCGCGGGTGATCGGCCGGTTCATCAACGAGGGCGTCGCCATGATCGGCGAGGGCGTGGAGCCGGCCAGCGTCGAGCAGGCCGCCGCCCAGGCCGGCTACCCGGCCAAGGTGCTCTCGCTGCTGGACGAGCTGACCCTCACCCTGCCGCGCAGGATCCGCGACGAGCACCGGCGCGCGGTCGAGGCGGCCGGCGGCGAGTGGACCGCCCACCCGGCGGACGCGGTGGTGGACCGGATGGTCGACGAGTTCGGCCGCCCCGGCCGCAGCGGCGGCGCCGGCTTCTACGAGTACGACGGGAACGGCGGGCGCGGCCGCCTCTGGCCGGGCCTGCGGGAGCACTTCACCCGCCCGGACGCCGACGTCCCGTTCGAGGACCTCAAGGAGCGGATGCTGTTCAGCGAGGCCCTGGACTCGGTGCGCTGCCTGGAGGAGGGCGTGCTCACCTCGGTCGCGGACGCCAACGTCGGCTCCGTCCTCGGCATCGGCTTCCCGGCCTGGACCGGCGGCGTCCTCCAGTACATCAACGGCTACCCGGGCGGCCCGGCCGGCTTCGCGGACCGCGCCCGCGAACTCGCCGCCGCGTACGGCGAGCGGTTCGCGCCGCCCGCCCTGCTGGAGCGGATCGCCGCCGAGGGGCGCACCTTCACGGACTGATCACCGCTCGGGCGGGGCGGCCCGTTCCTCATCGGCGGCCGCCTCGCCCGGCTCCTCGCCCGGTTCCTCGCCCAACTCCTCCCGCAACGACTTCTGGAATGCCGTGACCAGCGCCTGCGCCACCATCGGCTGGATGTGGTCGGTGAGCGCCTTCATCCGCTCGACCTCGTCCGGCGCGGGCTCGCTCTCCCGGTACGGCCTCCACACCGTCTCCCGGAACAGCCGCTGCAACTCGCGCGCCGTCGCCCGGCTGTGCTCCACCACCACCGCGCGCGCCGCGACCAGCGTCTCCAGCGGGATCGGCACGTCCAGGATCCGCACCCCCAGCGGCAGCAGCCCCGGATCCACCCGGAACACCTCCGGGTCCGCCGTCCGCTCCAGCGCCCCCATCGCGGCCAGCCGGTCCAGCTGCTCCTCCGACAGCCGCCGCCCGGCCCGCCGCTCCACCTCCTCCCGGCCCGCCTCCTGCGGCACCTCCGGCGTCCACGACGCCACCAGCGCCCGGTGGATCGCCAGATCCAGCGGCGTGGAGTCCTCCGGCAGCCGCGCCAGGTACCGCTCGATCGCGGCCAGCGTCAGCCCCTGCCGCTGCAACTCCTCGATCAGCCCCAGCCGGTCCAGGTGCTCCGCCCCGTACCACCCCACCCGCCGCGCCCCCAGCACCGGCGGCGGCAGCAGCCCCTTGGTCCCGTAGAACCGCACCGTCCGCACCGTCACCCCCGCCCGCGCCGCCAACTCGTCCACCGTCAGCCGCACCTCCACCCCCGCCTCCCACCCGTAGCACCACCACTGTGACACCACGAGTGTGACACCACTGCCCCACCGGGTCCATGCCAGGCGGGGCGTGGGGGGCGAGTGACCTCTGGGTGGGCTCGGGTGTAGCCCTTCCATTCGTTGAAGCCGAAGTCGGTGTGGAGGGGGTTGGCCGGGTCCACGTTCGGACGGGCCGGTCCCGCGGGCTCAGGCGGCGAGGTCGGGGTGGTGGCGGCGGGTGACTTCGGGGTGGGCTCGGGTGTAGCCCTTCCATTCGTTGAAGCCGAAATCGGCGTGGAGGGGGTTGGCCGGGTCCTGGGTGATGCCGGGGGCGTGGTGGGCGAGGGGGAAGTCCAGGGGCTCGATGTGGGCGTCGAGGCGGGGGTTGTAGAAGAACGGGACGGAGAAGCGCTCGCGGGCGCCGGGCGGGCTGATCACCCGGTGGCTGGTGGCCTTGAGGTAGCCGTCGGTGGCGACCTCCAGGAGTTCGCCGAGGTTGACGACGAAGGCGCCGTCCAGGGGCGGGACGTCCAGGAAGGAGCCGTCCGGGCGTTGCACCTGGAGGCCGCCGACGGTGTCCTGGAGGAGCAGGGTGATGAAGCCGTAGTCCTTGTGCGCGCCGACGCCCTGGGCGGCGCCGTCGGGGGCGGTGCCCGGGTAGCGGACCAGCTTGAGCCGCAGGTGCGGGTGGCCGGCGAAGGCGGGGTCGTAGAAGTCGGGGCGGGCGCCGATCGCGGTGAGGAGTTCGTGCAGCAGCGTGCGGGCGACCGCGCCGAGGCGGTCGATCCAGGCCAGGGCGGCCTCGCGCAGCTCGGGGAGTGCGGCGGGCCACTGGTTGGGGCCCTCCAGCCACCAGTACGGGGGCTCGCCGGGGGCGGGGACGTGCGGGGGCCGCTCGGCGCCGATGTCGAGCTGGTCACGCCAGTCCCGGTTGCCGCCGGTGCGCTCGTCGCCGGTGCGGGTGTAGCCGCGGTAGTGCGGGGAGTGCAGATTGGCGACGGCGAGGCGGTCGGCCTCGGGGAGGGCGAAGAAGGCCCGCATGGCGTCGGTGAGGGCGGTCGTCTCGGCCGGGGTGACCCCGTGGCCGACGAGCTGGAAGAAGCCGACGCCGGTGGCCGCGCTCCGCAGGGCGTCGCGCAGACGGGTGCGGTCCGCCGGGCCGCCGTCGGCGAGCGAGAGGTCGATCACCGGAAGGGCGTCGGCGGCGTTGGCGTCGGCGGGGCCGGCGTCGGCGGGGCTGGTGGGGTGGTGCTGCGACATGGGTGACATCCGCTGGGTCTCGTCCCGGCCGGCTCCGGTGGTGACCGGGAACGCCGGGCACGCGCGCCTGGTGCGGCGGTGTGCCCGGGGCCGGGAGGGGGGACGCGGCCGCTGCGGGCCGCGCTGAGGGTGAGGGGCGCGAGGTTCAGCCGGAGCGTCGACAGGACATGCTGGTCACGCGGAGCAGGTCCACGTGGCGACGGCGAACGAGAAGGGGCACCCCACCAGCCTAGATCACCCGTTCGGGTGCAGGGGTGGGGCGGGTCGGGGCGGCGACGAGCGGGCGCGGGCGGTGGACCCGCTGGTGCCCTCGGACGGGGGTGCGGCAGTGCGCAGCGGGGAGAGGGGGACGGCAGGCAGGCAGGACGCCGCGAGCAGCGCCCCGCCCCGCCATCCGCCGGTCGCTCCCGGAGGCGGCCGCCCCGGGCCTTGACCTGAAGCTGGCTTGAGATTTCATCATGGGCGCCATGAACGCCAACGGGAATGTCAACAGGAACATCAACGGCGACACCGGCGGGACCGCCCTGATGGACGCCGGCTCGCTCGAAGGCGAGATCGCCGCCATCGAACGGGTGGTCGCCACCGTCCAGCACGCGCAGGTCAACGAGCTCCCCGAGGAGTTCATCGGCCTGTTCCGGTCGGACGCGATCTGGACCACCGGCCACGGCGTGCTGCTGCGCGGCCGGGAGGAGATCGCCGGGTTCACCCGCAAGGTGCTGCCCGGCGCCTTCGCCGGCAGCGGCAACACGGCCACCTACGAAGTGGTGCACGTGCTCTTCATCCGGCCCGACGTCGCCGCCGTCAAGGTGCGCCAGCGCTACCTCGACGGCGACGGCGGGCAGATCGGGGAGGAGGGGAGCCCGCTGTACGTCATGGCGAAGGAGGACGGCCGGTGGCTGCTCACCGCCAATCAGAACACCGTTGTGCTGGGAACCTGACCCCTCTTCAACGCCCCCGCAGGTAGCCGGCGGCGGTCTCGCGGAGGCGGTCGTGCAGGCCGTCGTACGCCCGGGTGCGGCCCAGCAGGGACTTGGGCAGCTTGGCGGCCATCGTGTAGTTGGTGTCGCACACGTTGGCCGCCGGGGCCAGGCCGGCCTGGCTGACCAGCTGGTAGGCGTCCAGCACGTCCAGCCCGAGCAGCTCCCCGCTCCAGCGGACGAGGTCGTGCTGGCTGATCCGGAAGGCGTCCTCCAGCGGTCGGGCCGAGCCGGTGGTGATCAGGTAGTGGTCGTTCTCCAGCCGGGGCCAGGCCGGTCCGCCGCCCTTGATCAGGTCGACCACCACGGTGGTGCGCATCGCGGTCTCGACCGCCGTCCCGCACACCTCGCCCTCGCCCTGGCGGGCGTGGCCGTCGCCGATGGCGAGCAGTCCGCCGGGCACGTTGACGCCGAAGTAGGCGGTGGTGCCGGCCCGCATCTCGGGGGTGTCGAGGTTGCCGCCGTGGGCGCCGGGGGTGATCGACATCAGGGTCTCGCCGCCGGCCGGGGCGACGCCGACCGTGCCGTGCATCGGGTCCAGCGGGAGTTCGGCGGTGAAGTCGCTGTTGCGGGCCCGGAACCGGCAGACGCCGGCCGCGACGTCCAGCTCGTACACCCAGACCCGCTCCTCCAGCGGGGCGTGCAGCATCGCCGTGCTGTGGGTGGCGGTGAGCGCGCCGAAGTGCGGGAAGGTGCTGGAGACGCCCCAGTCGCGGGCCGGGGTGATCTCCACGAAGTGCACGGCCAGGGTGTCGCCGGGCTCGGCGCCGGCCACCGCGATCGGCCCGGTGACCGGGTTGAGGTAGGGGAACTCGCAGACCGCGCTCGGCAGGTCGGCGAAGCCGCGGACCCGGCCGCCGAAGCAGTCCTCGGTGGTCAGCTCGACCACGGTGCCGGGCTGGACGGTCACCAGCGGGGTGCGTCCGCCGAAGGTGTAGGCGTAGTCGTCGGGCTCGGGGGAGAGGGAGACGACGTCGGGCAGGCTCACGGGTTCTCCTTGCCGGAGGCGGGGGCGGGGGCGGAATCGGGGTTCGCGTCGACGGCCACCGCCGCCAGGTTCGGGCGGCGGCCGGTCAGCAGCAGCCCGGTGAGGACCAGCCCGCCGATCGCCAGCCAGGCGAAGCCGAGCCGCTGGGCGGCGATGTCCGCGTTGATCACCACGTACGCGAGGATCGCGAAGCCGATGACCGGGGCGATCAGGTGGCGCCACCAGTCGCGGCTGCGGCGGCGGACCACGTAGTGCACCACGACGGACACGTGCAGGACGAGGAAGGTGGTCAGCGCGCCGAAGTTGACCAGCGTGGACAGCAGGGTGATGCCGTCCTCGCGGGAGGCGGTGTAGAGGCCGAGGACGAGCGAGATGCCCGCCGTCAGCAGGGTCGCGTTCACCGGGACGCGGTGGCGCGGGTGGACCTTGGCGAGGAACGCGGGCAGCTGGCGGTCGCGGGCCATCGCGAACAGCAGGCGCGAGGTGGCCGCCTGGGCGACCAGCGAGTTGGCGAAGCCCCAGGCCACGGCGGTCGCGGCGGCGGTGACGGTGGCCAGCCAGCCGCCGGCGGCGACGCGCGCCGCGTCGTAGAAGGCGGTGCCGTTCGGGTCGCCGTCCGCGATCAGCGCGTCCGGGTCCGGGACGAGCAGCGAGGCGATCCAGGTCTGCACGATGAACAGCGAGCCGGCCAGCAGCAGCGCGGCGACCATCGAGCGGCCGATGGCCTTGGCGGAGTCCCGGTTCTCCTCGGAGAGGGTGGAGATGGCGTCGAAGCCGAGGAAGCTCAGCACCGCGATCGACACCGCGCCGAAGGCCAGGCTCCAGGAGAACGTCTGCGAGTTGAAGACCGGCGTGAAGTCGAAGCCCCGGCCCTTGCCGGAGGCCAGCGCCGCCACGCCGAAGGCGATGAACACCACCAGCACCACGAGCTCGCCGATCAGCATCGCCTTGTTGACCTTCGACGTCATCTCGACGCCGAGGTAGTTGACAGCGGTGTTCAGCAGCACGAAGCCGACCAGCCACAGCCAGACCGGCACGGCCGGCACCAGCGAGTTCATCGCCACGCCGGCGATCAGGTAGAGCAGGCCGGGGACGAGCACGTAGTCCAGCAGGATCATCCAGCCGGACAGGAAGCCGACCGGCGCCGCGATGCCGCGCCCGGCGTAGGTGTAGACCGAGCCGGCCATCGGGAAGGCCCGGGACATCTGCGCGTAGGAGAGGGCGGTGAACATCATCGCCACCATCCCGAGCACGTAGGCCAGGGCGACCATGCCGCCGGAGCCCTGGAAGACGCTGCCGAAGATGCCGAAGGGGGCGATCGGCACCATGAAGACCAGGCCGTAGACCAGCAGGTCGGTGAAGCGCAGCGAGCGGCGCAGTTCCTGCTTGTAGCCGTAGCTCTCGATGCCGGCAGGGGAGGAGGGAGGTGCTTCGGGCATGTGGGGGCTCTCTTCCGTGACGACCCGTGGCGGGGCGACCCGAGGTGGTGGGGAGACACTAGAGCTAGTTATTTCCAAATGGAAGGGTTTGGCGGTCCCGTCCGCATGGCGAACACCGCGGCGGCGCGTCGCCGCCCTACGAGCCGCCCTACGACAGGACGGTGAACCCGAGCCCCTCCGCCCGCGCCAGGTGCACCCCGTCCCGGGCCGGCCCCAGCGGCGCCAGCGCCCACGCCCGCCGCACCGCCGCGCCGTCACCGCGCAGCAGCCGCGCCGCCGCCCGCCCCAGCCCGCAGTCCGCGACCAGCTCCCCGCGCGCCGCCAGCGCCGCCAGCAGGTGCAGCCCGTCGTACAGGCCCACCGCGTACGCGTCCAGCACCGGCGCGTACGGCCCGAACACCGCCCGGTGCTGCTCCGCCAGCCGCACCCGCCGCTCCTCCGCGAGGGACGCGAACGACGGCATCGTGGCGTACAGCGTCCCGGTGGCGTCCCCGCCGTACGCGAGCAGGCTGTTCTCCTCCAGCGCGCCGGACAGCCGCACCAGCCGGCGGTCCAGGCCGCTGCGGCGCAGCGCCCGGTTGAAGCGCACCAGGTCGGCGCCGATCAGGCTCAGCAGCAGCGCGTCCGCCCGCTCCGCGCGCAGCGCGTCCAGCAGCGGCTCCAGCGACCGCTCCGCCGTCCCGAACGGCAGGTGCCGCCGCAGCACCACCCGCGCCCCGGCCCGGGCCACCGCCTCTCCGGCCGCCCGGTGCACCGCGTGCGGCCAGATGTAGTCGTTGCCGACCAGCGCCCACCGGTGCAGCCGGTGCCGTTCGGTGAGCCGCTCCACCACCCCCTCCAGTTGCCGCGCCGGGTCCGCCCCGGTGCAGAACACGCCCGGCAGCCGGTCGCCGCCCTCGTGCGGCGGCGTGTAGACGTACGCGGTCCGCCCGGTGGTCACCGTCTCCACGGCCCGGTGCACATCGCTGGAGTGGCAGCCGGCCACCGCGTCCACCGCCCCGGCGTCCAGCAGCAGCGCCACCTCCCCGGCCACTGCCGCGGGCGCTCCGCCGCCGTCCACCAGCACCAGCTCCAGCGGCAGCCCGCGCACCCCGCCGCCCGCGTTCACCTCGTGCGCGGCCAGCAGCGCGCCGTCCAGCGCCGACGGCCCGGTCAGGCCGAGCGGTCCGGATTGCGGCACGACCAGGCCCACCCGCAGCGTCGGCGCCTCCCGGGGGAGGTACCGCGCGTCGAGCGGCTCCAGAAGCTTCACGTCGGCGCTCATCGCTTGCGAGTATCGTCATGGCCAGCCGATCCGGCCAAACGAGGACGGAACGACCGGCGCCGGAGACCGGGCCACAGACCGGGACCGGCCACCGGGCCGGCGACCAGGACCAGCGATGGGGAAACGAGAACGGCCATGAGACCACCAGCCACCACCGCCCCCGCCGCCTCCCCTGCCGCCGTTCCGGCCGCCACCGCCGACCAGCCGCTGCTGATCGAGCTGCTCACGCTCGCCCAGCGCCGCCTCGCCCGCGACCTGGCCGCCCGGCTGGAGGCCGAGGGCTGCACCCTCGACCAGTGGCGCGTGATGCGCGCCCTCACCGAGGGCACCGGCCGCTCGATGGGCGACCTCGCCCAGACGCTGCTCATCCCGCAGGCCAGCCTCAGCCGGATCGTCGACGCCCTCGCCGAGGCCGGCTGGGTCTACCGCCGCCAGGACGAGCAGGACCGCCGCCGCGTCACCGCCCACCTCTCCCGGCTCGGCCACACCCGCCTGGCCCGCCTCGACGCCCTCGCCGCCGCCCACGACGCCGCCCTGCGCACCGCCTGCGGCAGCCACGACCCCGGCCCGCTCCTGCGCCACCTCACCGCGGCGGGCGTGGCATAGCGCCGCAGCCGTCCGTCCGGGACGTCCGCGCGGCCGTTCGCTCAGTCCCCGTCGCCGGGGACCGCGGCGTGCGGGAACGGGCAGCCGCCGGAGGAGGACCCGGAGCGGTCCTTCGGCCCGAAGGTCCCCAGGTCGCTGATCCGATAGCCGTACGGATACCCGGGGTAGCTGCGCATCTGCCGGCCGTCCCGGCCCAGGTGCGGCCTGCGGCGCGGCGGCAGGAGCCGCACGAAGCGCCCGCGCAGCCGCATCCCGGCGCGGACGGCGCGCCGCAGCGCGGCCGGCGGGGCCGGGTAGCCGAAGGCCTCGCGCAGCGGGTCGTCGAGCAGGCAGACCGAGGAGGTCCGCATCGACGGCCGCATCGGCACCGGGTACCAGGAGGCCATCAGGCCGAGCGTGGCGTCGGAGACCGCCCGGCCGCCCGGGTCGAAGGCGAAGTGCTCGCGCTCGTAGTCGTCGAGCAGCCGCTCGAACTCCTCGTAGGTCTCCGGGATGCCGGTCATCCCCATGTGCCGGCCCAGTTCGCGGTAGTAGTTGACCGCCGCCCGGATCTCGTGCGGGGAGAGGCGGCGCCAGCCGTAGTCGTCGATCCAGCGCTTGGGCGTCACCACGAAGGTGGCGAGCACGTACCGGAAGTCGTCGTTGGAGATGTCGTACCGGCCGTGCATCCGGTTCATCCGGCGGATCGCCTCCCGGCCCCGGGAGGAGTCGAAGCCGTGCTCGACCACCGCCTCCAGGATCAGCAGGGTGTCGTCGTAGCGCTTCTGGGGGCGCCCGGTGAACTCGCCGGTCCGCGCGAGCAGCCGGCCGATGCTGGGGACGGCGTACGTGCGGTAGAGCGCGAAGCCGAGCGACTGGGTGTAGTCCCAGGGGAATTCGTACCAGTTGCTGATCCGGTAGATCTCGGTGAACTCGGTCTCCGGGTCCATGCGCTGAATCCGCTTCAGCCAGTCGTATCGCTGCACGGCCCCCGACCCTAGGCGCGTGCTCGGCACCCGGTCAACGACGTCGCTCCCGGGGGTGCGCGGACGGATCCGGTAACTTCCTCCCACGGATTTGCGCCGGGATGTCGAGACCGCGCGGTGTGCTCCGACCATCCTGTGAGAGCCCGCGCACGACCGAGGAGCGGAACGATGAAGTACATGCTGCTGATGCAGTTCAGCGCGAAGGACCTCGACATCCCGAAGGTCGGGGAGTGGCCGATCGAGGACGTCCGGATCCATGTGGGGTACATGCGGGACCTGAACGCCGAACTCGCCGCCACCGGCGAGCTCGTCGACGCCCAGGGGCTGGCCATGCCGGAGACCGCCCGGATCGTCCGCGCCGGCGGCGGCGGCGAACCGGTGGTCAGCGACGGCCCGTTCGCGGAGACCAAGGAGTGGGTGGCCGGCTGGTGGATCGTGGACTGCGGCGCCGAGTCGCGCGCGGTCGAGATCGCTGCCAGGGTCTCCGCCGCCCCCGGCCCCGGCGGCCGGCCGCTCGACATGCCGATCGAGGTGCGGAGGGTCATGTCCGAACCGCCCATCGAGGTCTGACCGCCCGTCGAGGCCTGACGGCCCGGCCCGGCAGCCCGGTCCGGGCCGTCCGCCCAGAGCGATCAGCCGACTGGGCCCGGCCCGGTCGGGCAGATACTCGGGCATGACCTCCTCCTCCGCCCCAGCCTCCGCTTCCGTCCCATCCGCCGCCTCCGCCCCGGAACCCGGCTCCGGCCTCCCGGACTTCTCCGGTGAGGTCGCCGCCTACTACGCCGAGTACCGCCGCGGCTATCCGCCGGCCGTCTTCGACGCCCTCGTCCGGGCCTTCGGCCTGGACGCCCATGCCGGCATCGGCGACCTCGCGCTCGACCTCGGCTGCGGCACCGGCCAACTCGCCCTCCCGCTCGCCGCCCACGTCCGGACCGTCATCGGCCTGGACCCGGAGCCGGACATGCTCCGCGGGGCCCGGGCCGCCGCCGACCGGGCGGGCGTGCGCAACGCCCTGTGGCTGCTCGGCACCGACGCGGACGTCCCCGGCCTCGCCGCCCTGCTGCCCGGCGACCGCCCGTTCGGCGTCACCGTGATCGGCAACGCCCTGCACTGGATGCAGCCCGAGGAACTGTTCGGTGCCCTGTGCCCGCTCACCCGCCCGGGCGGCGGGGTCGCCGTGATCGCCAACGGGGCGCCGGTCTGGGCCCAGGACAGCGACTGGTCGCAGGCCCTGCGCGGCGCGCTGGAGGAGCACTTCGGCCGCCCGATCACCGCCTCCTGCGGCACCGACGGCGCCGAACGCGAGCGCTACGCCGACGCGTTGAAGGCCGCCGGCTTCACGGACGTGCGGGAGACGGTGATCGACTACGAGGACGCCCTGACCCCCGATCAGCTCCTGGGCACCCTCTTCTCCGCCATCCCCGCCACGTCCCTGCCCTCCCAGGCCGAACGCCCGGCCTTCGCCGCCCGCCTGCGCGCCGCCCTCCCCGCCCCGCCCACCGCCGCCGGCTACCCGGAGCAGGTCCGGATCTCCCTCCTCACCGGCCGGGCGTAGGCCCCTGCGCCTTCGCCGGGCTCAGTCGAGCTCATAGCTGAAGGTGTAGGGGACGGGCGACTCACCGGGGTGGTAGAGGTAGTCGCCGGCGCCGCGCAGCCCGGTGAGTTCACCGGTGGCGGTGCCGGGGACCACCTCGAAGGCGCAGCGGACGGTGCCGTCCTCCGCGAAGGTGCCGCGCTCCTCCACGGTGAAGCCGCCGCTGCGGCCGTCCAGCCGGCCGGTGATCTGCTGAAGGCCGGTGAAGGTGCCGGTCTTCTCGGTGGCGTAGACGAAGACGTACTCGCAGACGGTCGCCGCCGCCTCGATGCCGCCGGTGAAGGCGTTGACGACGGAGGCCCGGGCCAGCCGGGGAAGGGTCTCCGCCGGGCCGATCGCCGTCTCGGTCCAGTCGGCGTAGCCGAAACCGCCGGTGACGGTCACGGTGGTGGTAGTGCTCATGGTCGTCCTCTGGTGGTGCTCGGGCCGGCGCACGGCGGGTCTGCCGGGCGCTCGGTGACCACTCTGGCGCCCGTACCTGACACCTTCTGTCAGGTACGGGCGCCAGAATGGGGCCATGCGCGCCGACCGGCTCCTCGCCCTGCTGCTCCTGCTCCAGAACCGCGGCCGGATGACCGCCGGCGAGCTCGCCGCCGAGCTGGAGGTGTCGGTCCGCACCGTCTACCGGGACGTCGAGGCGCTGGCCGCGTCCGGCGTCCCGGTGACCGCCGACCGGGGGCCCGAGGGCGGCTACCGGCTGATGGACGGCTACCGCACCCGGCTCACCGGGCTCACCGACGCCGAGGCCGACGCGCTGTTCCTCACCGGAGCCCCCGGACCGGCCCGCGACCTCGGCCTCGGCGCGGTGCTGACCACCGCCCAGCTCAAGCTCCAGGCGGCGCTGCCCGCCGAACTCGCCGACCGCACCCGCCGGGTCCAGGACCGCTTCCACCTGGACGCCCCGGCCTGGTTCCGCGACGCCGACCCGGTCGCCCATCTGGCCCCGGTCGCCCGGGCGGTGTGGGAACAGCGGGTGCTGCGCGTCCACTACCGCCGCTGGCGCGGCGAGGTGAACCGGGAGCTGCACCCGCTGGGCCTCGTCCTCAAGGGCGGCATCTGGTACCTGGTCGCGGGTGCGGCGGGCGTCGCGGACGCGGAGGGTGCGGCGGACGCGGAGGGGACTGGTTCCGCGGGGCCGGCCGTCCGCACCTACCGGGTCTCCCGGCTGCTCACCGTCGAGGTCGCCGAGGAGACCTTCGAACGCCCCGCCGGCTTCGACCTGGCCGCCCACTGGGTGGAGACCGCCCGCCGGCTGACCGCCGCCCTCCACCAGCAGACCGCCCGCCTGCGGATCTCCCCGCAGGCCCGCTGGCTGCTCCCGATGCAGTTCGGCGCCGCCGGCACCCGGGCCCTGGACACCGAGGGGCCGCCCGACGGCGAGGGGTGGGTGGAGGTGGACCTCGCGGTCGAGAGCACGGCGGTGGCCGTCGGCGACCTGCTGCGGCTGGGCCCGGAGGCCGTGGTGCTCGGCCCGCCCGGGCTGCGGGAGGCCGTCGCGGCCGCCGCCACCGCCGTCGCCCGCCGCTACGCCTGAACCGGCGGTTCGGCCCGGGCCTCCTGTGCTTTCTGTGCCTCCCGGGCTTCCTTGGTCTCCTTGGTCTCCTGGGTCTCCCGGGCTTCCCGGGCGGCACGTTCGACGCGGGCCCGGTGACCGGCCCACCAGGCCTCGTCACCGGGCGCCATGTTCTCCCCGCCCCGCCGCTGGCCGGTCGCGCCGTCGACGAGTTCGCGGACGACGTCGGCGTGCCCGGCATGCCGCTGGGTCTCGGCGGTCATGTGGGCGAGGCTGTGGTGCAGCGTCACCTCGCCGCCCCCGCCCCACGGCAGCCGGCCGACCGCGTCCAGCGGCAGCGCGGCGATCGTCGCGTCGGCGTGCGCGCAGGCCGCGCGGTACAGGCCGACGATCCGCTCCCGGCTCTCCTCCGGGGTCGCCCAGAAGTCGGAGTTCGGCTCGGAGTCCCCGGTGATCCACGGCCGGGGCGCGTCGAACGGCCGCCCGAAGGTCTCCCCGAAGTACATGGCCTCCGCCGCCGTCGCGTGCTTGACCAGTCCCAGCAGGTTGGTCCCGGTCGGCGTCAGCGGCCGGCGGACGTCGTACTCGGACAGCCCTTCGAGCTTCCACAACAGGGCGTCCCGGGCGTCCTGGAGATAGACGAGCAGGTCCTTCTTGAACGCCTCCGGCGTCTCCTCGGTCATGCCGGCCAGTCTGCCGCCGCCGCTCCCGTCCTTCACCGTCTTTTTCGGCCCGGGGCCGGCGCGGTCACGGCCTGTCCAGGTCAAGGCCTGTCCACGATCACCGCCCGTCCACGGGCAGCAGACCGCGCTCGCCGAAGACCTTCCTGGCGACGAAGGTGGCGTTCAGCGCCTTGGGGAAGCCGCAGTAGGCGGCGGAGTGCAGCAGGGCCTCGGTGATCTCGGCGGGTGTGAGGCCGACGTTGAGCGCGGCGTTGAGGTGCACCTCCACTTGCGGCTCGCAGCCGCCGAGCGCGGTGAGCATGCCCAGGGTGACCAACTGCCGGTCACGCGGCGGCAGTCCGGGCCGGCTGTAGATCTCGCCGAAGCCCCAGGCCACGATCTGGTGGGCGAGTTCGGGGTGGATGTCGGCGAGCGCGTCGACCACCCGCCGCCCGGCCTCGCCGTCGACGGAGGTGAGGACGGCCAGCCCCCGTTCGAATCGCTCCTCCCGCGTGGCGGCGGCGGTGTCACTGTCCCTGTTCGTGCTCATGGGGGCTCTCCGTTCCCGGGTCGGGTCGTACGAGGTGCGTCGTGTGATCGAAGCTATGAGTTGGAGTCCACTCGAAGGCAAGCATCGCCGCCACGGCCCCGGCGGTCGCCGCTCCACCGGATCTGAGCAGCGGGAATGCCGGTGGCTATCATGCGGACGGGGGAGTCGTACCGGCACGGGGGGAGTCGATCGGTGGACCACGGGGAACGGCGGGACGGGCTGCGGTTCGAGGTGCTCGGGCCGGTGCGCGGCCTGCGGGACGGGACGGAACTGGCGCTCGGCTCGCCGCAGCAGCAGGGGCTGCTGCTCGCGCTGCTGTTCCGGGCCGGCCGCCAGGTGTCGGGCGCCCAGCTGGTCGACGACCTGTGGGGCGAGGAGCCGCCGGCCAGCGCCCACGGCGTCATCCGTACCTATGTGCACCGGCTGCGCCGGGTCCTCGGGCCCGAGGTGCTGGCCTCGCTCGGCGGCGGGTACCTGCTCGTCGCCGACCCCGACGGCCTGGACACCGCCCGCTGCGAGGCGCTGCTGGCCCGCGCCCGGACGCTGCGCGCCGAGGGGCGGCACGCCGAGGCGGCGGCCGCGCTGCGGGCGGCGCTGGCGCTCTGGCGCGGCGAGCCGATGTCCGGGGTGCCCGGCCCCTATGTGCAGCGCCAGCGCCGGGAGTGGGAGGAACGCCGGCTCACCGTCCTGGAGTCGGCCCTGGAGGCGGAGGTCGACGGCGGCCGGTGGGCGGAGTCGGTCGCCGAACTGACCGCCCTGGCCGAGGAGCACCCGCTGCGCGAGCGCCTCTCGGAGCTGCTGATGCTCGCGCTGTACCGCTCCGGACGGCAGGCGGACGCGCTGGAGGTGTACCGGGCGGCCGACCGCCGGCTGCGCACCGAGCTGGGCGTCGCCCCCGGCCCGGGGCTGCGCGACCTGCACGGGCGGATCCTCGCGGCGGACGCGACCCTGGCGGCGCCCGCCGGACCGGCGCCGGTTATCGCGGCTGCTGTCTTTGCCGAGGCCGGGGCCGAGGCCGGGCCGCCGGCCGCGGCCGATCCGCCCACCCTGCTCAGGCCCGACCAACTCCCCGCCGCCGTCGCCGACTTCACCGGCCGGTCGGCCGAGGTCGAGGCGGTGCGGGCCGCCCTGCGCGAGCCGGGCCTGATGCCCGTGGCGGCGGTCGCGGGCATGGGCGGGGTCGGCAAGACCGCGCTCGCCCTGCACGTCGCGCACGGCCTCGCCGAGGAGTTCCCGGACGGCCGGCTCTACCTCGACCTGCACGGCGCGGACGGCCGCCCCACCCGCCCCGAGGAGGCGCTGGCGGTCTTTCTGCGCTCCTTCGGCGTCCCCGGCGAGGCGATCCCGGCGGGACTCGCCGAACGGTCCTCCCGCTACCGGTCGTTGCTCGCCGGGCGGCGGGTCCTCGTGCTGCTCGACAACGCGCGCGACGCCGAGCAGGTCCGGCCGCTGCTCCCGGGCGGCGCGGGCTGCGCCGTCCTGGTCACCAGCCGGACCCGGATCGGGGCGCTGCCCAACGCCCGCTTCACCGAACTGCCGGTGCTGCCCGCCGAGGAGGCGGTCACCCTGCTGACCAGGGTGATCGGCGCCGGGCGGGTGGCGGCCGAGAGCGAGTCGTCCCGTGAACTCGTCCGCCTCTGCGGGCAGTTGCCGCTCGCGGTGCGGATCCTCGCGGCGCGGCTGGCCTGCCGTCCCGGTTGGAGCGTCGCCCGGCTGGTCGAGCAACTGGGCTCCGAGCGGTACCGGTTGGACGTGCTGCGCAGCGGGGACCTCGCCGTCGACTCCTCGTTCCGCTTCGGCTTCGACCTGCTGGACGCCGAACAGGCCCGCGCCTTCAGGCTGCTGGCCGTCCCGGAAGTGCCGGACCTGTCGGCGGAGGAGGCGGCGGCCGTCCTGGACCGGCCGGATCCGGCCGCCGAGTCGCTGGCCGAGTCGCTGGTGGACTGCTCGATGCTGGAGGTCGCGGCGAGCCCCGACCGCTACCGCTACCACGATCTGCTGCGGGCCTTCGCTCGGCGGGTCGACCGGTCCGCCTGCCCGGGCGACGAGGCGGAGCGCGACGCCGAACGGGCGGCCGTGCTGGCCCGGTTGGTGGACCACCACCACGCCAGGGTGACGGCCGGGCCCCGGAGCGCCGGGGACTACCTGGCCGTCGGAGCGCTGGTACGCCAGTGCGCGGAGCTCCCCGGCCGCTCCCCGGGGGCGGCGCCCGGCCTCGACCGGCTCGCCGAACTCCTGCTGGACGTCTGCCTGTCGGCGGACTCCGGGCACGCCACCCGGCCGCTCGGGCACGCCGCCAACGCCCTGCTGCGCGCCGCCCTTCAGGAGGGTGACCGGACCGCCGAGGCCCGGGCGCGCCTGGTGCTCGGCCGGCTGCTGGCCGAGGTCGGCTCCGCGTCGTCGGCCCTGGCCGAGCTGCTCCGGGCCCGCGACCTGTGCACTGCGCACGGCCTGCCGCAGCCGCTGCTCGCGCTCGCGCACGGGTCGCTCGCCGCCTGCTTCGTCCAACTCGGTCGCCCGGACGAGGCGGTGGCCGGGTTCTCGGCCGCCGTCGCGGTGTGGCAGCGGACCGGCGACCGGCGTGCGCTGGCCGCCGAACTGCTGGAACTGGCGGCGGCGTTCGCCCGGCAGGGCCGCTTCGGCGCGGCTGGCCGGGTGGTCGACCAGGCCCTGGTGATCGGCCACGACCTGGCCGACCGCGAACTGGAGGCCCGCGCCCGGGACTCGCTCGGCTCGATCGCCCACGACCTCGGCCGGCACGACCATGCGGCCGCCCACCGCCGCGCCGCCCTCGCCCTGACCGACCCGGACGACCACCGGCGCACCGGCCGCCTCCTGCTGCGGCTCGGCGAGTCCCTGCGCGCGGCCGGACGCGGCGCGGAAGCGGCGGAGGCCGCGGAGCGCGCGGTCGAGGCGCTCACCCTGGACGGCGACCACCGCGGCCGCGGCCTGGCCCTCGCCGCCCTCGGCGACGCCCTGCCCGACCCGGCCCTGGCCCGCCCCTACTGGGCCGAGGCCCACGCGATCCTCGCCCCGATCGGCGCACCGGAAGCCGACCGGCTCCTCCCCCTCCTCGGCACCCCCCACCCACCCGACCCACCCCGCCGCCCCTGGCCCTCCTGGCTCCCGGCCTGACCCCGCCACGGAGGGCGTCCGGTCCTGGCGCCCCTGCTACGGACCTGCCCCACCACGCGGTGCCGTGGCCCGGCGCGAGCGGCCGGGCTGCCCTGGCTCCTGGCCGGAGGAGGTCCGCTCCCTCGGGGAGTTGCTGCCGTAGCAGCCGGTAGGGATCCCGGTCCCGGCGGTGATGGCCTGGTGCGCCCGGGCGGGCGCACCAGGGGCCTGATCAGGCCGCGGAGACCGTCCACACCTGGTCGGTGGAGCCCGCGCAGGTGCGGACCGTGGCGGGCACGCCCGGGCCGGCGGCGGAGAGGCAGCGTTTCGCGTCCCGTGCGACGGTCACCACGTAGCCGCCGGGCACCGGGAAGAACGACCAGACCTGGCCCGGGGCGGTGGCGGGGGGCACCGGCCGGTACGCCAGCTGCGTCTGGGCGCGGGTCTCCTCCAGGTTCAGGACCTTGGAGTACTCGGTGGCGCCGTTGGAGAGGGCGTACCCGCCCTCCACGTAGGGGGTCAGCTGCCAGATCCCGCCCGTGCCGCCGTCGTCCGAGGCCATGATCACCGGGTTGCCCGGCCGGTTGAGCGACGCCTGGTCGTACAGCACGGACCCGCCGTTGGACAGCCGGACGTACGGGGGCAGCGGGCCGCCCGGCTGGGTCGGGGGCTTGATGGGCGGGTCCGTCGGGACGGTGCCGGGCGGCGGGGACGGGGGCGGCGTGGCGGTGTACGGGGGAGGGGTGGAGGTGTACGTCGGCTTGGGCGCGTAGGTGTAGTCCGGGGCGGGGGGCACGGTCCGTCCGGGAGCGGAGGTGTAGGCCGGGACGCTCGGCGCCGGGGCGGCCGTGTAGGCGGGGCGCTCCGGCGTCGAGGGCTGCCCGGGCGCCGGTGAGGGGTCGGGCGGGGCGGCCGGTGCGCCGCCCGGGGCGGCTGAGCCGGCGGGTACGTCCGGAGCGGGGAGGGGCGGCGCGCCCGGGGTGTTCGCGGGGGCGTTCGACGGGGCGCCGACCGCCGCTCCACCCGCCGCTCCACCGGCGCCCGCCACCCCGGCGGCCGGAACGCCGCCCGCCGGAACGCCGGCGCCGCCCACGGCTCCCGCCTCGGGAAGCGGCGCGCCCGGCAGGACCGGCGCGCTCGGCGAGGGGTCCCCGGACGGGGTCGGCGCGCCGGGGGAGGGGGACGGCGCGCCCGGGTCGGGGAGCAGCCCGACGGGTGCCGTCAGCGGCAGTCCCGCCTGGCCGGAGGAGGCGGCGGTGGCGGCCCGGACGTCGGCCGGACCCCCCTCCCGGTGCAGTACGACGGCCGCGGTGGCGGTGATCGCGCAGCAGAGCGTGGCCGCGCCCGCCACCAGCAGGGTCCGGCGCCGGGTGCCGAACAGTGCCGCCCGCCACCTGGCCGCACGGCCGGGCGGAGCGGAGGCCCCGTTCCCGGCCCCGCCCCCGTCCGCGACTGCCGGACGCACCGCCGACCCGGTGGCCCGGAGCGCCGCCAGCGCGCCGGTCGACCGGACCACCGCCGCCCAGGCCGGCCCGGAGGCCAGGCCCTCCGCCGGTTCGCCGGCGAGGGCCGCCAGGACGGCCGCGGCCATGCCGGCGGCGTCCGGCCAGCGCAGTGCCGGGTCCTTCGCCATGGCCCGTTCGACCAGGGCCCGGACCGGGTCCGGGACCTCGGCGGGCAGTGGTGGCACCGGGTCGGTCAGGTGCTTCAGGATCAGCTCCAGCGCGGTCTCGCCCTCGAACGGCAGCCGTCCGGCCAGGCACTCGTAGAGCACCACCCCGAGCGCGTACAGGTCCGCCGAGGCGGTGACCGTACCGGTGGAGGCCTGCTCGGGTGCCTGGTAGGCGGCGGTGCCGAGCACCATCCCGGGCACGGTGAGCCGGGGGTCGCAGCCGGGGCGGGCGATGCCGAAGTCGGTGACGACCACGTGGCCGTCGCGCACCATCAGATTGGCGGGCTTGATGTCCCGGTGGACGATGCCGGCCTCGTGCGCGGCCTGGAGAGCGCCCAGCACCTCCAGTGCCAGGCCGAGCGCCTCGGGGACGTCCAGCGGGCCGCGCCGTTCCATCACGGTGCTCAGCGGTTCGCCGTCGATCAGCTCCATGACCAGGTAGGCGACCGGGCGGGCGGCGGGTTCCGGGGGCGCGCCCCAGGAGGGGACGGCCTCGGTGGTGCGGCCGGGGCCGAAGTCGTACACGCCGACGATGCCGGGGTGCTGGAGCCGGGCCATCACCCGGGCCTCGTCGTGGAACCGTTCCGCGAAGCCCGGTTCCTCCAGCAGCGCGGGTTTCAGGACCTTGACGGCCACACGGCGGTCGAGCACCTGGTCCTGGGCGAGCCAGACGTCGCCCATCGAACCGCCGCCGAGCCACTCGTTCAGCCGGTAGCGGTCACCGAGCGTGGTGCCACGCATGATTCTCCTCGACCTCGTTTCGTCATCGCGACCGCCGCCGGGGCCGGGAGGGCCCTCGGTCGCACCGGCTGATCCTGCCGGTCGGAAATAAACGCAGGCTTGGCGTGGGCACTGAAACCCCCGCCTCAGCGCCCGACGCTCCGTTCAACGGACTATCGACGACACCCTATGCGCAGCCGGATGGTGACGCGACATCAGGTCGCGTCGACCCCGTTCGGGCGGGGGTGGGACGCGGGTGCGACCGCCGTGACCGGCGTGCGCGAGCGTGTGCCCCCTCTGGGTGGACACGGAGAGTCACCGGCCCAATGCGGGCGATTCGGACTTGAATCTTTACGAACGGATGTTCGATCCTGGGGGTGTGCCCGTTTTCGAATCTGTTTTCGAATCCACCCTGGAGCGGAAGCCCGCGCTCCGACCGGTGGCGTCGACCGCTGCCCCCGCCCGGGGCCTGCTGCCGGTGGTGCCCGCGCTGCGCGGGCTGCTGCCGGAGGGCGGGCTGCGGCGCGGTGCGGCGGTGTCGGTGGCGGGCGGGGACGCCGGGCTGTTGCTGGCGCTGGCCGCCGGGGTACGGGAGACCGACGGCGGCTGGGCCGCGGCGGTCGGGTTGCCGGACCTCGGGCTGGCCGCGGCCGCCGGGTACGGGCTCGACCTGCGGCGGCTGCTGGTGGCCGACGACCCCGGACCGCATTGGGCCGAGGTGGTCTCCGTCCTGGCCGGCGCCGTCGAGCTGATCATGCTGCGCCCGGACGGCCCGGTGCCGCCGAACCTGGCCGCCCGGCTGGCCGCCGTGCTGCGGCGCAGCGGCTGCGTGCTGCTGGTGGCCGGGCCGTGGCCGGGGGCCGGGCTGCGGCTGGGCGTGCGCTCCGGGCGCTGGTTCGGGCTGGGGGACGGGCACGGGCAGCTCACCGGGCGGCAGGTGGAGGTGGTGGCCGAGGGGCGCGGCTCGGCGGGGCGCGGGCGGACGGCCCGGCTCTGGCTGCCGGACGCGCAGGGCGCGGTGCGGACCGTGGAGGAGACGGTCGGCGCCGCGACGGTGGACATGGACGTGAACGTGGTGGGGGAGGACGCGGTGTCGGGGGCCGGGGTGGGCCTCGACCGTATGGCGGTGGTGTGAGATGACCGGTGGAGAGGTCGCCGGGTCCACCGGGACGGGTGGCGCGGTCACCCCCCGGGTGCTGGTGGTGTGGTGTCCGGACTGGCCGGTGGTGGCCGTCGAACGTCCGGGGGAGGCCGAGGGCGCCCCGGTGGCGGTGGTCGAGGGCGGCCGGGTGCTGGCCTGCTCGGCGGCGGCCCGGGCCGCCGGGGTGCGGCAGGGGCAGCGGCTCAAGCTGGCCCAGCGGCTCTGCCCGGCGCTGGAGCTGCGCGACCGTGACCCGGAGGCGGAGGCCCGGCGGTTCGAACCGGTGGTCGCGTCGGTGGAGGCGTTCACCCCCAGGGTGGAGGTGCTGCGCCCGGGGCTGTGCGCGATCCCGGTGAAGGGGCCGGCCCGCTACTTCGGCGGGGAGGAGGCCCTGGCGGCGAAGGTCCAGGGGGCGGTCACGGCCGCCCTGGCGGCGTCGGCGGCGGTCGCCGGCCCCCAGGTGCACCCTGCGGAAGCCGTCCCCCAGGCGCACCCCGCGGACGCCGAGCCGGCCGGGAGTCGCGACGACGGCGAGGCCGAGGGCCGCCAGGGCGCCGGCCTGGCCGAGGTCGTCCCACTGCACCCCGCCGACGCCGAGCGGACCGGGGGGCGGCGGACCGCCGGAGTGGACGAGCTGTTCGCCGCCGCACCCGCCGCCCGGGACGGCGCCCGGGGCGGCTTCGCCCGCCCGCCCGCCTACCCGCCGACCCCCGCCCCCGGGGCCGTGTCCGCCTCCGCCGCCGCGCCGCACCCGCTCGGCCGGGTCGGCGTGGCCGACGGCCTGTTCGCCGCCGTGCTCGCCGCCCGCGCCGGGGTGCTGGTCCCCGCCGGGCGGACGGCGGAGTTCCTCGCGCCCTACCCGGTGGCCGCGCTCGGCGACGCCGACCTGGCCGAACTGCTGGAGCGGCTGGGCCTGCCCACGGTCGGGGCGTTCGCCGCGCTGCCCGCCGAGTCGGTGGCCGACCGCTTCGGCCCGCCCGGCACGGTGGCGCACCGGCTGGCCCGCGGTCTGCAGCCGCGCCCGCTGGTGCCGCGCGCCGAGGGTCCCGACCTCTCCGTCGAGCAGCGCTTCGACCCGCCCGAGCCGCTCGCCGAACCGCTGGTGTTCGTCGCCCGCACCCTGGCCGAGCGGCTGCACCGGCGACTCGCCGGGGCGGGGCTGACCTGCCAGCGGGTCGCCGTCGAGGTGGAGTGCGCCGACGGCCGGACGGTCGCGCGGCTCTGGCGGCACGAGGGACGGCTCTCGGCGACGGCGCTCGCCGAACGCGTCCGCTGGCAGCTCCAGGCCTGGCAGAGCACCGGCACCTTCGACCGGGGCGGTGACCGCGGCGACCCCGGCGACCCGCACGCCCCCGAACCGGGCGGCTTCACCGCCCTGCGCCTCGTCCCCGACGACCTCACCCCCGACCAGGGCCGCCAACTCGCCCTCTGGGGACAGGCGGTGGCCGACGACCGGGTGGAGCGCGCGGTGGCCCGGGTGCAGGCGGTGCTCGGGCACGCCGGGCTGCGCCGGATCGAGCCGGCCGGCGGCCGGGGGCCGGACGACCAGGTGGTCCGGGTGCCGTGGGGCGAGCCGTACGACCCGGCGGCGCCGGCCGACGCGCCCTGGCCGGGGCGGGTCGGCGGGCTGCGGGACGTCTGGCCGGCCGTGGTGCACCGCGTCCCGGTGCCGGCGGCAGTGCTGGACGGTGACGGGCGGCCGGTGACGGTGGACGGCCGGGCGGGGGTGTCGGCCCGGCCGGCCACCGTGGCGGTGCGCGGGCGGGAACTGGCGGTGGACGGCTGGACCGGACCCTGGCCGGCGGTGGAGTACTGGTGGGACCAGGCGCGCGCCCGCCGCCGGGCCCGGTTCCAGGTGACGGTGGCGGGCGGGCGGGCGCTGCTGCTCACGGTGGAGGGGGGTGCCTGGTTCGTGGAGGCCGGGTACGACTGACGGCCGGGCCGTCCGCAGCCGAAAGAACAGGGGGGCAGGAAGCACACGAGAGACCGAAGGCCCACCCCGATGGGATTCACCAGCCATCCCTTCCTCCCCTGGAGCGAGCTGCACCGGCGGATGTCCGGCGGCGACGTCGTCCCGCTGCACCCGCCCGCGCCCGCGCCCGGCGTCCGGACCGGCGCTCCTGCGGGCGCCCCCGACGGTGGCCCCGCCGAGCCCGTCGGGAAGCGGCCCGACGGAGAGCAGCCCGCCGGACCGGCCTGGGCCGAGCTGCACGTCCACTCCGCCTTCAGCTTCCTCGACGGCGCCAGCGACCCCGAGGCACTGGTCGCCGAGGCCGCCCGGCTGGGCGTCGAGACCCTCGCGCTCACCGACCACGACGGCCTCTACGGCGCGGTCCGGCTCGCCGAGGCGGCCCGTGGCACGGGCGTTTCCACCGCCTTCGGCGCCGAACTGACGCTCCGTCAGGAACGGGGCGGCGTCGAGCACCTGCTCGTCCTGGCCCGCGACCCGGAGGGCTACCGCCGGCTCTCCGCCGTCATCGGCGCGGCCCAACTCGCGGGCGGGGCCAAGGGGAACCCGGTCTACGACTTCGCGGCCCTCGCCGACGCGCACGGCGGCCACTGGGCGGTGCTCACCGGCTGCCGCCTCGGCCGCGCCCCCGCCGCCCTGGCCGCCGCCGGAAGCGGCCCGGCCGACCCCGAAGACCAACTCCGCACCCTCACCGAGGCGTTCGGGGCGGAGAACGTCCACGTCGAGCTGATCCACCAGTGGCTCCCCGGCGACGACCTGCGCAACGACGCCCTCGCCGCGCTCGCCGCCCGGCTGCGCCTGACCACCGTCGCCTCCACCAACGCCCATCACGCGAGCCCCGCCGAGGGCCGGCTCGCCCAGAGCCTGGCCGCCCTGCACGACCGCCGCACCCTCGCCGAGGCGGCCGGCTGGACCCAGGCCGCCGGCACCGCCCATCTGCGCTCCGGCCGCGAGATGGCGGCCCGGCTGGCCCGCTTCCCCGGCGTCCGCGAGGCCACCGTGGACCTCGCCCGCGCCTGCGCCTTCGACTTCGCCACCCTGGACCCGGAGCTGCCCGGCTACCCCGTCCCGCCCGGCCACACCGAGATCAGCCATCTGCGCGCACTGGTCGCCGAGGGCGGCCCGGCCCGGTTCGGGCCCGGAAACGGCCCGGCCCGGCGCCAGCTCGCCCGGGAGCTGGACGTCATCGAGACGCTGGACCTGGCCGGCTACTTCCTGATCGTCCACGACATCGTCGACTTCTGCCGCCGGGAGTCCATCTGGTGCCAGGGGCGCGGCTCGGCGGCCAACTCGGCGGTCTGCTACGCGCTCGGGATCACCGCCGTGGACCCGGTGCACTACAAGCTGCTCTTCGAACGCTTCCTCTCCACCGCCCGCGACGGGCCGCCGGACATCGACCTGGACATCGAGAACCGCCGCCGCGAGGAGGTCATCCAGTACGTCTACCGCCGCTACGGGCGCGAGCACGCCGCCCAGGTCGCCAATGTGATCACCTACCGGCCCCGGCTGGCTCTGCGCGACGCCGCCCGGGTGCTCGGCTACCCGCAGGGACAGGTGGACGCGTTCAGCCGGCAGGCCGACTTCCGCTCGCCGCCCGGCGCGGACGCCGTCGTCCCCGCCGACGTGCTCGCGCTCGCCGGACAGCTCCACGGCCTGCCGCGCCACCTGGGCATCCACTCGGGCGGCATGGTGCTCACCCGGGAGCCGATCGCCGGGATCTGCCCGACCGAGTGGGCCCGGATGCCGGGGCGCTCCGTGCTGCAGTGGGACAAGGAGTCGGTGGCCGGCGCCGGGCTGGTCAAGATCGACCTGCTCGGCCTCGGCATGCTCGCCGCCCTGCACGACACCTGCGACCTGGTCGCCCGGCACCACGGCGAGCAGTACGACCTGGCGACCATCCCGGACGACGACCCGGGCGTGTACGCGATGCTGCGGCGGGCCGACACCGTCGGCGTCTTCCAGGTCGAGTCGCGCGCCCAGATGGCCACCCTGCCCCGGCTCAAGCCGGACCACTTCTACGACCTGGTGGTGGAGGTCGCGCTGATCCGGCCCGGCCCGATCCAGGGCGGCTCCGTCCACCCGTACCTGCGCCGGCGCGCCGGGGTCGAGCCGCCCGGCTGCCCGCACCCGCTGATGGAGAACGCGCTCGGCAAGACCCTCGGGGTGCCGCTGTTCCAGGAGCAGATGATGCAACTCGCCATCGACTGCGCCGGGTTCACCCCCGCCGAGGCGGACCGGCTGCGCCAGGCGATGGGCGCCAAGCGCTCGCACGAACGGGTCGCCCGGCTGCGCGAGCGGCTGCTCGACGGCATGGCCGGGCGCGGCATCCCGGAGGAGGTGGCGCAGGACGTCTACACCAAGATCGAGGCCTTCTCCAACTACGGCTTCCCGGAGAGCCACGCGATCAGCTTCGCCTACCTGGTGTACGCCAGCGCCTGGCTCAAGTACCACTACCCGGCGGCGTTCACCTGCGCCCTGCTGGCCAACCAGCCGATGGGCTTCTACTCGCCGCTCAGCCTGATCTCGGACGCCCGGCGGCACGGGGTGCGGGTGCGCGGGGTGGACGTCAACGCCAGCGGCGCCGGACCCACCCTGGAGCCGTACCGGGGGCCGACGCCCACCCCGCCGCTCACCGCCGGGAAGCCGCAGCCCGCGATCCGGCTCGGCCTGGACACCGTGCGCGGCATCGGCGCCGCGCAGGCCGAGGCGATCGCGGCCGGGCGGCCGTACGCGGACCTGGAGGACTTCGCCCGCCGCACCGGGCTGCCCGCGCCGGGACTGGAAGCGCTGGCCGCGGCGGGCGCGTTCGGCTGCTTCGGGCTCGGCCGGCGGCAGGCGCTCTGGGCGGCGGGCGCCTTCGCGGGCGTCTCGGCGGACCTCATCCCGGGCACCACGCCCGGCACCGAGGCGCCGCAACTGCCCGCGATGACCCCGGTCGAGGAGACCATCGCCGACCTCTGGGCCACCGGGACGTCCGCGACCAGCCACCCGCTCCAGCACCTGCGCGCCCATCTGGAGCGCGGCGGCGCGCTCTCGGCCGCCGAGCTGCCGGACGTTCCGGCGGGGACGGCGGTGGTGGTCGGCGGCCTGGTCACCCACCGGCAGCGGCCGCCGACGGCGGGCGGGGTGCTCTTCCTCAGCCTGGAGGACGAGACCGGGCTGATCAATGTGATCTGCAGCCGGCCGGTCTGGGAGTCCCAGCGCCGCACCGCCCTGGACCGGGCCGGGCTGCTGGTGCACGGGCACGTCGAGCGGGACCGGGGTGCCACCAACCTGGTCGCCACCCGGCTCACCCCGCTGCGGATCGGACTGTGACGGGTGCGGATGATCGTCCCCATGGACTCGACGCCGTTGCCGCAGAGCGCAGTTCCGGGCGGGACCCACCGGCCGGCGCGATCCGGCCGGCCCGGCGGTCCTGCCCGGGCGCGGCCGGCACGAGTTGGCGGACGCCTTCGAGGCCTGGGGGCTTTCGGCGCTGGCCGGCCTCTGGGCGCGCCCCCGGCCCTTCCCCTCCCTCGCGGCCGGCCCCGAACCCGGCCGCGTCCGCGCCGAACTGGCGGGCTTCGACCCCGGCCGGATCAACGAGGATCCCGGACTCCTGCCGGGCGGCGACGAGGACGCGGCCGAGGAGGCCGAATGGCTGGTCGGCGAGTCGCTCCCGGCCTGGACGGCGGGCGCCCTGGAGCGGGGCGGCGGGCTGCTGCTCCTGCGTGACGGCGGGAGGCAGCGGCAGATGACCGGCGCGGCGCAGTCGTGGGGGGTGCCTGCGCCGCGCCGGGGTCCATGGTGACCGGGCCCTCCGGCGGGCCGGTCAGAACGCGGGTTGGTCGTTCAGCTCGACGATCCGCAGATCGCTCAGGCGGACGGTGTACCAGACCTCCTGGCCCCCGCCCCCGCCCCAGAACTCGGTGAGCCGGACCGAGGCGAAGCCGTACTCCTCCTTCACCTGCTGGGCCGACCAGTCCACCGGCACGTTCTGGGCCCGGAACACCGGGTCGGCGCCGTGCTGCTGCGCCCAGGCGTCGAGGCGGAGGTTCAGGTGCGGGGCGAGGTGTCGCTCGCGGACGGCCCGCGGGCTCTCGCCGCTCTCACCGAGCACCGCCCGCCGGTACTCCTCGAAGAACGTGACCACCTCGTGCGCGGCCGGTGTCCCCGCCCGGACCTGCGCCGGGGCGGCGGCCCCGGTCCGCCCGGCGGGCGGCGCGAACGCGGCCTGGGCGGGGGTGGCGACGAGACCGCCCACGGCGAGCAGGGCGGCGGCCCCGGCGAGGGCGGTGCGCAGCGGGTTCATTCGCGTCATGCCCGAAGTCCATCATTCGACGACGAACCCTGTATATCGCCGAAACGTGTGGTTTGCCGTGCAATGCGGCGTATTTGACGCATCATCCGCTAAAGCGACGACCCTGCCTCCCGGTCCGCTCCGGGCGGTCCCGCGAAGGCCTGGGCGATCGGAAGCCAGGCCGTCGCCACCTCGCCGACGGCGGTCAGCGCGAGGTCGTCCCGGTGCCGGCGCCGGGTGACCAGCAGGCAGAAGTCCAGGGCCGGGCCGGTCACCCGGTCCCCGGCGTCGGCCGGTCCCCAGGTCCACGACCCGCCGTCCGGCGCGGTCAGTTCCACCCGCACCGGGGTCTGCGGGGCGGGCAGCCCGTGCACGGTGAACGCGAACCCCATCGTCCGCACCCCCAGGTGCGCGACGTGCCGCAGGCGCGCCGTCGGCTCCCGGCGGACGCCGAGCGCGTCCGCCACGTCCTGGCCGTGCGCCCAGGTCTCCATCAGCCGCGCGGTGGCCATCGACGCGGCCTTCATCGGCGGGCCCAGCCAGGGCAGCCGGGCGTCGGCCGGCACCGCCGCGAGCGCGGCCGCGAGCCGCTCCCGCCCGGCCCGCCAGCGGGCCAGCAGTGCGGCCGGCCGCTCGCCCGCCCCGCGCGCCGCGCCGTCCTCCACCGGGTCCGCGCCGGCCGCCGGCAGTTCGCCGAAGACCCGGCCGGATTCGGCGACGAAGGCCTCCGGATCGCGCGCGGCCAGCTCCGACCAGTCGTCCGTCCAGGCCAGGTGGGCGATCTGGTGCGCCACCGTCCACCCGGTCGCGGGTGTGTCCAGCGCCCAGTCGTCGGGGTCCAGGGCGGCGACCAGTCCGTCCAGCACCCCGCTCTCGGCCCGCAGGTCGGCCAGCAGCCCGGCCAGGACGGACGAGCTCTCGGGAACGTTCGGATCGGCCATGGATCTCCCCTTCGCAACGGTCGGAAACCTTGGAAACATCGGAAGCCCCGGCGGGCCGCAACGGGCCATGGGGGTGACCCGCCGGTAACCCCGCGCCCGCACCCTACGCCGCCGCGCCCGCGCCCACCCGGAACTCCGCGCAACTCCGCACGACACGCGCCCCGAACACGTTCGCGACCCCTCCCCACCACCGGGAGGTCGTGTGACAATCGCGCGATGACGACCGCCCCGACCGCGTCGAAGCGCGGCGCCGAGGCCCCGGACGGCCTCGCCGCCCGGGCCGCCGAGCTGGTCCGGGACGCCGTGCTCGGCGACCTCGCCCGCCGGGTGATCGCCGACTGCGGCGCCGACGTCGGCCTGGTCGGCGTGCCCGAGCCGGGCGTGGCCGGGGGCGGGGGCGAGGGCATGGTTCTGCGGCACTGGGCCGGCACCCGGGCGGACCTGCTGCACGACCTCCAGGTGTCGGCCGGCACCGGCCTCGGCGGCCGGGCGCTGGCCGAGCGGGCGCCCAGTTGGGCCCCCGACTACCGGGCCGACACCACCATCTCCCACCACTACGACGCCGCCGTCATCGCCGAGGACCTCTACGCGATGCTCACCGTGCCGCTGCTGCACGACGGCACGGTGCACGGCGTGGTGTACGCCTCGCTGCGCGCGGTGGTCCCGTTCGGGGACGTCCGGATCGCCGCCGTGGCCGGGCTCGCCGAGGCCGCCACCCTGGCCCTCGCCGGGGCGGCCGCCTGGCGCGAGCCCCCGGCCGCGCCGACCCCGGCCCCCACCGCCACCGCCGCTACCGGCGCCGCTTCCGGCGCCGCACGGGCACTCCCGCACACCCCGCTCACCCGGCGCGAGCACGAGGTGCTCCGCTGGGCGGCGACCGGCCGGACCAACCCGGAGATCGCCGCCCAGCTCGGCCTCACCTGCAACACGGTGACCGGCTACCTGAAGAGCGCCATGCACAAGCTCGGCGTCCGCAACCGCACCGAACTCGCCCTCACCGCCCGGGAATCCGGCCTGCTCGGCTGAATCCCCCGGCCGGACCGGTCAGTTGACCTTGCGCTCGCGCCCCGACCAGTACGGCTCGCGGAGCCGGAACTTCTGCAGCTTCCCGGTGGTCGTGCGCGGCAGCGCGTCCCGGAACTCCACCGAGGTGGGCGACTTGTAGCCGGCCAGCCGCTGCTTGCAGTGCGCGATGAGGTCCGCCTCGCCGGTCTCCGCGCCCGGCTTCAGCACCACCAGCGCCTTGACCGTCTCCCCCCACTTGGCGTCCGGCACGCCGATCACCGCGGCCTCGGCCACCGCCGGGTGGTCGTAGAGGCAGTCCTCCACCTCGATTGAGGAGACGTTCTCCCCGCCGCTGATGATGACGTCCTTCTTCCGGTCCGAGATGGTCAGGTAGCCGTCGGTCAGGACGCCGCCGTCACCGGTGTGGAACCAGCCGTCCCGCAGGGCCTCCGCGGTGGCCTCCGGCTGTTGCCAGTAGCCGTCCAGCACGACGTTGGAGCGGACCAGCACCTCGCCCTGCCCGTCCACCCGCACCTGGTTGCCGATCGCCGGGGCACCCGCCTGCACCAGCTTCTCCGCCCGCTGTTCGGCGGGCAGTTCGTCCCACTCGGCGCGGGTGCGATTGACCGTCACCACCGGCGAGGTCTCGGTCAGGCCGTAGATCTGCATGAACTCCCAGCCGAGTTCGGACTCCATCCGCTGCACCACCGAGGTCGGCGGCGGCGCGCCGGCCACCACCATCCGCACCCGGTCCCGGCCGGGGACCGGCCCGTCCCACTCGGCCGCCGCGTCCAGCACCATCTGCACCACCGCCGGCGCGCCGCACAGGAAGGTCACCCCGTGCCGCTCGACCCGGCGCAGGATCTCGGCGCCGTCCACCTTGCGCAGCACCACGTGCCGGGCGCCCAGCCCGGTGAGCGAGAACGGCAGGCCCCAGCCGTTGGCGTGGAACATCGGCAGGGTGTGCAGGTAGACGTCCCGGTCGCTCGCCCCGAAGTGCAGGGCCATCAGCGTCGCGTTCAGCCAGACGTTGCGGTGGGTGAGCTGAACGCCCTTGGGGCGGGCGGTGGTTCCGCTGGTGTAGTTGATGGTCGCGGTGTCGTTCTCGTCGATCGCGTACCGGCGCGGCGCGTGCTCGAAGTCGTACAGCAGCGCGTCGCTGGCCGACCCGATCACGAACTTGTGCTTGGCGACCACCCCGGCCAGCGGCTCGGCCAGTTCCGGGTCGACCAGCAGTACCGAGGCGCCGCTCTGCTCGACGATGTACGACACCTCCTCGGCCTTCAGCCGGAAGTTCACCGGCACCAGCACCCGGCCGTGCCCGCTCACGCCGAACAGCGAGGTCAGCAGCCGCGCCGAGTTGTGCGACACGATCGCGACCCGCTCGCCGGGGCCCACGCCCAGCCGGTCGAGCCCGGCGGCCTGCGCCCGCGCCAGCCGCGCGATCCGACGGTACGTCAGATCGGCCCAGGGTTCGGCCGGTTGAACCGGTTCGTCGACGATGCCGACCCGGTCGCCGTAGACCAGCTCGGCCCGGTCGAGGAAGTCCATCACGGAGAGTGGAATCTGCATGGGCCCCACTGTCCTCCGCCCGCCGCCCCCTGCACACCCCCGATCGGGGGTGTCACCCGGACGGGCCCCACGCCCGGGAAACGGTGGCCTTCTGCGCGGCCTCGATCGCGGCGGCCAGCCGGTCCCGGGCCTCGGTCTGGGCGGCGATCCGGCGCTCCAGCACCGCCAGCCGCTCCCGGGCGATCCGCAGCGCGCCGGCCGACGGCGGCCCCAGCGCGTCGCGGTCCAGGCACCCCAGGAACGGCCGGACGTCCTCCAGGGTGAACCCGGCCTCCAGCAGCGCGCGGATGTTGCGCACCCGCACCACCGCCGCCTCGTCGTACACCCGGTAGCCGTTGGGCGCGCGCCCGGAGCCGATCAGCCCGGCCTGCTCGTAGTGCCGCAGGGCCCGGGGGGTCGTCCCCGTGGCCCGCGCCAGCTCGCCGATCAGCACCCGTGCTCGCCCCCGTCCGTCTGCCGCGCCGCTCAGCCCACCACCGCGCCCCCGTCCACCGGCAACACTACGCCGGTCACGAAGGAGGCCCCGGGCGAGGCGAGCCGGGTGATCGCCCAGGCCACCTCGGCGGCGTCGCCGATCCGGCCGAGCGGGGTGCTCGCCAGCTGCCACGCCCGCAGGGCCGCCCGTCGCTCGGGGCCGATCCCGGCGTGGTCGCCGATCGGCGTCTCGATCGCGCCCGGCGCCACCGCCACCACCCTGATGCCGCGCGGTGCCAGCTCCACCGCCCAGCTGCGGGTCAGCGAGTCCACCGCCGCCTTGCTCGCCGCGTAGGCCGAGTTGCTGGGCCAGCCGCGCTGCCCGACGGCGGTGCTGACGTTGACGATCACGCCCCGGCTCGCCGTGAGCGCGGGCAGCGCGGCCTGGGCGAGGAGGACCGGCGCCGTCAGATTGGTGGCCAGCAGCGCGCCGACGCCCTCCGGGGTGTAGTCGCCGAGCGTCGCGTGCGGCGCGATGCCCGCGTTGTTGACCAGGACGTCCAGCCGTCCGAACCGCTCCAGTGCCGCCCGGACGACCAGTTCGGGACCGTCCGGCGCGGTGATGTCCGCGGCCACCGGCACGATCCGTCCCGGCCTCCGCTCCGCCGTTTCCGCCAGTGGCTCCGCCCGCCGCCCGACGGCCACCACCCGCACCTGCGTCCCCTGTTCGGCGAAGGCCCACGCCGTCGCCCGCCCGATCCCGGTCCCCGCCCCGGTGACCACCACCACCCGGAGCCCCTGCGCCACTGTCCCGTTCATGCCCGCAACCCTCCGACCCTGCCGCCAACGGCAAGGTCAAGCCCGGCCCGGAACGGAGGTCCGGGCTCCGGTTGGTGAGCCGGCGGCGAACAGGGGGCCGGGAGGAGGCGGGCCCGGCGTTCCACTGCTAGGAAAGGCGGCAGGAGATCCGCCCACGGGGGAGAGAAACCGATGACCGACCACCGCTCCGGCAGCCTGTACGACGCGATCGGGGGCCTCGACGCCCTGCGGCGGCTGAGCAACACCTTCTACCAGGGCGTGCTCGCCGACCCGCTGCTCGCGCCGGTCTTCGCGCACTTCACTCCCACCCACATCGAGCACGTCGCGCTCTGGCTGGCCGAGGTGTTCGACGGCCCGGACCGCTTCACCACCGACCTCGGCGGCCACCAGGCGCTGCTCCGCGCCCACCTCGGCCTCGCCATCACCGAGCAGCAGCGGCTGCGCTGGATGGAGCTGATGGCCGAGGCGGTGCGCAAGGAACTGCCCGAGGACGGGCTGCTGCGGACCCGCGTCCTGGAGTACTTCGACTGGGGCACCAGGATCGCCGAGGACGTCTCCGCCTCCCCGGCCGGCACCGACCTCGGCGAACCGGGGCCCACCCCGCGCTGGGGCTGGGAGGGCCTGCGGTGACGACCGCGCCCACCGCCGGTGCCCCGAGCGCCGAGGGGCTGCTGCTGCGCCCCTTCCGGGCGGACGACGCACCCGCCCTGATCGACATCCACCGCGACCCGGTGCTGCGCCGCTACGTCCGCAACCGGGTGACCGGCCCGGACGAGGCCGCCCGCTGGCTGGAGACCGAGGACCGGGGCCGGCGCGAGGGTGGCCGGTACTCCTTCGCCGTCCTGGAGGAGGGCGTGCTGGTCGGCCAGGTCGTGCTCAAGCGCGGCGCCCCGGGCAGTGCCGGCTCCGAGGTGGGCTACTGGACGGCCGCCGCCGCACGCGGCCGGGGCGTGGCCCCGCGCGCGCTGGCGGCGCTCACCGCCTGGGCGGCGGAGGCCTTCGCCGCCGACGGGCTGGTCCGGTTGGACCTCTTCCACGAGGGCGACAACGCGGCGTCCTGCCGGGTCGCCGAGAAGGCCGGCTACCCCTTCGAGGCCCTCGTCCCGGCGGCCCCTCCGCGCTACCCGCTCGACGGCCACTGGCACAGCCGGCCCGCCGGGGGCGCCGGGGCCTTCGGGACCGCCGGATAACGACTGGACGGGGGCGGCGATCGAGGTCAGAGTGACCGTCATGGCTTCTCTTGTAGGACACGTGACGATCGACTGCTCCGACCCCTACGCCCTGGCGCAGTTCTGGGTGAAGGCGCTGGACGGCGCCCTGGGCGAGGGCGACAAGCCGGGGGACGAGGAGGTGGAGGTCAACTCGGCGGGTGTCTCGTTGCTCTTCATCCGGGTGCCCGAGGGCAAGACCGTCAAGAACCGCGTCCACCTGGACCTCCAGCCGCAGGACCGTACCCGGGACGAGGAGGTCGAGCGCCTCCTCGCCCTGGGCGCGACGCTGTTCGAGGACCACCGCACCCCGGACGGCAAGGGCTGGGCGACCCTCCTCGACGCCGAGGGCAACGAGTTCTGCGTCGTGCGCAGCGCCGCCGAGCGGCTCGTCACCTCCTGACACCGGTCGCTATCCGACGGCCGCCCGCCAACTCCACGAGGTCAGGCGCGGGCGGCCGTCGAGCTCTCCGCGGCCGGTGCACCAGAGCAGGACGTCCACCGGGTCGCCGGCCGGAGCGTCGGGGAACAGCCGGGCCAGCACGGCCGAGGTGAGCCGCCGCGGGGGCCGCCACTCCAGGCCGAGCCCGAGGGCGATGTCATGGGTGTGCAGCAGGGTCTCGGTGACGCCCATCGCGGCGAAGCCGGCCGGGTCGCACGGCCCGTAGTGGTACGCCCGCAGCTCGGGCGGCGCCGCGTCCAGGGCGGTGGCGAGCAGGTGCGCGCAGGCCGTCACCACGGTGAGCACCTCGGCCGGCCCGGCCTCCGGGCGCACCGTCAGGTCCAGCGGCAGATAGCGGTCGCCGGGCCGGGCGGCGAGCTGCCCGGCGTAGGCGAGCAGGTCGTGCGCGATGTGGGCGGCGGTCTCCCGGCAGCTCCACTCCAGCGGTCCGGCCGGTGCGTCCCAGCGGGCGCCGCCGTCCTCGGCCGCGGGGCCCAGCACGGCCGTCAGCTCGCCGAGCGCGGCCCGGACGTCGTCTCCGTCCAATGGATGATCGGTCATCGGCCCACCGTCCCACCGACCCCGCGTGTCCGCCAGGGTCCCGCCCGCCCCGGGTGCTACTGCTGGCTCCGGATCCCCACCCGGCCCCCCCACCCGGCCCCCGGAGAACAGGCAGGTACCCCCATGGCCAGGATCGCCGTGTTCGGCGCCAACGGCACCATCGGCAGCGCCGTCGTCGCGGAGGCCGCCACCCGCGGCCACCGGGTGACGGCGGTCGTCCGCACCCCGTCCCGCTTCGACGCCGCGCGGTTTCCGGGGGAGGTGTCCGTCGAGGCCGGCGACGTGCTGGACCCGGCGGACGTGGCCAGGGCCGCCACCGGGCAGGACGTCCTGGTGAGCGCGGTCGGCGGCGGCGACGGCCCGGGCCACCTGGCGCTGATCGAACCGGCCGCCCGGGCGCTGGTCGAGGGGCTGCGCCGGCTCGGCGGCGAGGCACCCCGGCTGCTCGCGGTCGGCGGCGCGGGCAGCCTGGAGACCGCCCCCGGCACCAGGGTCTGGGACGCCCCGGGCCTGCCGGAGGCGGTGCTGCAGATCATGCACGCCCACGGCGACGCCCTGGCGTACTACCGGACGGTCGCGGACGTGCGCTGGACGGTGCTCAGCCCGGCCGCCCACATCGGCCCGGGCGAGCGCACCGGCCGCTACCGCACCGGGCTGGAGCAGCTGCTCACCGACGCCGAGGGGGAGAGCCGGATCTCGGTGCCGGACTACGCGGTGGCGCTGGTCGACGAGATCGAACAGCCCGAGCACATCGGCGAGCGCTTCACCTGCTGCGCGCTCTGACCGGAGCGCGGGAGGCGAGGGCCCGGCCGTCAGCCGATCTGGATCGAGCGCTTCGCCAGGCCCATCCAGAACCCGTCGATCACCGTGCGCTGGCTGCCCAGCTCGTGCTCCGCCGCGCCGAGCGTGACGAACAGCGGGGCGAAGTGCTCGGTGCGCGGGTGGGCGAGCCGGCCGGCCGGGGCCTTCCGCTCGAAGTCCAGCAGCGCGTCGAGGTCCTGGGCCGCCAGGGCACGCCGGCCCCAGTCGTCGAACTCGGCCATCACCGAGGTGACCTGCCCGTCACGGCTGAGCGCCCGCAGGTTGTGGGTGAAGAAGCCGCTGCCGACGATCAGCACGCCCTCGTCGCGCAGCGGGGCGAGCCGGCGGCCGATTTCCTGCAGCCGCTGCGGGTCCAGCGTCGGCATGGAGACCTGGAGGACGGGGACGTCCGCCTCCGGGAACATCTCCACCAGCGGGACGTAGGCACCGTGGTCGAGGCCGCGGTCGGGGATGTCCTGGACGGGCGTGCCGGGGGCGCGCAGCAGCTTGCGCACGCGCTCGGCGAGCTCCGGTGCGCCGGGGGCGGCGTACTGGACGCCGTAGTAGTGCTCGGGGAAGCCCCAGAAGTCGTAGACCAGCGGCACGGTGGTGACGGCGCCGAGCGCGAGCGGGGCCTCCTCCCAGTGCGCGGAGACCATCAGGATCGCCTTGGGGCGCGGCAGGTCGGCGGACCAGGCGGCCAGCTCCTTGGGCCAGACGGGGTCGTCGGCGAGCGGCGGCGCACCGTGCGACAGGTAGAGGGCGGGCATGCGCTCGGGTGCGGCGGTGCTCATGGCGGCTCTTCTCCTCTGGCCCTCGGCTGCGGTGGACCCTTGGGTGGCGGATGCCGGTAGTTCAAATTTGAACACCGACACTTCGACCGTACACCTTCGTTCGAATTTGAACAATAGGAGTACGATCACCTCATGCCCTCCACCTCGTCCGCACCCTCGGCGCCCCCCTCCGCCGCCTCCCCGTACGAGCCCCGCTGGCTCGACGAGGAGGAGATGGCCGCCTGGCGGAGCTTCGTCACCGCGAGCAACCTTCTCAACCGCCGCCTGGAACGCCAGCTCAAGGAGGAATCGGGCCTCTCCCACACCCAGTACGAGATCCTCGTCCACCTCTCCGCCGCCCCGGGCGGCTCGCTGCGCATGACCGAGCTGGCGGACAGGCTGGTCACCTCCAAGAGCGGGCTGACCTACCAGGTCACCCAGCTGGAGAAGATGGGCCTGGTCGGCCGCCGCTCCTGTCCCAGCGACGTGCGCGGCGTCTTCGCCGAACTCACCGAGCAGGGTGGCGAGATGCTGCGCGAGGCGGCCCCGGGGCACGTCGCGCTGGTCCGCGAACTGCTCATCGACGTGCTCACCCGGGAGCAGCTGGCCGTGCTCGCCGACGGCCTCGGCCAGGTCAGCGCCCGGCTGCGCCTCGACGACGCGCTCTGATTCCCCTCGACCCGCAGAACCCTCGAAACCCTCGAAGTCCGCAGAACCCTCGAAGCCTCAGCCCTCGCCCGCCCGGGCTGCTGCCGCCTCGGCCGCCTCCGCCGCCTTGGCGAGCAGCAGCCCCCGCTCCCGGACATTGCGGGTGAGCCCCGCCGCCCGCTCGAACTCCGCCCGCGCCTCGGCGCGGCGCCCCAGCCGGGCCAGCAGGTCGCCCCGGACGCTGGGCAGCAGGTGGTACCCGCGCAGCGCCGGCTCCGTCGCCAGGGCGTCCACCACCTCCAGCGCCACCGCCGGCCCCTCGGCCATCGACAGCGCCACGGCCCGGTTCAGCTCCACCACGGGCGACGGCGTCAGCGCCATCAGCCGGCCGTAGAGCGCGGCGATGGTCGGCCAGTCGGTGTCCTCGTACCGCGCGGCCCGCGCGTGGCAGGCGGCGATCGCGGCCTGCACGGAGTACGGCCCGGTGCCCGCCCGCCGCAGTGCGGCCAGTCCGCGCCGGATCAGCAGCCGGTCCCAGCGGGCCCGGTTCTGGTCGGCGAGCAGGACGGGTTCGCCGCCCGGCCCGGTGCGGGCGGCCGTCCGGGAGGCCTGGAACTCCAGCAGCGCCGCCAGCCCGTGCGCCTCCGGCTCGGCCGGCATCAGCGCCGCCAGTACCCGGGCCAGGCGCAGCGCGTCCTCGCAGAGCGCGGGCCGCAGCAGGTCGTCCCCGGCGGTCGCCGAGTAGCCCTCGTTGAAGACCAGGTAGACGACCTCCAGCACGGAGGAGAGCCGGGCCGCCCGCTCCTCCCCGTACGGGACCTCGAACGGCGTCCCGGCCCGCGCCAGCGTCCGCTTGGCGCGCACGATCCGCTGGGCCACCGTCGGCTCGGTGGAGAGGAAGGCCCGGGCGATCTCCGCCGTGGTCAGCCCGCCGAGCAGCCGCAGGGTGAGCGCGATCCGGGCCGGCGCCGACAGCACCGGGTGGCAGACGGTGAAGATCAGCCGCAGCAGGTCGTCGTCGATGTCGTCGGGGCCGGACGGCTCGGGCGGCGGCACGTCCTCCTGCGTCCGCCCGACCTCGGCGAGCTTGCGGGCGTACGTCTCCCGGCGGCGGACCAGGTCGATCGCGCGGTGCTTGGCGGTGGCCATGAGCCAGGCGCCCGGACGGTCCGGGACGCCCGACTCGGGCCACTGCTCCAGGGCGGCGACCAGCGCGTCCTGCGCCAGCTCCTCGGCGATGCCGACGTCGCGCACGATCCGGGTGACGCCCGCGATGATCCGCGCGGACTCGATCCGGAACACGGTCTCGACGGTCCTGGCCGTCTCCGCGGCCTCCGCGGGCCCCGTCGTTCCCGTCGTTCCCGTCGTCGGTGCGGCCCCCGCCGCTCCCGCGTTGCGCTCCGTCACGATCACCCATCAGAGCAGCCGTCACCGACGGCGGCAAACCACCGCCGCGCCGCTCACGCCTCCGGCGGCGTGGCGGCCTCGTCGATCTGCCGCAGCTCGGCGCCGACGGTCCACTGCGCCGGGTGGGTCTCCAGGAAGCGCCGGGTCCACTCGACCGCCTCCGCCTTGTCCTTGCACTGGAGCAGCGCGTAGCCGCCCACGACCTCCTTGGTCTCGGTGAACGGGCCGTCGGTGCAGGTCACCTTGCCGCCCTCCCAGAGCAGCCGGGTGCCCTCCTTGGTGGGCAGCAGCCCGGCGGTGTCCAGCATCACCCCGGCCTTGGTGATCTCCTCGAACAGGGCCCCCATCCGCTCCTCGAACCCGGGGTCGGGCTGGAACTCGGAGGCCTGCTCCTCGTCGATGCGGATCAGCGTCATGAAGCGCGGCATGGCGGCTCACTCCTCGTCGGTGCGGGCGGGGCCTCTCCCCGCCGCTCACCCCTGCGTCGAACGGACGGCGGCCGTTTCGACAGCCGGCCCGAGAATTCTTTCGGCACTCCCCGGACCCGGCCACCGGAAGCGGCGGGCCCGGGCCGTCACGTCGTCCGGGCCGTCACGTCATCCGGGAGGCGAGCCGCAGGACCCCCGCCCGGATCCGCTCCTCGCCCAGCTCCGGGAGCAGGGCGGCCACGTGCTCGGCCGCCAGCGCCGCCAGCAGGGCGTGCGCGTCGTGCTCGGGGTCCTCGGCGTGCCCGCCCGCGCCGAGCAGCAGCGCGACGTGCCGGTGCCAGAACCGGTAGGCACCGATGCGGTAGCGCGAGCCCCGGCCGGCCGTCTCGGACATCCGGACCAGGTCGAGGTGTTCCAGCAGGTAGTCCAGATAGGCGGTCACGAACGCCGCCAGCCGCTCGCCGCTCGCCGCCCCGGCGTCCGCCTCGCCGGGCCCGAGCGGCGCGGGGCCCCGCAGGACCGCGTCCTGGAGCGCGCGTTCGCGGGCGTCCAGCAGGGCCGCGCCGAGCCCGGCCTTGTCGCCGAAGCGGCGGAACAGCGTGCCCTTGCCGACCCCCGCCGCGGCGGCCACCTGGTCCATCGAGACCGACTCCACCCCGTGCTCGGCGAACAGCCGGGCCGCGGCCTCCAGCACGGCGGCCCGGTTGCGGGCGGCGTCGGCGCGCTCGACTGGCGGCGGGGTGCGCAGCAGCTCCAGCGGGACGGGGGCGCCCGGGGCCGGAGCAGGCGTTGCATAAGCGGACTGCGGTCCGGTACTGTCCTGAGTCATAAGCGGACTATAGTCCGAATCGGCGCGCAGCCCCAGGAGGCGCAGCATGACCGCACTCATCACCCGGACCGAACTGGCCACCGCCATCGAGGCCGGTTCCGTCACCGTCGTCGACACCCTCGGCGGCGACTACTACGCCCAGCAGCACCTGCCCGGTGCGATCGAGCTCGTCCGGGCCGACGTCGACCGGCTCGCGCCCGAGCTGCTGCCCGACCGCGGCGCCGCCATCGTCACCTACTGCTCCAACGAGGCCTGCCCCAACAGCGGCCAGGTCGCCGACCGCCTGACCGCGCTCGGCTACACCGACGTCCGCAAGTACCGCGAGGGCATCCAGGACTGGTCCGCGGCCGGCCTGCCGGTCGAGACCGCCTGACCCGGGCGGCCCGCTCGCGGGGGAGCGACAGGGGAGCGACGAGGGAGGGGCGCAGCGCGGGGAACGCCCCTCCCTCGTCCTCGTCGCGGCGGGCCCTACAGCCCCTGCCCCGCGCCGGAGTTCTTCGCCGGCCGCAGCTCGGCCGCCAGCGGCTCCGCCTTGGCCCGTTTCACGGCGAGCGCGCGGGCCAGGTCGAATGCCGCCGCCGGGTCCTCCCGGTCGTTCCACGGCGCGGCGCCGCACCACGGCCCGATCGCCCGGAACTGCTCCAGCGCGACGTCGTAGGCCTCCACCTCGCCGGCGAAGTGCGCCAGCAGGTGCCGCAGCTGCGGCATCCGCTCGTCGTCGGGCCGGACCTGCCGCAGCTGGGCGGCGAGGTTCTCGACGCGCCACTTGGTCTTGTCCGCCGCGATCGTCCCGGCGATGCCGCCGCGGTTCTCCAGCTCGGCGAGGGCGTGCAGGTAGATCCCGCCCAGCGGGCTCCCGGGCGGGGCCGCGTCCATGGCCCGCTCGGCGAAGGCCAGCATCTGCTTGTTCGAGCCGAACCACTTCTCGCACCAGTACTGCATGGCCTGCCAATGACCGTCGTAGTGGTACCAGGCCCGCTTCACCAGCTCGTCCCAGGCCTCCTGGAACTTCTCCGGGGTGAACTGCGCCCCGCGCGCCGCCGTCACGACCACCACCCACGGGCCCGGGTTCGCCGGGTCCAGCAGGGCCGCCCGGCGGGCCGCCTCGATCGCGGCCGGCAGCAGCTCGCGGAACGCGTCGATCGCGTCGTCGCCGACCTCGTCCCGGTACCCGGAGCCGCGCACCTCCCAGGCGCGGTGCACCATCAGCTTCGCCTCCAGGGTGGCGGCGTCGCAGTTGCCGGGCTCCGCGGAGCGCCAGGCGCCCAGCCAGCCGTCGCCGTTGCCGGCGATCGCCGCCAGCAGCCCCAACCGCGACCACCGCTCGTCCCAGTGGTCGCCGGCCTCGGCGACGTACTCGGCGGCCGGGCGCCAGTCCCCGGCCCAGGCCGCGTCGGCGATCGCCTGCGAGTGACGCCGCTGCTCCAGCGGGACCGGCGGCCCGGCCCGGGTCGGGTCGAGCCGCTCACGCGGGGGCATGCCGTACGCGGCCGGGTCGAAGCCCTCTTGGGCCCACTTCAGATGGCGCTTGCGGCGGACGATCCGGTAGACGATGTAGCCCACCACGAAGAGGAGGAAGATCAGCAGACGTATCACGACGGCGAATCATCCCTGCCGGGAGGCGGTGCGTGCAAAGTCGAAAACGGTTCGCCGAGCGGGGTCTTCCGTGGAAGCATCCGCTGGTATGGGGACGATTCTGCACGGCGCGCACGTCACGCTCCGCCCGGCCACGGCCGAGGACATCCCGGCCCTGGCCGCCATCCGCCGCACCCCCGAGGTCCTCGCCCGGTGGCGGGGCGGTGACGACCTCACCGCGGCCGTCGCCGACGACCTCGCCGACTCCGGTACCGAGACCTTCGCCATCGAGGCCGGGGGCCGGGTGGTCGGCGCCGTCCAGTGGTACGCCAATGACGACGACGAGTACCGGCACGCCGGTCTGGACATCTACCTCGACCCGGCCCGGCACGGCCGGGGCCACGGCACCGACGCCGTCCGTACCCTGGCCCGCCACCTGATCGGCCACCACGGCTTCCACCGGCTGGTCATCGACCCGGCGGTCGACAACGCCCCGGCCATCCGCTGCTACGAGAAGGTCGGCTTCCGCCCCGTGGGCGTGATGCGCCAGTACGAGCGCGGCGCCGACGGCAGCTGGCACGACAACCTGCTGATGGACCTGCTCGCCGACGAACTCACGTAGCCCGGAGGGGCGTTGAGCCGGTCGCTCAGTGGTCCGCGCGCAGCGGCTCGCCGGTGCGGTGGAGGTGGGCGAAGATCTCGCGGTAGGAGCGGAGCAGTCCGGTCTCGTGGTACGGGATGCCCTTCTCCGCGCAGAACCGGCGGGTGATCCGGGCCGCGCGGGGGAGCGCCGGGGTGGGCATGCTGGGGAACAGGTGGTGCTCCACCTGGTAGTTGAGGCCGCCCATCAGCGTGTCGAGCACGGGGTTGCCCCGGACGTTGCGCGAGGTCAGCACCTGGCGGCGGAGGAAGTCCAGCCGCATCTCCGGCGTCACCATCAGCATGCCCTTGTGGTTCGGCGCGAAGACGCAGCCCAGGTAGACGCCGAGCAGGGCCTGGTGGACGGCGAGGAAGGCGACCGCCTTGCCGGCCGGCAGCGCGGTGAGGACGGCCCCGAAGTAGGCCGCGAAGTGCAGGACGAGCAGGGTGCCCTCCAGCCGGGGGCGCTTCAGGTACGGGCTGCGCAGCGCGCGGAAGCTGTTGTAGCTGAGGTTGAGGCCCTCCAGGAGGAGCAGCGGCACGAACAGGTACGCCAGTCGCCGGCCGATGAACCGGGGGACGCCGCGCGCCTGCCGGGCCTGTTGCTGCGACCACACCACGATGTCGGGGGCGACGTCCGGGTCCCGGCCCTCGTGGTTGGGGTTGGCGTGGTGGCGGGTGTGCTTGTTCATCCACCAGCCGTAGCTCATGCCCATCAGCAGATTGGCGACGATCCGCCCGCCGGTCTCGCTGCCACGGCGCCCACCGAAGACCTGGCGGTGCGCCAGATCATGGGCGAGCAGACCGAGTTGGCCGAAGACGACGGCCATCGCGGCGGCCAGTGCGAGCTGGAGCCAGGTGTCGCCCAGCGCGAACAGGGCGTACCAGCCGCCCGCGAACGCGGCCAGCGTGACGCCGAAGCGGACGGCGTAGTAGCCGTGACGGCGCTCCAGCAGTCCCTCCTCGACCATCCGGCGGGTGAGCTGGGCGAAGTCGCTGCCGTCCGGGTCGCGGCGCGGTGGTGCGGCCGGGACCGGGACGGCCGTGGGCTGTGGGCTCATGGCAGGAAGTCTGCTGGCCCGGCCGCCGCCCCGGAACCTGAGAAACCCCCTTCCCAGCAGGGGAGTTAACCCCACCTTCGGGAGGTGGGATACCCCCGGGTCCGGTCGGGCCGGGGTTGACGGGCGCTTCGGGACTCCACCACCCTTTCACTAATTAGATAGTGAAAGGGTGGTTCATTGATGTGGGTGCTCCGCAGACTGCTCCGTTCCCTCCGGCGGCCCCGGGTCCTGTCCTGGGGGCAGGCCGGGGTGTTCGCCGTGCTCTACTCCTGCGTGGCCGTCAACCGGCACCGGCGCATCCTGACCCAGGCCTATGACCTGGGGATCTTCGAGCAGGCGGTGCGCGGCTACGCGCACGGGGAGGCGCCGGTCGTGCTGCTCAAGGGCCCCGGCTACCACCTGCTCGGGGACCACTTCCACCCGGTGCTGGTCGTCCTCGCCCCGCTCTACCGGGCGTTCCCGGGCGCCGTGACGCTGCTGATCGCCCAGGCGGTGCTGATGGCGCTGGCCGTGGTGCCGCTGAGCCGGTGGGCCTACGAGGTCGGCGGCCTGCGATTGGCCGTCGCCGTCGGCTGTCTGACCGGGGTGTCCTGGGGGATCGTCGAGGCGGTGGCCGACGACTTCCACGAGATCGCCTTCGCCGTGCCGCTGCTGGCGTTCGCGGCCGTCGCGCTCGGGCGGGGACGGCCGGTCGCGGCGGTGCTCTGGGCGCTGCCGCTGGTGCTGGTGAAGGAGGATCTCGGGCTGACGGTCGCCGCCGTCGGGGCGCTGGTCTGCCGACGGGCCCCGCGCGGGAGCGGGGTCCGGGTGCTGGGCTTCGCGACGGCGGTCTTCGGGCTGGCCGCGACGGCGCTGACCATGCTGGTGGTGCTGCCGTCGTTCAACGCCGGGGGCGACTTCGACTACTGGGGGCAGTTGGGCGCCGGGGAGGCCGCCGGGGCGCCGTGGGAGGCGGCCGTGCGGCTGGTCTGGCCGCCGCTGAAGTGGCTGCTGCTCGCCCTGGCCGCCGCGACCGCCGGGCTCCTCGGGCTGCGCTCGCCGCTGGCGCTGCTCTGCCTGCCGACCCTGGGCTGGCGGCTGCTCGCCGACAACCCGCACTACTGGGGCGTGGGTTACCACTACAGCGCGGTGCTGATGCCGCTGCTGCTGGCGGCGCTGGTGGACGCCCTGGGCCGGACCGGCGCGTTCGCCCGTGGCGCGGCCGTGCCGTCCGGCACGTCCGGGCCCACCACGCCGGACCGTGCCGCCGCTCGCCGGGCCCGGCGAGGGCTGGCGGTCGCCGGCCTGGTCGCCGCCGTGACGCTCCCGCTCTTCCCGCTGCGCGAGGCCGTCGCTCCCGGGGCCTGGGGCACCTCGGCGCGGCTCACGCAGACCAGGGAGATGCTGGCCCGGATACCCGACGGTGCCACCGTCGCCGCCTCCAACCGCCTCGCCGCGCAGCTGGCCGGGCGGACCACAGTCGGCCTGGTCTGCCGCGAACCGGCGCCGCCGCTCGCCGACGCGCTGCAGGACGGGCCGCAGTGGGTGGTCGTCGACCTGGCCGACCCGAGCGTGCACGCGCCCTGCGCGATCGAGGACACCGTCCGGATGCTCGGCCGGTACGAACTGCTCGGCTACCGGCGGGTCGTGGACGACGGAGACCTGCGGCTGCTGCGCCGGCCCTGAGGGGCCCGGTTCCGACTTGACCGAGGCACCGTGGTCCGCCACTATTCCACTAATGAACTAGTGAAAGGGTGATGCGGGTGTGATCGAGTACCGCATCGAGCGGCGCAGCGGCGTCTCCACCTACCAGCAGATCGTGCAGCAGACCAAGCAGGCGCTGCGGCTCGGTGTGCTCCAGCCGGGGGACAAACTGCCGACCGCGCGGGAGGTCGTCGAGCAGACCGCGATCAACCCGAACACCGTGCTGAAGGCCTACCGCGAACTGGAACGCGAGGGGCTGGTCGAACCGCGGCCGGGCCTGGGCACCTTCGTCCGCCGCTCGCTCGCCCGGCCCGAGGCCGCCGCCGACGGGCCGCTGCGGGCGGGGCTGGTGGGGTGGGTCGACGAGGCCCGCGCGGCCGGGCTCGACCGCGAGGACATCGCCGCGCTGATGGCCGCCGTGGTGGAGCAGCGCTTCGAGACCGGCGCCCCGGCGGCGCCGCGCACGTCATCCGGGCCGGCCGATCCGGCCGCATCGAACTAGGGAGGGCGGGGGGACCGCATGAGGGAAGCGACATTCGTACCGGACGCGATACCGGGGGAGGGGCCGCCGGCCGTCGAGGCCGTGGGGCTGGGCAAGCGCTACCGCGGCGGCCGGTGGGCGCTGCGCCACTGCGACTTCACCGTCCCGGCCGGCCGGATCTGCGGCGTGGTCGGCGCCAACGGGGCGGGCAAGAGCACCCTGCTCACCCTGGCCGCCCGCCTGATCGAACCGACCGAAGGCGAACTGCGGGTGTTCGGCGAGGTGTCGAGCACCCCGGAGTCCCGCGCCCGGGTCGCCTACGTCACCCAGGAGAAGCCGCTTTACCCCTCCTTCACGGTGGCGGACACCCTGCGCATAGGGCGCGAGCTCAACCCCCGGTGGGACGATGAGGCGGCCCAACGGGTTGTCGAGATTGGGGAGTTGCGGACGGACGCGCGGATCGGCTCGCTCTCCGGCGGCCAGCGCACCCGGGTCGCGCTCGCGGTCGCGCTCGGTAAGCGCGCCGAACTGCTCCTGCTCGACGAGCCGATGGCCGACCTCGACCCGCTCGCCCGCCACGAGCTGATGGGCGTGCTGATGGCCGAGGCCGCCGAGCGCGGCTCCACGATCCTCGTCTCCTCCCACATCCTGCCCGAACTCGACGGCGTCATCGACCATTTGCTGCTGGTCCAGGAGGGCCGGATCCGCCTGGCCGGTGACCTGGAGGAGATCCTCGACGGCCATCAGTTGCTCACCGGCGTCGCCGACGGGGCCGAACTGCCCGCCGGCACCGCCGTGGAGCGGCGGGTCCGCGGCCGCCAGGTCACCGCGTTGCTGCACACCGGGGAGCCGGTCGACGGGCCGTGGGAGTCGACCCGGCCGAGTCTGGAGGAACTGCTGCTCTCCTACCTCCGCACTCCGGTACCGACCCCGGCCGACGCCCCCGCCGCCGTCACCGAAACCGATCGCGAGGCCGCCGCATGAGCACCAGCACCCTGACCGGTCCGCCCGCTCCGGCGCCCGCGGACGGTGCGGCCGGGCGGTCCGCGCCCGTCCGCCGCGCCCGCGGTCCGCGCGGTGTCCTCTGGCTGGCTTGGCGTCAGAGTCGCTTGCAGATAAGGGTGATGGCCATTCCGGCGATCCTCGCCGCACTGCTCCTGGTCGCCCTGCACTTCCTCATCCAGGACCAGACCGGGCTGATGAAGCAGAGCGGCTGCTACGACGCGATGGACTGGAATCCCGCGTGCCGGGAGCAGTACCGCCGGCTCGGTCTGCTGACCCGGATCTTCACGGACGGCCTGCAGCCGGCCATCGCCGCCGTCCCGGTGCTGCTCGGCGCCTTCCTCGGCGGTCCGCTGCTCGCCCAGGAGTACGAGCGCGGCACCCTGCGGCTGGTGCTGGCGCAGTCCGTCGGCCCGGCCCGCTGGCTGGCCGCCCGGCTCGCCGTCCCGGGCGCCGTCGTGCTGCTGCTGTCCACCGTGCTGTCCGGGCTGACCAGTTGGGTGTGGTGGTCGGACATCCTGAACAGCCGGGGGGCCTTCGACCCGCCGTTCCAGGGGTTCACCTACCCCGTGCTCGGCGTGGTCCCCGTCGCCTGGCCGCTGTTCGGCCTGGCGCTGGGCGTGCTCATCGGCCAGTTGCTGCGGCGCACCGTCGCCGCCGTGCTGGCGAGCGGTGCGGCGATGGCCCTCGCCCACGCGGCGATGATCGCGCTGCGGCCGCACCTCTGGCCGGTGGTCGAGGAGGTCCAGTCACGCCGCTTCAACCTGGGCGGCTTCTACCAGCCCCACAACGCCTGGCTGTTGGAGCAGGGGGCGGAGCTGGCGGACGGCACCAGGATGACGGTCGCCGACTGTGCGAGTGCCTTCGAGGTCTGCAACGCGGCGCCGTCCTTCTGGGGGCGGTACCACCCGGTGTCGCACTTCATCCCGATCCAACTCGTCGAGACCGGAATACTGTTGGCGCTCACCATCGTCGTCGTGGCCGTCGTCTTCCGCCGGTTCACCCGGGCCGGGATCTGACCGGGCCGGGATCCGACCGGGCGGGACCGGGCGGTCGCACGCCGTCCGATTCCGGTCTACTGCCCGCGCGCCCGGCCGAGCAGACTGGGGCGGCGTCACGGCCGGAAGGCCTCCCCGTCCCGGAAGGAGCACGGCGCAGCATGACCGGAGCGACGACGGACCCCACGAAGGACGGCACACCGGACACCCCGCGGATCGCCGTCATCGGCGCCGGTCCCGCCGGCCTCACCCTCGCCAGGATCCTGCGGGTGCGCGGCATCGCCGCCACCGTGTACGAGCGCGAGGCCGGCCGGGACGTCCGGGGCCAGGGCGGCACCCTCGACCTGCACGGCGACACCGGCCGGCGCGCGATCCAGGAGGCGCGGCTGACCGAGGGGTTCCGGGCGAAGGCCAGGCCCGAGGGCGAGGACTTCCGGGTCGTCGACAAGCACGGCACCGCGCACGTCACCTTCGAGACCGGCCTCACCCCGGGCGCGGGCGACGAGGACGGTGCGGACGGCCGGTCCGGGCGCCCCGAGATCGACCGCGGCGACCTGCGCGACCTGCTCCTCGACGCGCTCGACCCGGCCGCCGTCCGCTGGGGCCACCGCCTGGAGCGCGCCGAACCGCTCGGCGACGGCAGGCACCGGCTGCACTTCGCCGGCGGCGCCGTCGAGACCTGCGACCTGCTCGTCGGAGCGGAGGGCGCCCACTCCCGGGTCCGCCCGCTGCTCACCGCCGCCGAGCCCCACTACACCGGCGTCAGCCTGGTCGAACTCGGCATCCCCGACGCCGACCGCACCGCTCCCGGGGCGGCGGCCGCCGTCGGCCACGGCAGCCTGTTCGCCTTCCACGACAACAAGGGCCTGGTCCTCCAGCGCAACAGCGACGGCCGGATCCGGATCTACGCATTCTTCCGCTGCCCCGAGGACTGGCTGACGGTGGCCGGCCTCTCCGAGCGGGAGCCGGAACGCACCCGCAGCGCCGTGGCCCGCCACTTCGCCGACTGGGCACCGGAGTTCCGCGCCGTCCTGGCCGCCTGCGACGAAACGTTGCGCACCCAGCGGCTGGAGAAGCTGCCGGTCGGCCTGACCTGGCCGCGCCGCCCGGGCGTCACCCTGGTCGGCGACGCGGCGCACCTGATGTCGCCGTTCGCCGGTCAGGGCGTCAACCTCGCGATGTGGGACGCCGCCGAACTCGCCCTCGCCGTGGCCCCGGTGCTGGCCAGGGCCGAGGGGCCCGGCGGCCCGGACGCCCTGGACGCCGCCCTCGCCGGTTACGAGAAGGCGATGTTCGAGCGGGGCGCCTTCTGGGCCGGGATCGCCGCGTTCAACCACGACCGGATGCTCGCCCCCGACGGCCACGAGAACCTGCACCTCATGGCAGGCCCGCCGCCGGGCGGTTCGGGCGACGCCTGAGCCGCGTCCCGACCCGTCCCCGTCCCCGGCCGCGCAGCCCGAGCCGCCTCCGTCAGTCCCCGGCGCAGCCGCAGGAGCGGCGGAGCACCATCCGGGCCGGGAACGTCCGGGCCCCGGCTGCGGGCGCCGACTCCCCGTCGGCGCCCGCACTCAGCACCAGGTCGACGGCGGCCCGCGCCATCTCCGCCTGGGCGGTGGCCACGCTGGTCAGCGGCGGTCCGGCGATCACCGCCTCGGCGATGTCGTCGAACCCGGCCACCGCGAGGTCCTCCGGCACCCGGATGCCCAGGTCGTCGGCGGCCCGCAGCAGGCCGATCGCCTGGTCGTCGGTGGCGCAGAAGACGGCGGACGGCCGGTCGGCGCGCGCCAGCAGCGCGAGCGCCTCCCGGTGCGCCCGCACGCGGTCGAACGGTGCCGGGGTCAACCGGCCCTCGGTGGCCAGGCCGGCCTCGGTGAGCGCGGCGGCCCAGCCGGCGGTGCGGACGGTGACCGGGTCGCTCGGGCTGAGCGCGAAGGTGCCGCCGAAGCAGTGCACCTCGGCGTGCCCGTGGCCGAGCAGGTGACGGACGACCTCGCGGGCGCCGCCCTCGTCGTCCGCGACCACCGCGATCCCGCGCTCGGTCTCGGCGCGGTGGTGCAGCAGTACGACGGGCGTCCCGTCGGGGGCGTCCACACCGGCGACACCAGGGACGGACGGGTCCTGGGTCACCAGGATCAGGCCGTCCACCTGCATGCCGAGGAAGGCACGGATGTAGTGGGCCTCGCGCTCGTCCGCGTAGTCGGAGTTGCCGATCAGCAGCAGCCGGCCGCGCTCGGCGGCGGCGCGCTCCACGGTGTGCGCGAGCTCGGCGAAGAAGGGCTGGCGGGCGTCCGGCACGACCATGCCGATGAGGTCGGTGCGCCGCCGGGCCATCGCCTGCGCGACCCGGTTCGGCCGGTACCCCAGCTGCTCGACGGCGGCGAGCACCCGGGCCCGCGTCGCGGCCGCCACCGGCCGCGGCCCGTCGTTGATCACATAACTCACGACCGCAGTCGACGTCCCCGCCGCCCTCGCCACGTCGTCCCGCGTCACCCTTGCCATGCCCGCGAGCCTACACACCGCGACCGACGGCCCTCTCCGCCGTTTCACCGGCTGGACGGGCGGGACGGTGGCGGTGCGATGGGGCGCCGGGGCGGAAGGGAAGCGCGGATCCGGCCGTCCACGGCCGGCGCACGGGCGTCAGTACGCGTGGTCGGCCGTCACGTCCGCCGACAGGCGCAGGGCGCGCTCGGCCGGTTCGCCGCGCAGCGCGAGCAGGGTCAGGGTGAGGGCGTCCAGCACCGTCAGGTGGGCGATCCGGCTGGCGGTGGTCTCCAGGCCGAAGACGAGGTCCTGGCCGCCGGCGACCAGGGCGTGGGTGGCGGTGTCGACCAGTGGCGAGCGGGCGTAGCCGGTCAGCGCGATCACGGTGGCGCCGTTGCCGCGGGCGTGGCGGGCGGCGTCCACCACGGTGCGGGTGGCGCCGGTGTGGCTGACGGCCAGGCACGCGGCGGTGGGCGGAAGTTGGGCGGCGGCCAGCCGGGCGGTGATCGGGTCGGCGGGGGCGTCGGCGCGCAGGCCCAGCGCGCGCAGCCGGTACGCGGCGTCCAGGACCACCGCGCCGGACAGGCCCGCGCCGAGGACCAGCACGTGGTCGGCGGCGTCCAGCGCCTCGGCCGCCGCCCGCAGCCGGTCCGGGGACAGGGTGGTGGTGATCCCGTCGAGCGCCTCGCGGGCGGCGCGGACGGTGTCGGCGAGCGCCCGGGCGGCCGGGTCCCCGCTGTCGGCGGGGCCGGGCGCGGGGGCCGGGGCCTGCCGGACGGCGGCGATCTTGAGCTCCTGGTAGCCCCGGAAGCCGAGCCGCTGGCAGGCGCGGACCACCGAGGAGGGGGCCGTCCCGGCCAGCTCGGCGACATCGCTCACGCTGAGGCCGACCAGGTCGGCGCCCCGGGTGAGGACCACCTGGGCCACCCGGGCCTCGCTGCCGCGCAGGTCGCCGAGCCGGGCGCGGATGTGCGCGGCCAGCTGGGACTCCAGCGGGGAGAATTCGGAATGCTCTTCCATGGAATCAGTGTACCGTGGAACCCGATTCCGGGGCCGGTGTTCCGCCGACCCCTCGCCGCCCGTCGGAGGGGAGTCCCGCCATGCCCGCCGCCGTTCCCGCCACGGTCCCCGTGGCCGTCCTGGCCGCCGCCGTGCTGCACGCGGTCTGGAACGGGCTGGCGCACCGGATCCAGGACAAGCTGGTCGGCTTCACGCTGATCAACCTCTCGTACACCGCCTGTGCGCTGGTCCTGGTGCTGCTCAACCCGCTTCCGGCGGCCGCGGCCTGGCCGTACCTGATCACCTCGGTGGTGTTGCAGGTGACCTCCCAGCTGCTCCTCCTGCGCGCCTACCGGCTGGGGGACTTCGGGCAGATGTACCCGCTCGCGCGCGGGTCGGCGCCCCTGCTGGTCGCGGCCCTGTCGGTCACCGTGCTCGGCGACCGGCTCGGTGCCGGGGAACTGCTCGGGGTGGCCGTCATCTCCTGCGGCCTGGCCGGACTGGCCTTCGCCCACGGCATCCCGGGCCGGGCCCAACTGCCCGCGCTCGCGGCGGCCCTCGGCACCGGGGTGATGATCGCCGGGTACACGGTCGCGGACGGCGGCGGGGTGCGGTACGCGGGCACGGTCGGCGGCTACGTCGCCTGGCTGTTCCTGCTGCAGGGGCCGCTGCTGGCGCTGATCGCCTGGGCGCGCCGGGGCCGGAGTCTGCTGGTGGGGGCCGGCCCGGCGGTCCCGTTCGGGCTGCTCGGCGGGGTGCTCTCGCTGACCGCCTACGGGCTGGTGGTCTGGGCGCAGTCCCGGGGCGACCTCGCGACCATCGCCGCCCTGCGCGAGACCAGCATCGTGATCGCCGCACTGATCGCCACCCTGGTCTTCCGCGAACGCCTGGGGCGGCTGCGGATGGCGGCGAGCGCGGCCGTGCTCGCCGGGATAGCCGTCCTGGAGCTGGCCCGCCCCTGAGGGCCGGCTCCAGGACGGCGCCCGGTGATGGTTCAGGGGACGACGACCGTCAGGGACGTGGCGGTCACGGTGAAGCCCATCTCCTCGTACAGCCGTCGGGCCGTGTTGCCCTCGGTCACCGCCAGCCCGATTCGCGTCCCGCCCGCGAGGGCGACGGCACCGACGGTGCGGCGCAGCAGGTCGCGGCCGAGGCCGGGGTAGCCGAGCGCCGGGTCGCGGAACACGCTCGCGATCCAGGGCAGCCCGTCCCAGTCGGTCAGGACGGCTCCGGCCACCACCCGGTCGGCGGCGTTCACGACCAGGGCGCTGAACGGCAGCAGTGGTCCTATGACCTGCCCGGCGAGCAGTTCGGCGAGCCGCTGCAGCGCGTGCTGGTCGTCCTCGCGCTCATCCGGGCGGTGGTCGGGGTGGCCGGGTCCGAAGGCGGCCAGCGTGGCCGGGACGAGCGCGGCGGCCGCGCGGTCGCACGGAACGGCGCGGAACCCGTCCCGCAGCGGGGCTCCCGCCCAGGCCTCCCAGCCCCCGGCCGGCGGATCGGTGAGTTCGCGCTGCATGCTGTGGCCGTGGCGCAGCACCGCCGCCCCCTGCCGCACCAGCTCCTGGCCGAGGCCGACCGGTCCGGAGACCACCCAGCCCGCCATCTCCGCCCGCACGTACGCGACCTGGGTGGCCAGGTCGGCGCGCGGGTCGACCACCTCCAGCAGGTCCGCCCAGGGGCGCCCCTCCCGTTCCCCCAGTCCGTACCGCACGAGGGCGACGCCGTCGGCCCCGTAGCCGTACTGCCAGTCAGGTTCCTTCTGAGCCACTCCGCTTGTCCGATCATCGCGCGTCGGCGCACCCCTCGGCGCACCCTGTCCCCGGCCATGCTCGGTGAACGATTCGTTCGGATCAACCGGATCGGCCCGGTCGACGCGTTCCATCCGGTCGCGCTCTCGGCGCAGGGCTTCACCCACCCCGCCCTGAGCGCGTGGTTGTCGGTACCCGGGCCTACCGTGTCCGGGTATGAGCGTCCCCGAGGTCATCCCGATCGCGTACGAACCCGGCTACCGCACCGACACCATCGGCCGCTTCCGGGGCGGCCAGTTCTTCGCCTCCGTCGCCTACGCCGCACCCGGCGGGATGGCGGCGGCCCCGGAGAGCCACCGCTGCTTCGCCGTGCTGCACCGCTTCGACGAGGCGGGCCGCCACCTCGATTCCCGGATCGAAGCGGTGCCCGGAGGGCTGCCCGGGGCCGCCCACGCAGCCGACGACCGGTTGCGGGAGTGGCTGGACGCCCTGCCGGAGCGGGAGTTCGGGGACATCGCGATCGCGTCCTTCGCCGTGCACGTCGACGACTGCCTCTTCGGCCTGGTCGTCGAGCGGCACGGCGAGGACGCGGCCGAGGACGACTGGGCCGAGCTCTACCCCGACAACCTCGGCTTCCACGCCCCGTGGGACGGCGAGTACGACACCTGAGCCCGCCGCCGCTCCGGCCCCGCCGCCCCCGGGCCTGCCTCAGTCCGCGATCACGGCCGCCCGGACGCAGAGGACGTCCGGCAGGTGGGAGACCAGCAACGCCCAGTGCTCGCCCTCGTCGTGGCTCGCGTAGACGTCGCCGGTCCGGGTGCCGAAGTAGATGCCGGCCGGCTCGACGTCGTCGGTGCGCAGCGCGTCGCGCAGCACGATGCCGTAGTGGTCCTCGCCCGGCAGGCCCTCGGCCAGTGCCTGCCAGCTGTCACCGGCGTCGTTCGTGCGGAACACCCGGCAGCGCCGGCCGGGCGGGATCCGGTCGTCGGCCCCACCGAGCGGGAACACGTACGCGGTGTCGGCGCGCCGGGGATGGGCGGCGATCGCGAAGCCGAAGTCGGCGGGCAGCCCGTCGGCGATCGAACGCCAGCTCGCACCGGCGTCGTCGCTGCGGTAGACGCCGCCGTGGTTCTGCAGGTAGAGCCGGTCCGGGTTGACGGCGTCCCGGGCGACCTTGTGCACGCACTGGCCGAACTCGGGGTACTGGCTCTCCTCCGGGAGGAACTCGGCCCGCAGGCCGCTGTTGGACGGCTCCCAGCTGCCGCCGCCGTCCTTGCTGCGGTAGACGCCGCCGCTGGAGACGGCGATCAGCAGCCGCTCCGGGTCGCGCGGGTCGCTGAGGACCGTGTGCAGGCCCTGGCCGCCGTAGCCGGCGCCCCACTCGCCGCGTTGCGGGTGGTTCCAGAGCGGCTCGACCAGGGCGAAGCTCTCGCCGCCGTCCTCGGAGCGGAACAGCGCGGCCGGTTCGGTGCCCGCGTACACGACGCCGGGGGCCTCGGGGCCGGCCGGCTGGAGCTGCCAGACCCGGGTGAGCGAGGCGCCGGTGTGCTCGGGGAAGCGGATCGCCGGGGTGGCCGGCTCGACCCAGGTGGCGCCGAGGTCGTCGGAGTGCCAGACCGACGGGCCCCAGTGGCTGCTGTCGGCACCCACCAGCAGCCGGACGCCGCCGTCGTGCCGGGGCCCGCCGTTCGCGCGGTCCCTGCGGTCGATCGCGACGGAGTAGATCGCGTTCATCCGGAAGTGCGGCCCGCTGAACTCCCAGTTCAACCGGTCGCGGCTGCGTCCGAGGAAGAGGCCCTTCTCGGTCCCGACGGCCAACAGCACTTCGCTCATTGCCACACACCACCTGCTCGGCGAAAACGGCCCCGCCCGGACACCCCCTCCTCGGGCCAGTGTCCCGCCGTCGGACCCCCGCCACATCTCGCCGCGCCGGGCACCGGGCCGCCCGCCGGAAACCGGTGGGCGGCCCGCGGGCAAGGGCGGGGGTCAGCCCCGGCAGCCCTCCAGCAGCCGCAGCCACACCTCGCTGATCGTCGGGTAGGCGGGCACCGCGTGCCAGAGCCGGTCGATCGGCACCTCGCCGACCACCGCGACGGTCGCAGAGTGCAGCAGTTCGGAGACGCCGGGCCCGACGAACGACGCGCCGACCAGCACCCCCCGGTCCAGGTCGAAGACCACCCGGGCCCGGCCCTTGTAGTCGTCGCCGTAGAGCGAGGCGCCGGCGACCGCGCCGAGGTCCTGGTCGATGGCCTTGACCCGCAGGCCGGCCCGCTCGGCGGCGTCCAGGGTCAGGCCGACGGCGGCGACCTCCGGGTGCGTGAACACGACCTGCGGCGCGCCCGCGCTGTCGGCGGACGCGGCGTGCGCGCCCCAGCGCGCGGTGTCCAGCGGGCGCCCCTCGGCGCGCGCGACGATGGCGGCGCCGGTGATCCGCGCCTGGTACTTGCCCTGGTGGGTGAGCAGCGCCCGGTGGTTGACGTCCCCGGCCGCGTACAGCCAGTCGCCCTCGACCCCGAGCACGGTGCAGCTGTCGTCCACGTCGAGCCAGTCACCGGGGTGCAGGCCGACCTGCTCCAGGCCGACGTCCGCGGTGCGCGGGGCGCGCCCGGTCGCGTACAGCACCTCGTCGACGGTCAGCCGCTGCCCGTCGCCCAGCACCAGCGTGACCTCGGAGGACGCGCCTTCCGTCGCACCGCCGGACGTGCCGTCCGCAGCCCGCCGCTCCAGCGAGGCGACCTCGCTCCCGAACCGGACGTCCACCCCCGCCGTCCGCAGGCCGTCCGCGACCAGCTCACCGGCGAACGGCTCCATCCGGGGCAGCAGCCCGCCGCCGCGCACCAGCAGCGTCACCTGCGAGCCGAGCGCCCGCCAGGCGGTGGCCAGCTCCACCCCGACCACACCGCCGCCGACCACCGCCAGCCGGCGGGGGACGGTGGGCGAGCCGGTCGCCTCCCGGTTGGTCCAAGGCCGCGCCTCGGCCAGCCCGGGGACGTCCTTCGGCAGCACCGGCCGGCTGCCGGTGCAGATCGCCACGGCGTGCCGGGCCACCAGCAGCCGCTCGCCGCCGTCCTCCGACTCGACCGTCACCTGCCGCTCGCCGGCCAGCCGGCCGTGGCCGCGGACCAGCTCGATGCCGGTGTCGCGCAGCCACTGCACCTGACCGTCGTCCTGCCAGTGCGAGGTGAAGGAGTCGCGCCGGGCGAGCACCGCCGCCGGGTCCAGGGCGCCGCCGCCGACCGCCTCCCGGGAACCGGCCACCGCGCGGGCGTCGGCCAGCGCGGCCACCGGGCGCAGCAGCGCCTTGCTCGGCATGCAGGCCCAGTACGAGCACTCGCCGCCGACCAGCTCGCTCTCCACGATCACGGTGCGCAGCCCGGCGGCGGCCGTCCGGTCGGCCACGTTCTCGCCGGTCGGTCCGGCGCCGACCACGATGACGTCGTACTCCTCGGGGGCGGTGGACTGGGGAGTGGTCATCCGTCTTCCTCCGTGCTCTCGCGGGTGTGCCGTGGTGCCGTGCCCATCCTGCGCCGCCCCGCCCGCCAGGCGCAGCCGAACACGCGGGCGAAGCACCGGTCCGCGCGTTCGGCTGCGCCCCGCTCCCGCGGGCCCGCTACTCGACGGACGCCAACTCGGCCAGCACCGCCGCCGTTTCGGCCGGCCGGGAGAACATCGGCCAGTGCCCCGTCGGCACCTCGCGCAGCTCCCACTCCGGCCCGCCGAGCGCGGCGAAGTACGGGTGCCCGGCGGCGATCATCTCCCTCACCTGCGCCAGCGGGATCGAGCAGGAGACCAGGCCCTTCGGCAGCTTCGCCGCCCCGTCGGTCAGCCGCACCGGCTCGGAGAAGGTGCGGCCCGGCTGGTCGGTCGCCAGTTCCCGGAACCGGGCCAGGCCCGCCTCGTCGATCCCCGCCGTGTCGGCGCCGCCCGAGGCCAGCACCTCCCAGGTGGGCAGCGGCAGCCGCCAGCCGTCGACCAGCGAGTCCTCCAGCGCGGCGCGGTAGGCGGGGTCCCACAGGTCGCCGATCGCGACGCCGTCGGCCATCGGGCCGGAGTCGACCCAGACCACCCGGCGGATCCGCTCCGGCACCCGGTCGGCCGCGCCGCTCACGGCGACGGTGCCGCCGCTGTGCGCCACCAGGACCACGTCCCGGAGGTCCTCGCGGACCAGCAGGTCGGTCAGATCGTCGATGTGGGCCTGCGCGCCGGTCTCCGGCGAGGCCTCGTCGGCGCGTTCGGCCAGCCCGGGCAGGGTCACCGCGTGCACGATGTGGCCCGCGGCGCGCAGCGGTTCGGCCACCGCGTCCCAGGCCCAGCCGCCGAGCCAGAAACCGGGAACGAGTACGAAGGTGCTCATGAGGGCGGTCCTCTCCTGGAGTGTCCTGGGGTGCCGGGAACGTCACCCGGCAGCCCGTCGTCGACTCCGACCCTAGAATCAAATGAGGACAGAACTCGACCGGATAAGCCGGCTTGTCGACCAAGGAGCGCAACCCGTGGAGCACCCGGTCAGCCGAACCCTCGCGCTGCTCGAACTCCTCCAGGCCCGGCCCGGCCTCACCGGCGCGGAACTCGCCGCCCGGCTGGAGGTCGACGTCCGCACCGTGCGCAGGTACGCCGCCCGGCTCGCCGACCTCGGCATCCCCGTCCGCGCGGAGCGGGGCCGGTACGGCGGCTACCGCCTGATGCCGGGCTACCGGCTGCCGCCGCTGATGCTCACCGGTGACGAGGCCGCCTCCGTGGTGCTCGGCCTGCTGGCCGGGCGGCGGTCCGGGATGTCGGTGGGGGAGCAGGCCGGGGAGTCGGCGCTCGCCAAGATCCAGCGGGTGCTGCCGCCGCAGCTGCGCGAGCGGGTCGCGGCCGTCGAACAGACCCTCGGCCTGACCGCCGCGCCCGCCGTCGGACCCAGCCCGGCCGCGTCCGCGCTGTTCACGCTCGCCGAGGCGGCCCGCCGACAGCGCCGCGTCCGGCTCGACTACCGGGACCGCACCGGTGCGCCCAGCGAGCGCGCGTTCGACCCGTACGGGCTGGTCTTCCACTCGGGCCGCTGGTACACCACGGGGCTGGACCACCGCAGCGGCGAGCAGCGGACCTTCCGGCTGGACCGGATCCACGCGGTCGAGCTGAGCGAGGAGGGGTTCGAGCCGCCCGCCGGCGTCGACCCGGTGCAGCGGGTGCTGGAGTCGCTCGCCTCGGTGCCGTGGACGCACGAGGTCGAGGTGGTCCTCACGACCACCCTCGACGAGGCCCGCCACCGCATCCCGCCCATCGCGGGCACGGTCACCGAGAGCGGCGACGGACGCGTGCTCTTCCGCGCGCGGGCCGAACGGCTCGACGGCATGGCCGTGATGCTGGCCGGCCTCGGCGTGCCGTTCACCGTCCGCCGCCCCGCCGCCCTGCGGGACGAACTGCGCGCCCTCGCCGCCCGCCTCACCACCTGGAGCGAGGCGGGCGAGGACTGAACGCGGCCGACGGCCCCGGACACACGGCGGCGAGCCCCCGGGCGGGTGCACCAACCCCGGGGGCTCGCCGTGACGAACGGGCCGGGCCTCAGGCCTTCGGGCCGCCGTCCTGCTCCGCCGCCACCTTCCGCTTCACCTCGGCCATGTCCAGCTTGCGGGCCTGGCCGATCAGGTCCTCGAACACCGCCTCGGGCAGCGCACCGGCCTGCGAGAAGACCAGCACCCCCTCGCGGATGATCGCCAGCGTGGGGATCGACTGGATCCCGAAGGCCGCCGCCAGCTCCTGCTGCGCCTCGGTGTCCACCTTGGCGAAGACCAGGTCGGAGTGACGCTCGGCAGCCTTCTCGAACACCGGCGCGAACTGCCGGCACGGGCCGCACCAGCTCGCCCAGAAGTCGATGAAGACGAAATCCTTGCCGTCCGGGCCGGGGACGATCTCGTCGAAGTTCTCCTTGGTCAGCTCGACCGTGCTGCTCATGTCGCGGTTCCTGCCCTTCCGGTGGTGGCGGTCAAGGCCATGTGCCCCCGACAACGGCTACCCCCCATGCCCTATTCCGCAACCCCTTCCGGCCCCCCGGAGCAGCCGTCCGGAGCGAAAAGTCGGCCCACCCGACTTCCCACTCCACCCCCGCCCCCCTGCCCACAGGCGCACCCACCGGCAGGCCTCCCCGCCACGCACCCGCGCGCCCCGAACTCCGGCGAGCCCGCCCGCCGCGCGCCCACACCCGTGAGGCCGGAGGCGGTGGGCGGGGTCCGTCCGCGTCCTGACTGCGGCAGACGCCCCCTGCCGCACGAATGCTGGCCACGCCCGTGCCAGGAGCCCCAAGGGCGCCGGCCCCACCCTTCGCCTGCGCCTCCCCGCCGCTCCCACGGCCGGTGCCGGAGTAGGAAGTCGGCCGGTCCGACCTCCTCTCCTCCGCCCTGGCCCGGGCCTCGATGAGGCGGCCGGAGTGGGAAGTCGGCCTGGCCGACTTCCCACTCCACCTCCGCCCCCGGACCCGGCCCGCGAAACGCGGCCTCGGGCGGTGGGACCAACCCCGGGTGGCCTGCCCACGGGCTTCGCGTGTACCCCGTGTCCCCGGAGCCGGGTGGGCGCGGGGGCCGACCTGTCGCGTGCACCAGGGGCCTCGGTCGGCCTCTCCGGCGCTGCGGCCCCTCGCTGCACGGGAGTTGGGCCACACCCCTGCCCGCAGTCCCCCTGGACGTGTGGTTTCTCCCTGGCCTGAGCCACCCGGCCTTGGCGGGCGGCCACACCTGCGTGCGGAGCCCCTGGGCGAGTGTTCCGCCTTTCGCTTGTGGCCGTCGGAGCCACTTCCGCCGGCTTACGGTCGGTGTCGGAGTGGGGAGTCGGCCGGTTCGGCTTCCCGGCCGCCCTGCGGTTGCGGCCGTGCCTGCGGGCCTCTCTCCGGTGCCCTGGAGTTGGTGGGTGGGGTTACCTGCTGTGCGGGTGTCGGGGCTGTGCCTGGGTGTTCCGGGCTTCGTCTACCGGCTCTCGCGTGCGCGCGGAGCCCCTGGGCGAGTGGTTTCGCCTTTCGCTTGTGGCCGGGGGAGCCACTTCCGCCGTTCCCACGGTCGGTGCCGGAGTGGGAAGTCGGCCGGTCCGACTTCCCACTCCAGGCGGTCCGCTAGTGCGTCGTGGGGGTGGCCAGGTGGGTGAGGGTTTGGGCGCAGCGGTGGGCGAAGTGGTGTTGGGCGAGGGGGAGGAGGGGGCCGGCGAGGTGGGCGTACCAGCGGTGGGGGCGGCTGAACGCGTTGACGGTGAACCAGACCGCGCCGTCCGCCGCCATCTCCACCATGAACGTCTCCTCGCCCACCGCGAGGTGGCCCCGGCGGGTGCCGTAGGTGAAGCCGTGGCGGTCGCGCTCCCCGCTGTCGGTGGTGCTCCAGACCACCCGGCACGGGGCGCCGGCCCGCAGCGGGCCGATGCCGACGGCGCAGTGGACGGCGACGCCGGCCGCCGCCCGGTCCGCCTCGGCGGTGACGCGGACCCCGGCCGCCCGGTGCATCCGCCACTCCAGGACGGCGGCCCCGGCCTCGTCCAGGGCGGCGCGGCCGTGGCCGACGAGGGCGCGGTGGCGGAGGTGGTGGTAGCCGGCGGGCAGTGGGGTGTGGAGGTCGGTGCTGGCGCCGACCTCGGGGTAGTTGAGGTCGTTCATCGGGTGCGCTCCTGCGGGGTCGGGGCGAGCCGGCGCCAGGCGAGGAGCGAGCACAGGGCGAAGCCGAGCGCGTTGCCGACGCCGTGGGTGGCGGCCATCCAGCCGAGGGTGGGGTGGGGGAGTCCGGTGGCCTCGCCGAGCGCCCACCAGAGGGCGAGCAGCATGGTGACGGCGAGCACGGCCGCCGAGACGCCGAGCAGTACGGGTGTGCCGCGCACCCGCAGGTCGCGCCAGGTCAGCAGGCCGACCAGCCACATGCCCGCGGTGAGGACGGCGGCCCCGGCGAGTTCGGCCCAGTCGCCGACGAAGTAGCCGCCCAGTACCAGCAGGGTCCCGGCCGGGACGCTGAGCGCGGCCCACCGTGCGGCCGGGCGGTCCGGGACGGCGCGGCACACCAGTCCGGCGACCAGGGCGGCGGTGAACCCGGCGTAGTGGAAGTGGGGGACGGTCAGGGCGAGGATGTCGAGGTCGAATCCGAACAGCCGGTGCCCGGAGCGCTCCGCGACCAGGGCGACCCCGGCCACCGCCGGCGCCGCCAGCGCGGTGAGCACGGCGATCTCGGGCGGCGCGAGCGAGCGGGTGCGGGCCAGCCGGAGCGGGGCGTGCGCGGCGACGGCGAGTGTGCCGAGCGCGTAGAGCGTGGCGCTGCCGGTGGCGAGCGCGCCGCGCGGCAGCCAGAGCGAGAGCGCGCCGGGGACGGCGGCGAGCGGCCAGAGGCGGCGCAGCCGGGCGAGGCCGGGTTCGTCGATCAGGGCGAGGCCGAGCGGGATCACCGCGCCCATGCCGAGCAGGACCAGCAGGCCGACCAGCTCCGTGGTGCCTCGTCCCATGGCGGTCCGCTCCCTTGAACACGTTCAAACACTTCTCGCCCGGCCGACTCTACGCACCGGATTGAACGCGTTCAAGTCTCCTGCCCTGGTGTTCACCGGGGGTGCGGCGCACCCTGGAGGAGTAACCCGGACGAGAAGCGACCGCCGGAGGTGATCCGCCATGCAGACTCTTGTCGGTTGGCACATCGAGATGGAGTTCCGGGAGGAGGGGCCGCACACGGCCGCCGTCGCCCTCTTGAGACTGGCGGACGGCACGGAACTGCACGCGCGTGGCGACACCAGCCGCCACCCCTCCGATCCGGAACAGCTGAGGGTCGGCGAGGAGATCGCGGCCGCGCGGGCGCTCAACGACCTCGCCTCGCAACTGCTCACCAAAGCCCACGGTGAGATCCAGGAGGTCAGCCCGGTCCCGACCCACCCGCTGTCGTGACGCCATCGGACGGCACTGCCGGCCCGACCGCCCACCGGTCCCGCATTCCGCTGATCTGCCCGCGCTGCGGGCGGGAACAGCGGGTGGTGCCGGGCGGTCCGGGCCGCGCGGTGAAGGTGGTGCACGCCGGCACCGGCCGGGAGGCCTGCGAGCCGGGGGACCTCGCCCGCGCACCGGACGACGGCACGGCCTGACCCCCCGGGTGCGGCCCGCCCCCTGCCTCAGTTCGGGCAGTAGGTGGTCGGCACCTGCCACTCGGGCCCGATCAGCCGCTGCTCCAGCTCGTTGAGCGTGATCCGGATCCCGATGGTCCCGGCCAGCCCGAGCCGCATCCGGCTGCGGGCGAGGGCCAGGAAGGCCGCGAGCCCGTACTTGTTGATCAGCGACGTGCGGTACCGCGCGGTGGCGTCCTCGTCGCAGACGGCGGCGCGGGCCGGGAGCTGACGCCCCGTCGGGCGCCCGTGCGCGTCGCACGGGCCGACCAGGACCTTGGGGTGGCGGCGGATCCGCTCGGCCTCGCCGGAGTGGGCGGGCGTCCAGATGCCGAGCGCGGTGCCGTCGGCGATCACCCAGCTCTGCGAGCGGACCTGGCGGCCGTCCTCGCCGAAGGTGGTGAGCAGGAGGTATCTGCTGTCGGCCAACTGGTCGGTACGGTCGTGCACGGTGTCCTCCCTGTCCGGCTGTCCGGTTCGGCGGGTGGGTGGTGCGCGGTGGCGGGCCCGGTGGGACTCCCCGGCCCGGTGGAACTCCCCGGCGCCGGGTCCGGTGGTCCCGGGCACCCTCGCCGTACGGCCCACGGGACAGCCTCGCACGGGTGCGGTCGGGCACCCCGGCCGGGTGGGCCACTCCATTGTCGTCCACGGGGGCGGTCGGTTCGAGGGCGCGCGGCCGTCCGGCACCCGTCCCGCGCCCCGGACGGCCGCCGGGGCGACGGGAATCCACCCGGACGGCGCAGGCCCGGCGACCCCGCCCGGCCGGTGGCCGCCCGCGGACGGCGAACGGCCCGTCCGGTGTCGGGAAGACACCGGACGGGCCGCCGCACACCGTCGTGGATTCCGCGGGATCAGTGCACCAGCACCGGCACCTCGTTGGCCGCCACCGCGTCCGCGTCGGCGCCCTCGCCGTTCGCGCCGCCGCCGGAGCCGGGACGGCCGGCGTTGATCAGGACGAACGCGAGCGCGGACGCCAGCACCAGGATGCCGAAGGACCACCAGATCGCGGTCGAGAAGCCCTCCACCATGCCCTGGAACTGCACCGCCTGCGCGGCGGCCGGGGTGGTCGTGGAGGCCGCGTGGGCCGCCAGCCAGGTGGTGGTGGCGCTGGCCGCGATGGTGTTCAGCAGCGCGGTGCCGATGGCGCCGCCGACCTGCTGCGAGGTGTTCACCATGGCGGACGCCACGCCCGCGTCGCGCGGCTGGACGCCGTGCGTGGCCAGGCTCATGGCCGGCATGAACGCGGTGCCCATGCCGAGGCCCATCAGGATCAGACCGGGCAGGATCAGCGCCGGGTAGGAGGTGTCCAGGTCGATCTGGGTCAGGATGAGCATGCCGAGCGAGGCGACCAGGAAGCCGGGCGCCATCAGGAACCGCGCCGGCAGGCGGGTCATCAGCCGGGCGCCGATCTGGGTCGAGCCGGTGATCATGCCCGCCACCATGGGCAGGAAGGCCACGCCGGTCAGGACCGGGCTGTAGTCGAGCACGATCTGCAGGTAGTAGGTCAGGAACAGGAAGAGACCGAACATGCCGATCACGGCCAGGCCCAGCGACAGGTAGACCCCGCCGCGGTTGCGGTCCAGCACGACCCGCAGCGGCAGCAGCGGCGCCTTGACCTTCCGCTCGACCAGGACGAACGCGGCCAGCAGCACGGCGGCGGCGACGAACAGGCCGATCGTGACGCCCGAGCCCCAGCCGTCCGACTCGGCCCGGGTGAAGGCGTAGACCAGGGCGACCAGGCCGGTGGTGACCAGCAGCACGCCGGGGACGTCGAGGCGGTCGCGGTTGCGGCCGACGGCCGGCTCGCGGATCACCATGACGGCGCCGACGGCGGCGATCACGGCGAACGGGATGTTGACGAAGAAGGTCCAGCGCCAGTTCATGTACTCGGTGAGCAGACCACCGAGGATCAGACCGATCGCACCGCCACCGCCGGCGATCGCGCCGTAGATGCCGAACGCCTTGGCGCGCTCCTTGGCCTCGGTGAACATGACGGCCAGCAGCGAGAGCGCGGCCGGGGCCAGCAGCGCGCCGAAGACGCCCTGGAGGGCGCGGGCGCCGAGCAGCATCGGGGTGTTGGCGGCGGCGCCGCCCAGCGCGGAGGCCAGCGCGAAGCCGGTCAGGCCGACCACGAAGGCCCGCTTGCGCCCCCACAGGTCGGCCACCCGGCCGCCGAAGAGCAGCAGTCCGCCGAAGGCCAGCGCGTACGCGGTGATCACCCACTGGCGGTTGCCGTCGGTGATGCCGAGGTCCTTCTGGGCGGACGGCAGGGCGATGTTCACGATGGTGGCGTCGAGCACGACCATCAGCTGCGCGAGGCCGATGAATATCAGGGCCTTCCAGCGCCTCGGGTCGGGCTGGAGGGCGGGTTGGGCGGTTTCCGGCATGGGGGTACTCACTTCGGTGTGCGGGGTGTGCGGGGTGTGCGGGCGGTACGGAGGAACGCGGACAGGAGCGGCGGGCGCGCAGGGGCGGCCGCACCGCGTCGCCACGGTGAAGGGGTCTGGTGAAGGGGTTCTCGGTGCCGGGTCGCGCCGGTCGGGCCGGCGCGCCGGGTCAGTGACGGATCAGTGGTGGTGGATCAGTGGTGGATCAGTGGTCGCCGTGGAAGTCCTCGAAGATCGCGGCCCGGCCGGGCAGGACGGTGGGGGCGGGTGCCCGCATGCCGTCCAGGAACAGTTGCAGGTGCCGGTGGACGAAGCCGTCCAGGACGTGGCACGAGGTGCCCGGAAGGGGGCGGGTGAGCTGGCTCAGCGCGATGAACAGATCGCCGTGGTCGACGTCCGGACGGGCCTCGCCCGCCGCCTTCGCCCGTTCCAGCAGACCGCCGGCGACGGCCAGCAGACGCTCGCGCGCCTCCACCAGGTCCGGGTCGTTCATGTCGACCCGGTTGGTGAGCAGCGGGCAGAGCGCGCCGACCTTCTCGTCGACCGTCTCGTGGGCGAACCGCTCCAGGGCGTCGAACGGGCCGGGGACCTCGGCGGCCGCCCGCTCGGCGATCGCCACGATGCGGTTCTTGACCAGCAGCGCGACCTCGCGGATCAGCGCCGTCCTGGTGGGGAAGTTCCGGTAGAGCGTAGCGTTTCCGACGCCCGCCCGCTTCGCGATTTCGTCCAGCGGCGCGTCCGCGCCGTGCTCGACGAACGCGTCCCGGGCCGCCAGGACGATCCGCTCGCGGTTGCGGCTCGCGTCCGCGCGCAGTCTGGGCGCGCGGGCCGGGCCCGCGGCGCGGGTCGAACGGGGGGCGACGGTGGTCACGGGGCACTCCTCCCGGGTACGGGTTTCCGGGGAGTCACTCCCCGCTTAGTCCTACGAAGGGCTAAACGGGGAATCCGTCCCCGGAAATTTCGCACCCGGATGTGACCTGTATCACATCGTCCTGGCGCCCTCGCCGACGCCCGCCCCGAGGCTTGCCGCCACCGGCCGGTGCAGCGGGATCTCGAAGTGCACGGTGGACACCCCCGGCCCGTGCTCCCCGGTCGGTCGGGCGTCGTAGACCTCCTCGGCGAGGCTGCGCCAGAACGCCTCGGCGCCCGGGATCGCGGTGTTGGTGTGCAGGTAGAGCCGCCGGTAGCCGCCCTCTGCGGCGGCGAACGCGCGGGCCCGGTGGACCAGCTCCCGGGCCAGCCCGTGCCGCCGGTGCTCGGCGCGGACGTAGACCCGGACCAGCTGTGCGGTGGTCCCGGACGGGTAGCGCCGGGCGAGTTCGCGCGGGTGGGGCGGGTGGGCCGGTCCGGTGGAGTGCAGCGCGGTGGTGGCGACCACCTCCTCGCCGTGCACGGCGACCAGTAGCGCGTGCCGGGGGTGGTCCAGGTAGTGCCCCTGGAGATCGACGACGTCGGCGTGCCAGTCGGGCACGTAGCCGTAGCCGAACTCGCGGTAGAAGGTGTCCAGGATCAGCCGGCGTGCGCCGGGCACGTCCTGGGGGAGTGCATGGCGGACGGTGTAAGGGAAGTGACGATCCATCAGACATCTCCGGCAGGACTGGGGCGCGGCGGGTGTGGGCAAGAGTACATGAAAACCACTTTCATCTGATGCATCGACGAAAACGCGGTCAAGCGTGTTGAAAATGAAAACGAATCCCGTTACGGTCCTGCCTGTCGGCCGGGTCCACCGGGTCCAGCGGGTCCGTCGAGAACCGGGTCCGTCGTGTCCACCGCGTCCGTCGTGTCCGTCGTGTCCGTCGAAAGGGAGAGTCGTGGCACATCTGCTGGTGATCGAGAGCTGGGTCGGCTCCATGAGCAGGCTGCTGCCACGGGCGCTGGGGGAGGGCGGCCACCGCTTCACCTTCCTCACCCGCGATCTGCACCACTACCTGCGCGCCGCCGCCCCCGCCGACGGCCCGCACCCGCTGCTCGCCGCCGAGAACATCCTCACCGCCGACACCAACGACCCGGGCGCGCTGCTCCCGTACGCGGAACGGCTGCACGCGCTGCTCGGCTTCGACGGCGTGCTCTCCTCCTGCGACTACTACCTGCCGCAGGTCGCCCTGGTGGCCCGCCGGCTCGGCCTGCCCGGGCCGGCGCCCGACGCCGTCTCCGCCGCCTGCCGCAAGGACCTCACCCGCCGCCGGCTCGCCGGAGCCGGCGTCCCCGGCCCCGCGTACGCGCTGTGCGCCGACGCCGGGCAGGCCCGCGCCGAGGCCCGGGCGATCGGCTACCCGCTGGTCGTCAAGCCGGTCGACCTGTGCGCCGGGATGTTCGTCCGCGCGGTCCACGACGAGGCCGAACTCCTCGCCGCAGTCGATGCGTTGGAGGCCTTCCCGGTCAACGCCAGGGGCCAGCGGCGGGAGCCCTCGGTCCTGCTGGAGGAACTGCTCACCGGGCCGGAGGTCAGCGTCGAGACGGTGTCGGTGGACGGCGTCGCGCACGTCGTCGGGATCACCGACAAGAGCGTCGGCGGCGCGCCCGCCTTCGTCGAGACCGGCCACATGTTCCCGGCCGCCCTCGACCCGGCCGAGGCCGAGGCCGCCGCCGGCACCGCCGTCGCCGCATTGGCCGCGCTCGGCCTCGACCAGGTCGTCGCGCACACCGAGATCAAGCTGACCCCCGCAGGCCCCCGGGTGGTGGAGGTCAACGCGCGCCCGGCCGGGAACCGGATCACCGAACTGGTCCGGCGGGTCACCGGGGTGGACCTGGCGGCCGCCGCCGTCGACCTCGCGCTCGGCCGACGGCCCGACCTGGCCGCCCGCCCGACCGGGGTCGCCAGCGCCGCCATCGCGTTCCTGGTGCCCGGCGGCCGGCAGGCCGGACTGCTGGACGGCTTCGACGGGGAGGACGCGGTGCGACGCGACCCGGCCGTGGTCGAGCTCGCCCTCGCCGGGTCCGGCCGCGAGGTGCGGCCCGCGACCAGCAACAACGAGTACCTGGGGCACGTCATGACCGCCGACGCCGGCGGGGCCGGGGCGCGCCGTACGGCCGAGCGGCTGCTCGCCGGGCTCACCCCCCGCCTCGCGCCCACCGCCCGCCCCGCCGAGCCCGCGGCGGTGTCCGCATGAGCGCCGCGACCGTCCTGACCGCCCCCGCCCCCGCCTCCGCCCCCAGCCCCACCCCGCCTCCCAGTCCCACCACGAGCTTCGGGATCGACGCCTACCCCGTGCTCGACCTGATCACCGGGCGGGCCCGTACGGGGGCGTACGGGCCCGACCCGGCCTCGCTGCGGATCGCGCTGGCCTTCGGCACCACCCAGGCCGTGCGGCACAGCGGCCGCACCCGCGGTTACCGCAACGAGGTGCTCAGCCTCCGGCTCGGCGCAGCCGTCGGGTCCTGCGCCGTCGAACCCGGCGACCTGCCCGCCGACACGGTCACCGACTGCGTCGGCGCCACCGTCGACGAGCTGCTCGACCACCCCCACACCGCCGTCCGGGTCGCCGCGCTCGACGCCTACCTCGGCCACTGCCTCCCGCACGCACCCGCCTACGGCGCCCGGCGCTTCGGGCTGCCGGCCGGCTCCTCGCTGGTGAAGTCACGGGTCCGCGCCGCCGCCGTGGTCGGGCTGCTGCCGCTCGCCGCCGTCCGCCGGGTGCTGGTCGTCGGCGTCGTCAACTCCCTCCTGGAGCAGCTCCGTTCCAACGAGGTCGGCTACCTGCCGTGCGACCTCAAGGGCGGCACCACCGAATGGGACGAGCCGGTGCACACCGACGCCCTCGCCCACCTCGACGACTGCGACGCCATCCTCGCCTCCGGCATGACCCTCGGCAACGGCACCCTCGACCCGCTGCTCACCCACGCCCGCGCCACCGGCAAGCCCCTGGTGCTGTTCGCGCAGACCGGCAGCGCCGTCCTGCCCCGGCTGATCGGCGACGGCGTCACCGCCGTCAGCGCCGAGCCCTACCCCTTCTTCTGGCTCGACGGCGGCCCGAGCCTGCTCCACCTGTACGGGGGGGCCAAGCGGTGACCGCCGTGCTCGCCTCCGCCGCGGCGCCGGGCCGTCCGGCCCTGGGCAACCCGGCCCTGCTGCCGCTGCTCGGCGGCACCCCGCTGGCCCGGATCACCACCCCGCTGCCGCACCCGCACCCCGGCTTCTGGGCCAAGCTGGAGGGGCTGAGCGCCGGCGGCATGAAGGCCCGCTCGGCCGTCGCCATGCTCCGCGGCGCCCACGCGCGCGGCGAACTGCGGCCCGGCGCCACGGTGGTGGAGTCCACCTCGGGCACCATGGGCGTCGGCCTGGCCTTCGCCGGGCAGGCCCTCGGCCACCCCGTCGTGCTGGTCGGCGACAGCGAACTCGAACCGTCCATGCGGCAGTTGCTGCGCGCCTACGGCGCCCGGCTGGAGCTGGTCGAGCAGCCCGCCCGGCACGGCGGCTGGCAGGCCGCCCGGCTCGACCGGCTGCGCGCCGTCCTCGACCGGCTGCCCGACGCCTACTGGCCCGACCAGTACAACAACCCCGACAACGCGGACGGTTACCGGGCGATGGCCCAGGAGATCACCGCCGAACTCGACCACCTCGACGTGCTGGTCTGCAGCGTCGGCACCGGCGGCCACAGCGCCGGGCTCGCCGAGGCGCTGCGCCGCCGCTGGCCCCGGCTGCGGATCATCGGCGTCGACTCGGTCGGCTCCACCATCTTCGGCCAGCCGGCCCGGCCCCGGCTGATGCGCGGCCTCGGCAGCTCCATCCACCCGCGCAACGTCGCCCACCAGGCCTTCGACGAGGTGCACTGGGTCGGCCCGGCCGAGGCGGTCGACACCTGCCGGCGCCTCGCCCGGGGCGCCTTCGTCAGCGGCGGCTGGTCCACCGGCGCGGTCGCCCTGGTCGCCGCCTGGGCCGCCCGCGCCGACCCGGGCGCCGCCGTCGCCACCGTCTTCCCCGACGGCCCGCACCGCTACCTCGGCACCGTGTACGACGACGCGTTCTGCCGCCGGCACGGCCTGGACGCCGCACGGGCCGCGCCCCGCCCGACCGAGATCCCGCACCCGGCGGCCGCCGAGGTCACCGGCTGGGCCCGCTGCCGCACCGACCGGACCGCGCCCGCCGCCCTGGCGGCGGGCGCCGCCGGACCCACCCCGTGACCGTCCCCACCCGCACCGAGGAGGGCCGATGAGGCTCGACGTCCGCACCGTCCGGCTCCGGCTGGCCGAGCCGCTGCGCATCTCCCGCTCGGTGACCACCGAACGGGACGCCGTCCAACTCGCCCTCGGCCACGGCGGGTTGACCGGCCACGGCGAGGCCGTCAGCAGCGTCTACCTGGACCTGCCGACCGACCGGATCCGGCGCGGACTCGAAGCGCTGCGCGCCGCGCTGGAGGACGGCCCCGACCCGGAGCAGGCGCTCGCCGACCTCCGCGACGGCACGGCCCCGTACGCGGCGCTGCCGGCCGGGGTGCTGGCCGCCGTCGAGGCCGCCCTGCTCGACCTGGTCGGCAAACGGGCCGGCGAGCCCGTGCACCGGCTGCTCGGCCGCGCCGAGCCGGTCGCCGCCGCCACCGCCCGCACCATCGGCATCGAACCGCCCGCCCGGGCCGCCGTGCAGGCCGCCCGGCTCGCGGACGCCGGGTTCACCGTGCTCAAGGTCAAGGCCGGCACCGTCGACCCCGGCCTCGACCTCGCCCGGGTCCAGGCCATCCACGAGGCCGCCCCGAACGCCCGGCTGCTGCTCGACCCCAATGGCGCCTGGACCCCCGGCCAGGCCCTCCAACTGCTGCACGCCTTCGCCGCCACCGGCGTCGAGGCCGTCGAGCAGCCGATCCCCCCGGGGTGCCCCGACACGCTCGCCGCCCTCGCCGAACGCTCGCCGATCCCGGTGATCGCCGATGAGGACGCCGTCGGCTACGAGGACGCCTGCCGGCTCGCCGGCCGGGTGCACGGCGTCAACCTCAAGCTCGCCAAGTGCGGCGGCGTCCACCAGGTGCTGCGGATCGCCGAGGCCCTGCGCGGCAGTGGCACCGAGCTGATGCTCGGCTGCCTGGCCGCCAGCTCGCTCGGCATCGCGCCCGCCGTGCACCTCGCCGACCGGGCCCGCTGGCTCGACCTCGACGGGCACCTGCTGCTCGCCCACGACCCCTGGCAGGGCATCGGCGGCACCGACGGCACCGTCCGCACCCCGGACCGGGCCGGGCTCGGCGTGCTGCCCGCGCCGGCGCCCGAACCACTCCCCGGGCAGGTCGCCGAGCCGCTCGCGGGCCCCCGGCCGGTGGCCGGCCGGTGAGGATACTGCGCGCCGTACGGTCCTTCCCGCTGCCCGTACGGCTCCTGCTGGTCAACCAGTTCGGCGTCAACACCGGCTTCTACCTGCTCATCCCGTACCTGGCCGGCCACCTCGGCCACGACCTCGGCCTGTCCGCGCTCGCCGTCGGCGCCGTCCTCGGGCTGCGCAACCTCAGCCAGCAGGGCCTGTTCATCCTCGGCGGCTCGGCCGCCGACCGGCTCGGCGCCCGGCGCGTCATCATCGCCGGGTGCGCGCTGCGCAGCGTCGGCTTCGGGCTGTTCGCGCTCGGCGACACCCTCGGCCCGCTGCTGGCCGCCTCCGCGCTCAGCGGGCTGGCCGGAGCCCTGTTCAACCCGGCCGTGCGCAGCTACGTCGCCCACGCGGCCGCCGACCGCAAGGCCGAGGCGTTCGCGCTGTTCTCGGTGTTCGCCGCCACCGGCGCGCTGGCCGGACCCCTGATCGGCACCCTCCTGCTGCTGGTCGACTTCCGGGCCGCCGCGATCACCGCCGCCGGCGTCTTCGCCGTGCTCACCGTCGCCCAGGCCTGCGCGCTGCCCGAACCCGAGGCCCGGCCCGCACTGCGGCGCGGGGTGCTCGCCGACTGGCGGGAGGTCGCCGCCGACCGGCGGTTCCTGGCCTTCTCGCTCGGCATGGTCGGCCTGTTCGGCATGGAGAGCCAGCTCTACCTGCTGCTGCCCGAGGCCGCCCGCCGCGCCACCGGCTGGGCGGGCGCCGTCAGCCTGGTCTTCCTGACCAGCACCCTCGCCAACCTCACCCTGCAACTGCGCATCACCGCCCGGCTGCAGCGGCACGGCCCGCCCTCCCGGTGGATCCCGTGCGGCCTCGCCGTCGCCGCCACCGGCTTCCTGCTGCCGCTCGCCGCACCCGGTCTGCCCGGCGTGCTCGGCGGCGTGCTGCTGCTCCAACTCGGCCTGATGACCGCGCAGCCGTTCGTCCTCGCGCTGATCCCCGCGTTCGCGCGCGACGGCCTGACCGGCACCTACTACGGCCTCTACTACGTCGTGTCCGGCTTCGCCGCCGCGCTCGGCAACACCCTGGTCGGCCGGGCCATGGACAGCACCGCCACCGCGCCCTGGCTGCTCTGCGCCGCCCTCGGCCTCGGCTCCGCCACCGCCCTCGCCCGGCTGCACCGCACCGGACGACTCCCCGTCCCCGCCCGCCCCCTCCCCAGCGAGGCCCGATGAACCACCGCCCCCCGGCCGCCGGCCCGGACGCCGCCCGGCGCAACCTGCTCACCGACCACCCGGAGCTCTACGAACTCCGCTTCCCCGACCCCGGGTTCACCGCCGCCCGGTGGGCCGAGTCGATGCTCCGCGAGCACGGCGCCGGGCCGGACGTCCTCGATCTCGGCTGCGGCACCGGCCGCGACGCCGGCTGGCTGCACCGCACCGCCGGGCGCACCGTCACCGGCCTCGACAGCTCCCCGGCGATGATCGCCCACGCCCGCTCCCGCCACCCCGGACCGGCCTACCACGTCGGCGACATGCGGGACTTCGCCCTGCCCGGGCGGTTCGACGCCGTGCTCTGCCTGGACAGCGCGCTGCTCTACTGTCACACCAACGCCGACCTCGACGCCCTGTTCGGCCGGCTCCGCCACCACCTGCGCCCGGGCGGCCTGCTGGTCGCCGAGATGCGCAACGGCGCCTTCTTCCTCGGCCGCACCGAACTCCTCGACGCCCCACGGCTCGACAGCGTCACCCACGACGGCGTCACGCACACCTCGCGCACCGTGCTGTGGATCGACCACGCCGCCCAACTGCTGCGCCGCACCCGCAGTTGGGCGAGCGACGACGGCGCCCCGCCGGTCGAGCAGCACTCCGCTTGGCGGCTGCTCTTCCCCCAGGAGTTGCGGCACCTGCTCGCCCACCACGGCTTCGGTGTCCTCGCCCTGCACGACCGGCCCGGCCCGCGCACCGAGCCGCCCTGGGCGGACGGCGACCGGCCCGCCGACACCGCGGACGGCGACCGCCTCCACCTGGTCGCCCGACTCGACTCCCCCGACCGGAAGAGGCGCTGATTCCCATGCCGCTCACCCGCCGTACCCTGCTCGCCGCGTCCGCCGTCGCACCGGCCCTCGCCCTGCTCTCCTGTTCCCCGGACCGCGCCGGTACCGCCGCCGACGGCGCGCCCGGGTCCGCCGCTCCCCGCCGCGGCGGCCGGCTGCGCGCCCTGTTCGCCGGCGGCGGTGCCAACGAGACCCTCGACCCGCACCGGGTCAACCTGTTCGCCGACGCCGCCCGCGCCAAGGCGCTCTACGACAAGCTCGCCGACTGGGGCCCCGACCTCGCCGCCGTCCCCCGCCTCGCCGCCGGCTGGGAGCCGGGCCCCGGTCTCGACGTGTGGACCGTCCGGCTGCGCGAGGCGAGCTTTCACGACGGCCGCCCCGTCACCGCCGCCGACGTCCTGTACAGCTACCGCCGGATAGCCGACCCCGGGCGCGCGTTCCGGGCCCGGGCCTCCCTCGAACCCGTCGACCTCGCCGCCAGCCGCGCCGTCGACCCGCGCACCGTCGAGTTCCGGCTCACCCGGCGCTACGCCGAATTCCCCAACGTCCTGGCCGCGTTCGGCGCCTACATCGTCCCGGACGGCGCCGATGACTTCCGACGGCCGGTCGGCTCGGGCCCGTTCGCCCACGTCTCCTTCACGCCCGGCAGCTCTCTGCTGCTGCGGCGCTTCGACGGTTACTGGGACGGCGCGCCGCACCTCGACGAACTGGAGATCCTCGCCGCCGCCGAGGAGTCCGCCCGCGCGAACGCCCTGCTCGCCGGACAGGCCGAGTACGCCCACGAGTTGACCCCCGCCACCGCCCGCACCCACGAGTCCGGCGGGCGGATCCGCATCGTCCGGCTGCGCAACAGCGCCATGCAGGGCTTCGTCATGAAGACCGACCGGCCGCCCTTCGACGACGTCCGGGTCCGCCAGGCGTTCTTCCACCTCGTCGACCGGCGGGAACTCGTCGACGGCGCTCTCTCCGGCGCCGGGGAGATCGGCAACGACCTGTTCGGCAAGGGCAGTCAGTACTACCCGGCCGACCTCCCGCAGCGCACCCGCGACCTCGACCGGGCCCGCGCCCTGCTGCGCGAGGCCGGAGCCGACGGGCTGCGGGTCACCCTCGACACCTCGCCGGTCGCGGCCGGACTGGTCGAGGCGGCGGGCATCCTCAAGGACCAGGCGGCCGAGGCCGGCGTCACCGTCGAGGTGCGGGTCGGCAGCAAGGACACCTACTGGAAGGACGTCCTGGACGGCGGTGTGCTCGCCTCCTTCCGCTCCGGCGCGATGCCCATCGAGTCCCACCTCTCCCAGCGGCTGCTCTCCGGCTCCACCACCAACGCCACCCACTGGCGCCACCCCGACTTCGACGACCTCTACGCCCAGGCCCAGTCCACCGCCGACCCGGCCGCCCGGGCCGCCCTCTACGGGCGGATGCAGCGCAGGCTGCACGAGGAGGGCGGGCTGCTGGTCTGGGGCTTCGCCGACTGGATCGTCGGCACGGCCCCGCGGCTGCGCGGCGTCGCCGCCGACGCTCCGGCCAACACCCTCGACTGGGCCAGGTTCGACAAGGTCTGGCTGGCATGACGGTGTCACCGCGCGGCTGGGCCCGGCGCCGGCTGTTGCTCGGCGCCGGGCAGATCGCGGCCGTCCCGGTTCTGGTCTTCGCCCTCACCGAGGCGCTCCCCGGTGACGCCGCGGTCGCCCTCGCGGGCGAGGACCCCGACCCGGCCCGGATCGCCGCGATCCGCGCCGCGTTGCGACTCGACCGCCCGGCCGTGCAGCGGTTCGCCGACTGGGCGGGGGACCTCGCCCACGGCGAGCCGGGCCGCTCACTGGCCAGCGGCCGCCCGGTCGCCGACCATCTGGTCGACGGCCTCGCCCCCACCCTGCTGCTGGCCTCGCTCACCCTCACCCTGCTCGTCCCGGCCGCGGTCGGTCTCGGCCTGCTCGCCGCCCGCCGCGAGGGCGGCCTGCTCGATCGAACCCTCAGTACGGTGACGCTCGGGCTGTACGCGGTCCCGGAGTTCGCGTTCGGCGTGCTGCTCACGGCGGTCTTCGCGCTGCGCCTCGGCTGGCTCCCGCCGACCGCCGTCGGCGGCCTCGCCCGGGAACCGGCGGTGCTGGTGCTGCCCGTCACCGTCCTGCTGGCCCGCCCGGTCTGCTCCACCGCCCGCCTGGTCCGGGCCGGGCTGATCGACGCGATGGCGGCCCCCTACGCCGTCCACGCCCTGCGCTGCGGCGTCCCGCCAGGCCGCGTCCGCCTCACCCACGCCCTCCCCAACGCCCTCGCCCCGGCCGTCCAGCACCTCGCCCGTACGGCGGACTGGCTGCTCTGCGGCGTGATCGTGGTCGAGGCGCTGTTCGTCGTGCCCGGCCTCGGCACCGTCCTGCTGGACGCCGTCGCGGCCCGCGACGTACCCGTGGTCCAGGCCTTGGCCGTGTTGTTCGGCACCGTCACCGTCGTCCTCAACCTGGCCGCCGACCTCATCGCCCGCCGCCTCGCCCCCCGAACGGAGCTCGCCGTATGACCCCACACCCCCGCCCCGCCACTCCGCCTCCCACCCGCCGCCCGGTCGGCGACCTCGTCCGGCGCTGCTCCCGCGCCGTGGCCCTGCCGTCCCTTCCCGTCGGCGAGGCCACCCGACGTTCGCGCGCCGCCTCCGTGCGGCGGTCACTCGGCCGGCTCGTCCGGCACGCCTGCGGTGCCGTCGGGCCGCCGCCCGTTCTCGTCGGCCGTGCTGTGCGGCGGTCGCTCGGCCGGCACGCCTGCGGTGCCGCCGAGCTGTTGCCTGCTTCTGCTTCTGCTCCTGAGGCAAGGCGGTTCGGCGTTGTGCGCGGGTGTCGGCCGGCGGGCGGCCTCGTCCCTCACCGCTGCTGTGCTGTTGGGCTGCCGCCCGTCCTCGTCGGCCAGGCCGCCCGGTCCGCCCTGGCGCGCCGGGCTGCCGTGGCTCGGCAGGTTGCCGGTGAGGTGGGTGCGTTGCCGGTTCCCGCCGTCGGGGCCGCTCGGCCCGCCCTGGTGCCCGGAGGTGCGGTGGGCCGCCGGGCTTCCGGCGCCCCGCTGCCGGTTCCCACCGATGAGGCCGCGTGCCCGCCCGGCGGCTCCCTTGTCCGCCACGGCGCGCCATCGCCCGCCGTCACCGCCACCGTCACCGCCGGCCGGCTGCCCGGTCCCGCGGGCAATGCCGCGCGGCCGTCCCGCGCCGTGCCCGGTGGCAGCAGCCGCGCCGCGCGGCACGGCGTCCCCCGACCGCATCGGCCCGGTGGCGCGGCCCGCGCCACCGGCGGCGCGCCGGCCGGGAGGTCGACGGTGCGGACGTGCCGGAACCCGGGCGGCTCCGATCCGGGCCGAGCCCCCGCACCGGTCGGCCCGCTACCGGGAGGCGGGTTCGGGTGCGGCGTCGGCCGCGTCGTGCTGCGGCGCTGTCGGTGGCTGGTCCGCCGGGCGGTCGCGGCGGCCCGGCGGCGGCCGGGTTCCGGCGAGGCCGCGACGTGAGGCGGTACGCGCTCGGGCTGGCGCTGACAGCCCTGCCGTTGCTGCTCGCGCTGTTCGGCCCGCTGGTGGCGGGGGAGCCCGGGCCGCGCGGGGTGTCGTTCACGGCGGGCGGCGACGGCCACTGGCTCGGTACGGACTTCACCGGGCGTGACGTCTGGCGTCAAGTCCTGCTCGGCGGCCGGTCGGTGGTTCTCGTCGCGGTCACCGCGACCCTGCTCGCCTACGTGATCGCCCTGCCCCTCGCGCTGGCCGCCGCGCTGACGGGGCGGGCGTGGCTCGAAGAGCTGCTGCTGCGGCCGCTGGACGTGCTGATCGCCGTCCCGGCCCTGCTCCTCGTCCTGCTGGTCGCCACCGCGCTGGAGCCCGGGCCCGCCGGGCTGGCCGTCCTGGTGGGGGTGGCGGCGGTGCCGGACGTCGCCCGGGTCGTGCACGCGGCGGCGGTGGCGGCGGCGTCCCGGCCGGTCGTCGAGGCGTTGCGGCTGCACGGTGAGTCGTGGACGCGGATCGCGTTCGGACAGGTCGCGCGGACGATCCGGCGCACCCTGGCCGCCGACGCCGGAACGCGCCTGGTCGGCGCGCTGTACCTGGTCGCGACGGCGGCGTTCCTCGGGGTCGGCGTGCAGCCGGACGCCGCAGACTGGGCGGTGATGGTCGACCGCAACCGGCCGGGGCTGTTCCTGCAACCGTGGGCGGTCGTCGTCCCCGCTCTGCTGGTGGCGGCGCTGTCCACCGGCACCAACCTGCTGTTCGACGCCGCGCAGTACCGCTCCGCGACGGCGGGCCGGAAGGCGGCGGCATGACCGGCGACGACCTCGCGACGGTGGACCGGCTGGGGGTACGGGTGGGCGCACGCGTGCTGGTGGACGGCGTGTCGTTGCGCGTGCGGGCGGGCCGGGTGACGGCGCTGGTCGGACCGTCGGGCAGCGGCAAGACCACGACCGCGCTCGCCCTGCTGGGCGCCTACCCCGAGGGCGCCGCGGTGTCGGGCGCGGTCGTGCCGGGCCCCCGGGTCGGCTACGTGCCGCAGCACCCGGGAGCCGTGCTCAACCCGGCCCGCCGGGTGGGTGTGCTGCTGCGCGACCTCGCCCGGGTCCACGGCGGCGGGCCGGAGGCGGTCGCGCGTGCGCTGCGGGACGCCGAACTCGCGGACGTGGACGGCGTGCTGCGCCGCTTCCCGCACCAGCTCTCCGGTGGCCAGCAGCAACGCGTGGTGCTGGCCCAGGCGTTGCTCACCGGCGCCCGGGTGATCGTGGCCGACGAGCCCACCACCGGACAGGACCCGGTCACCACCCGTCGGCTGGCCGCCCTGCTCGGCCGGCTGACCGCGCGCGGCACCGGTCTCCTCCTGCTCAGCCACGACCTCGACCTGGTCCGGGAGCTGGCCGACGAGGTGGTGCTGCTGGCGGACGGTCGCGCGGTGCGCACCGGCCCGCCGGCGGACGTGCTCCCGCTCCCGCTCCCGCTCCCGCAACCGAAGGCGCAGCCGAAGCCGTCGGCCGCCCCGCTCGCACCGTTCCGTCCCACGCCCGAACCGCCGCGCCCGGCCCGCCTCGACGTCTCCGGCCTCACCGCCCGCCACCCCGGCGGCGCCGTCGTGCTGCACGAGGTCGGGCTGACGCTCCGGCCGGGGGAGTGCCTCGCCCTGACCGGTCGCTCGGGCAGCGGCAAGACCACCCTGGGCCGCTGTCTGGCCGGACTGCACCCCCGCCACGAGGGCACCGTCCGGCTGGACGGCGCGCCGCTGCCGCGCAGCGTCCGGCGGCGCGGGCGGCGGGAGTTGGCGGCCGTGCAGTACGTGTTCCAGGACGCCGGGGCGGCGTTCGCCGACCACCGCCCCGTCCTGGACCAGGTGGCCCGGGCAGCGGTCCGGCTGCGCGGCCTCACCCCGCCGGCCGCCGCGGTGGAGGCGGGCGACCTGCTCGCGGGGCTCGGCCTGGACCCGGCGAAGGCGGCCCGTCCGACCGCCGCGCTCTCCGGCGGGGAGCTTCAACGGGCTGCTCTGGCACGGGCGTTGATCGTCCGGCCGAAGGTTCTGGTGTGCGACGAGATCACCTCGGGACTGGACACGGCGACCCGTGCGGCGATCCTCGCCCACCTCGCCGACCGCCGGGACCGCACCGGTCTCGCGCTGCTGTTCATCTCCCACGACCCGGCGGCCGTCACGGCCCTCGCGGACGCGGTGGCGACCCTCGCGGACGGCCGGCTGGAGACGGCCGCCCCGGCCCACCCGTTCGGGTGACGGGGGTGTCGGACCCCTCGGCCGGCGTCCGCACCATGAACACCGCGACCGCAGCCGTCCCCGCCCCCGAGGCGATCACCGCGCTCCTCGCCGTCCTCGCCGTCCTGGGCGCCGGGGCGTCGGCGCGCGGCCTCGACGAGCCGGCCATCCGGCGCGCCTTCGAGGCCGAGCGCCCGGGCCCGCTGCCCGGCCACTGGCGGCCGGCCGTCCCGGGCAGGACGTACGAGGAGGCGTTCGCCGTGCTGGGCCTGCACGACCGGATACCCGTCACCGTCCGGTACGGGCCGGCCGCGCAGGTGGACGACGAGAAGTCCACGCCCGAGCCGGTGCACCGGGTGTTCGTCACACCCGAGTACGCGGGCCGGCGGCCGATCTGCGCGGAGTCCCCGCTGCGGGAGACGACGTGGTGGCCGCACGAGGTGGTCGCACGAGGTGGCCGAACGCCTCAGCGCCGCCTGCGGCCGGGCCCAGGTGCTCTTCCAGGACCCGTTCACCGACTCCGTCATCCGGGCCGCCGCCGAGGACGGCGCCCTGGTGCGCGGCTACCGGCGCTACGGGGAGCCGGAGCGGACGGGGGAGCCGCTGCCCCGGGAACCGCTGCCGACGGCGGAAGAGCGCGACGACGAGGGCCTCGAACCCAACGCCTCCCTGGTCGGGTCCGTCGGAGCGGCGGCGGCCCCTCTCCGTGGACTCCGCCGCGATCACCGCCGGCACCCCGTCCGCGGCCACGGCCGGCCGGCCCTGACTTCCCCGGGCGCCGGCCACGACGGCTTCGGCGGTGCACCCGTGCTTTGATTCCTCCGGGGGCGTGACGGCTCCCGCGCGCGCCCCTCACCGCGGCCTCACTACGGCCCCACCACGGCCTCACCGCGCCTCCACCCCACCCCGCGCGCTGATCCGCCGCGAACCGTAGGACACGGCCTAGGCTGAGGTCGCCCGGACGGCCGGACGGCCGTGGGAGTCGGGAGGGGCCCGGCGGCCGGGGTCTCGGAGGTGGTCGCGATGGTCAGCGGTGGGACAACGGCCGAGGTGCGCTGCGTGGCGGCCGTCCCGTGCTGGGTGAGCCTGATGGCGCGCGACCTCGACGCGGCCAAGGACTTCTACGGGCCTTTGCTGGGCTGGGAGTTCGAACCGGGGCCGGACCGCTTCGGCCCCTATGTGCACGCCGTCGCCGGCGGGGAGGCGGTGGCCGGACTGGGCGTGGCGAGCGGCGGCTGGGACATGCCCGTCGCCTGGACCAGCTACTTCGGCACGGAGAGCGCGGACGCCGCCGCCGACTCGGTCCGTGAGCGCGGTGCGACGCTCGCCGTGGGCCCGCTCTCCTTCGATGCGGGCCGGGTGGCGTTCGCCGCCGACCCGGCGGGCGCGGTGTTCGGGATCTGGGAGGGGCCGCTGGGCCGGGCCAGGCGGCTGGACCTCATGGGCGCGCCGGTCTGGATCGAGCTGCGCACCCCGGACCCGTTCGCGGCCGCGCTCTTCTACGGTGCGGTGTTCCGTTGGGACGGCCGGGACCCGGAACGGTTCGAGGTCCGCTGGGAGCACGACCGGGTGGTGCTGCGGGCCGAGGGGCACAGCGTCGCCGCGCTCGCCAGGGAGCAGGCGGGCGGCCCGGCGGGGATGCCGCCGCACTGGGAGGTGTCCTTCGCGGTGCCGGACACCGACGCGGCGGCGGCCAGGGCGGCGGAACTCGGCGGCAGTGCGCTCGGCCCGGTGTTCGACTCGCCGTACGGGCGGGTCGCCCGGCTCCAGGACCCGGAGGGCGGCCGGTTCGCGGTGATCAACGCCAAGCCCTGACGTCGAGCCCTGACGTCGAACCCCGGCCTCCGGCCCCGGGTCCTACGGTCCGGCCTCGGCGATCTCCGCCCGGTCGGCCCGCAGCCGTTCGGCGAGCGCGTTGCGGGCGGCGGCCGGGAGGACCTTGCGGGCGGGGGCGAACAGCTGCTTCTCCTCGGTCGCCAGGTGCCGGCGCAGCAGCTCGGCCAGTCCGCCCAGCAGGGTGTCCAGGGCGGGGTCGCCGGGCGGAAGGGTCTGGAGGTCCGCGAGGTACTGCCCGATCGCGAGGTGGTCGTGGATGCACCGGAACACGATCGCGCCGCCGTCCGGCACGTCGTGCTGGACGACCGGGAACAGATGCTCCTCCTCCGCCGCGCAGTGGCTGAACAGCAGGTCGGTGAGTTGCCCGAGCAGCCGGTCCTGCTCCGCTCCGGCCTCCTGGCCGGCCGCACCGGCCTCGATCCGGGCGAGCAGGTCCTCCACCGCGCGGTGCTCCGCGGTGAACTCGCCGAGGATGTCCGGCCTGCGGCTCATGGCCTGCCCGCCTCTCCCGTTCCCCCGTTCGCTGCGGCCCCGCCCCGACACCTCCAGTATCCGGCGGCGGGCCCGTTACCCGGGCGGAGCGGGCGTCGCCGCATGTCAGGGGCGGTCCCGGCGCCCGGTGAGGGCGAGCATCCGGGTCTGCGGCCCGGCGTCGTCCGCCACCGGCAGCGGCGGGTCGAACAGCCCGCTGCCGGAGAGGTCCCCGTAGCCGGTGTACTCGGCGAGCGCGAAGTCCACCAGGTCCTCCGGCAGCCGGGTGAGCCGGCCGATGCCCTCGGCGAGGTCCCAGGTGTGCACGACGGCGTCGGCGGTGAGCTGGTCCAGGTAGTACTGGCCGGAGACGTCGCCGAAGGAGAGGTGCACGGTGATGTCGGTGGCACCGGGGACGGCGAAGGCCTGGCGGGCGGCGTCCGCGGCGGCGGTCCAGGCGCCGAGCGGGTCGTCACCGAGGACGTCGCCGTCGAAACGGGCGCCGACCTCGGAGACGGTGGCGCCCATCAGCAGTTCGGGTACCCAGAGCTGCTCGCCGGTGAGGTGGTTGACCAGGTCGCGCACGGTCCAGTCGGCGCACGGGGTGGGCGCGTCCCACTGGTCGGGGGTGACCAGCCGCACCCGTTCGGTGAAGGCGGCGAGGGCCTCGGTGTGCGGAGTGCCCTTCTTCTGTGCCCGGCGGTGTTCCTTGCGATGTGCCATGTCCTGAGCGTCCCCCGCCTGGCGACTTCGTACGCCGGTCTACACCACTACTGACCCGATCACGCCAAAAATCTCTCGCCGAGGCGGTTGTTCAAATTCAAACTTCCAGGTACGGTCAAACGACCCGCCGGTTCGAATTTGAACAAATCCGGCCACTTTCGACGAACCCCCCTTTTCCTGATGGAGACGCGCATGCCGAGCACCAGCCCGAGCACGACCGCCGCCACCACCACCCTCGCCGCGGCCGGGAGAGTCCCCGGCTCCGCGGCCGCCTCCCCGCACGCCTACGACGCGGGCCTCCTGCTGCTGCGCGTGGTCCTCGGCCTGACCATGGCCGCGCACGGCAGCCAGAAGCTCTTCGGCTGGTTCGGCGGCGGCGGGATCGACGGCACCGGCAAGTTCTTCGAGATGAAGGGCTACCCCGCGGCCAAGGCCATGGCCGTCGTGGCCGGCCTCACCGAGACCGGTGGCGGAATCGCGCTCGCCATCGGCCTGTTGGCCCCGCTGGCCGCCGCCGCGATCCTGGGCACCATGCTCAACGCCCTCGCCGTCACCTGGAGCGGCAACTTCTTCGCCATGAAGGGCGGCGCCGAGTACGAGTACCTCCTGATCGCCGCCGCCGCGGCGCTCGCGCTGACCGGCCCCGGCCGCTACGCCGTGGACCGCTACCTGCCGGTGGTGCGTTCGCACCGGCTGTCGTACGGCGCGGGCGCCGTCGCGCTCGGCGTGGTCACCGCGGGCGTGGTGCTCCTCGTCCGCAACTGACGCACCGTGGCGGCGACATCGCCGCCCGCAGGGGCCGCCGGTCTACCGACCGGCGGCCTTTGTCGTTCTGCGGCTTTTCCGTGAAGTTCCTGTGCGGAAGCGGCAGTTGCCGGTTCTGGGGCTTCCTAGGCCATGTGATGCGTGCAATTGTACATGTCACACTCCCCACCGGTGCTCGATGGCACCGCCCTGAACGGTGCCATCGCAACGGTCCTCACCACCCCCACCGGCCGCGCCCCCACGCGGCCGACGAAGGCCTGGAGGCCCCCACGTGAGTACCGCACGTCCTTTGCACCAACGACCGCACATCGCGAGGCTGCTGACGCTCCTCCTCGCGATGCTCGTGGCGGTCGGACTGTTCACCCCGCAGGCCCAGGCCGCCCCTCCGGCCTCGCCGCAGCCCGGCGGCGGCTCGCCCGCCACCTCGGCCGGCCCCGCCGGCCTGGCCCCGCAGCCCGCGATCGGGGGCGCGCCGGCCACCGAGGAAGGGACGAGGACGGCGCCGGCCCGTGACCGCGCCCCGTTCTCGACCACCAACCCCGAGCGCACCGAGACCCTGTCGAAGTCCGAGCAGAAGGCCGAAATCGCCAAGGCCTTCGGCGAGAGCGCCCCCATGGCTCTCGCCGAACAGCCCTGCAACATCCCCGACTTCAGCCGGACCGGCGGCGCCCTGGTGCAGGCCGTCAAGGCGGCCGACATCGGTTGCATCAACAGCCTGTTCCTGCTGACCGGTGGTGACGCGAACGGGACGTTCCGCGAGTCCCAGATGGTCACGGTGGCGGACGCCCTGCGCGACGACGCCGCGAACTACCCGGGCGACAACTCCACCTCCACCGCCCAGCTGGTGCTGTTCCTGCGGGCCGGCTACTACGTGCAGTGGTACCACGCCTCCGACGTCGGCACCTACGGCACCGCCCTGCGGACCTCGATCCGCGGCGCGCTGGACGGTTTCTTCAACAGCGCGCACTCCCGCGACGTCTCCGCCGCCAACGCGGCCACGCTCGGCGAGGCGATCACCCTCATCGACAGCGCGCAGGAGAACGTCCGCTACCTGCCGGTGGTCAAGCGCCTGCTGGGCGCGTACGACGCCGCCACCCACAACCCGGCGAACATGGGCAACGCGCTCAACAGCGTGTTCACCGTGCTGTGGCGCGGCCACCAGACGGAGGGCTTCGTCGAGGCGGTGCGGGCCGACCCGAGCGTGCTCGACGCGCTCTACGCCTTCGCCACCGCCAACGGCGCCCTGCTCGGCGGCGACTACACCTTCCTGGTCTACAACGCGACCCGGGAGCTGGGCCGCTTCCTGAAGGACGAGCCGCTCCGGGCCACGGTCCGCCCGCTGATGAAGGGGCTGGCCGACAGGTCCGCGCCGAACGACCGCACCTCCTACCAGTGGGCCGCCGTCGCCGAGATGGGCGAGGCCTACGACAGCGGCAACTGCTCCTACTACGGCACCTGTGACGCCCCCGCCCGGCTCAAGTCGGCCGTCCTGACCGTCGACCACGCCTGCAGCGGAAGCATCCGCGTCCTCGCCCAGAAGCTGGACGCCGGGCAGCTGGCCAGCACCTGCTCCAGCCTCAACGGCCAGGACGCCTTCTTCCACTCGGTGGCCAAGGACAGCGGCCCGGTCGCCGACGACCAGAACACCAGGATCGAGGTCGTGGTCTTCCACACGCGCTTCGACTACGCCGTGTTCGCGGCCGGCATCTACGGCATCGACACCAACAACGGCGGCATGTACCTGGAGGGCAAGCCGAACGAGGCCGGCAACACGCCGCGCTTCCTCGCCTACGAGGCCGACTGGTCGCCGGAGTTCCAGATCTGGAACCTCAACCACGAGTACACCCACTACCTCGACGGCCGCTACAACATGTACGGCGACTTCGACGCCGGCATGACCACCCCGACCATCTGGTGGGTCGAGGGCTTCGCCGAGTACGTCTCCTACTCCTACCTCAAGGAGAACAACACCGCGGCGATCACCGCCGCCGGACGCCACACCTACCGGCTCTCCGACCTCTTCGACACCGCGTACGGCGACCAGGAGCGCGTCTACCGCTGGGGCTACCTGGCCGTCCGCTACATGCTGGAGCAGCGCCGCGCCGACACGGACGCCGTGCTCGCCAAGTACCGCGCCGGTGACTGGGACGGCGCCCGCACCCTGCTCAAGACCACCATCGGCACCCGCTACGACGCGGACTTCGACCGCTGGCTGACCGAGTGCGCGGCCGGCGCCTGCGCCACCACGAACCCGACCGACAACAAGCCGCCGACCGCCGCGTTCACCACCTCGGTCACCGACCTGGCGGTCGCCTTCACCAACGGCTCCACCGACCAGGACGGCACGATCGCCTCCCACGCCTGGGACTTCGGCGACGGCACCACCGACACCGCGGCCAACCCGGCCAAGACCTACGCCAAGGCCGGCACCTACACCGTCACGCTCACGGTGACCGACGACAAGGGCGCCACCGCGAGCGCCCGGCAGGACGTCACCGTCGGCGGCTCGAACCCCGGCGGCGGCCAGTGCACCGGTGCCGACACCCGGCAGCTGGACCGCAACTGCGGGCGCGACAACGCGGCGGCGACCACCGGCAACTACGCGCACTTCTACCTGTTCCTGCCGGCCGGGGTGACGCAGCTGCGGCTCACCAGCACGGGCGGCAGCGGCAATGCCGACCTCTACTTCAACGACAAGGCCTGGGCCTACACCGACTCCTACGCCACCAAGTCCGCCAACTCCGGCAACACCGAGACCCTGACCATCACCAACCCGCCCGCCGGCTACGTCTTCCTGAGCCTCTACGCGCAGGAGGGCTTCTCCCGCGCGAGCATCAAGGCCGAGTACTGACACAGGAGTTGTGACCGAAACGAACTGACCGAGGGCCCCGGCGGCACAACCGCCGGGGCCCTCCCGCCTCGTCGGCCGCTACTTCCCGATCCGCACCAGGGCGAGCGTGATGTTGTCCGGCCCGCCGGCCTCGATCGCGGCCTTCCAGAGCTCGAACGCCGCCCGCCCGTCGGCCCGTTCGGGCTCCGCGGGCGGGCGGGCGAGCAGCGCCGACAGCTCCTCCTCCGGTACCGGATCGGTCAGGCCGTCGCTGCAGACCAGGTAGCGGTCGCCGACGGCCAGCGGCGCGCTGCGCACGTGCGGCTCGACGAAGGTCAGCCCGAGCGAGCCGCCGAGGCTCTGGGTGACCATCGAGGTGGTGCGCCGGCCGGGCGGCAGCGGCGGGCTGTCGTCCACGCTGACCCGGCGCAGCCCGCCGCCGTCGACGCGGTAGACCCGGCTGTCGCCGATGTTGAAGATCACGGCCCGGTCCTCCAGCAGTACCAGGCCCGCCACCGTGGTGCCCATCGCGGCCAGCCCGGGATCGCCGCCGGCGGCCGCGTACACCTCCCGGTTGCAGGTCTGGAGGGCGTCCCGGACGCTCTCCTCGCCGTCCAGCCCCGGCCCGGCCGCCGCCAGCCGCCGGGCGGCCAGCGCGCTGGCGACCTCGCCGCCCGGGTGGCCGCCGAGCCCGTCGGCGACCGCGACCAGGCAGGGCGGGCCGAGCGGGAAGAGCAGGGTCTGCGGGTTGGTGGTGACGGTCGCGCAGAGCGTCCACGGACCGACGGCGAGGCTGTCCTCGTTCCGCTCGCGCAGCAGGCCCTCGTGGCTCAGCGCGCTCACCGCGATGTACGCCGCCATCGGTTCCGCCGCCCTTCGGGTGCTCCGGCCGACCGCTTCCGATCCCTCCCATTGTCCTGCTCCGGTCCCGCCGCCGCCGGTGGTGCCGGCGGCCGGGGGACCGTATTGCATCGGTCGGTCCAAAACGGCTACGGTGCTGCCATGGCGAGACCGCGCACCTTCGACGAGGACCGGGCGCTGGACGCGGCGATGCGCGCGTTCTGGGCGAACGGCTACGAGGCCACCTCCACCCAGGACCTCTGCGAGGCGACGGGCCTCGGGCGGAGCAGCATCTACAACACCTTCAGCAGCAAGCGCGACCTGTTCAGGCGGTCGCTGGACCGCTACAACGACCTGATGACCGTCCCGCAGGTCGCACTGCTGGAGGACGAGCAGCGGCCGCCGCTGGAGCGGGTGCGGCTGCTGCTCGCGCGGGTCGTCGACGGGGAGTTCGAGAACCGCCCGCAGGGGCGCAGCATCGGCTGCCTGACCGTGAACACCGTGGTCGAGCTGGCCGGGCGGGATGCGGAGGCGGCCGCGGTGCTGGAGCGGGACCAGGAGGTGCGGCTCGCCGCGCTGGGGGCCGCGATCGGCGCCGGGCAGCGTGCGGGCGAGATCTCCGGGCGCCGGGAGGCGGGCGAACTGGCCCGCTTCGTGAACGCGGTGATCGCCGGGATGCGGGTCGCCGCCAAGGGCGGGGCCGACCGGGCCGCCGTCGAGGCCATCGCCGCCACCGCGGTGGACGCGCTCACCCCCTGACCGGACGGGTCCGCCCATCCGGCGGGGCCGTGCTGGGCCCACGCCTGCCCTTGTTTTGAACCGATCCATCCAAAACTACCGGGGGAGTCCTCCCATGCCACGTGCCGTGTACGTCCTCGCCCTCGGCATCTTCGCGATGGTGACCAGTGAGTTCGCCGTCGCCGGCCTGATGCCGCAGCTGGCGGAGGGTCTCGACGCGACCGTCCCGCAGATCGGCTATCTGATCACCGCCTTCTCCGTCGCGATGTCCTTCGGCGGCCCGCTCCTCACCGTCTCGTTGCTGAGAATGCGTCAGAAGCGGGCACTGATGCTGCTGTTCGGCGTCTTCCTGGTCGGCAACCTGCTCGCCGCGACCGCCTCCGGCTATCCGGTGATGCTGGTGGCCCGGGTGATCGGCGGGGTCGCCGCGCAGGCCTTCTTCGGCATCTCGATCTCGCTTGCCACCCAGCTGGCCCGCCCCGAACTGCGCGGCCGGGCGATCGCCGTGCTGATGAACGGACTGATGCTCGGCACCCTGCTCGGTCTGCCGCTGGCCACCGTCATCGGCGAGCGCCTCGGCTGGCGGGCGGCGTTCTGGGCGGTGGCGGTCCTCACCGTGGCGGTCGCGCTGGCCACCGTCGCCGGGGTGCCGGACGCCGACCACGCCGAGGGCGGCGGCTCGCTCCGCGAGGAACTGGGCGCGCTGCGCAACCGGCGGCTCTGGCTGGCCTTCGCCACCAGCACCCTGATCATCGGCGCGACCTTCTCGCTGTTCAGCTACATCAACCCGGTCCTCACCGAGATCACCGGGTTCGCGGCCGGCTCCGTCCCGCTGCTGCTGGTCGCCTACGGCGCGGCGACCGTGGTCGGCAACACCGTGGTCGGCCGGCTCGCCGACCGCTACGCGCTGCCGGTGCTCGCCGTCGGCCTGGCGCTGAACACCGTCTTCCTGGCCGGACTCGCGCTCTTCGCCCAGCTCCGGGTGCCGGCGGTCGGCCTGCTGCTCGGGGTCGGCCTGGTCGGTGTCACCATGAACCCGGCGATGGCCTCGCGGGTGCAGCGGATCGGCAACGCCCGTCCGCTGGTGAACACCGTCCACAACGCCTTCATCACGCTGGGCGTCATCCTCAGCTCCCTGCTCGGCGGGCTCGCCATCGATGCCTGGGGGCTGCGCGCCGCCCTCTGGCTGGGGGTCGCCATGGCCGTCGCGGGCCTGCTGACCCTGGTCCCGGACGCCCTGCGCGCCCGTAGTACGGTCTCGGGCCAGGATCCGGGCGCTGGGGGGAATAACACCCGGGTGGCGGATGCTAAAGTGGTTGAAACTTTGACGATCGGATCCTGAGCCGGGTTTCCCAGCGGGATTCAGCCTGGAGTGTGGTGAGCAACATGCAGTTCGGAATCTTCACCGTCGGCGATGTCACCCCCGACCCGACCACCGGCCGCACCCCGACCGAGCACGAGCGGATCAAGGCCACCGTGGCCATCGCCCGCAAGGCGGAGGAGGTCGGCCTGGACGTCTTCGCGACCGGAGAGCACCACAACCCGCCGTTCGTGCCGTCCTCGCCGACCACCCTGCTCGGCTACATAGCCGCGCAGACCGACCGCATCATCCTCTCCACCTCGACCACGCTGATCACCACCAACGACCCGGTGAAGATCGCCGAGGACTACGCGGTGCTCCAGCACCTCGCCGACGGCCGGGTGGACCTGATGATGGGCCGCGGCAACACCGGACCGGTCTACCCGTGGTTCGGCAAGGACATCCGCCAGGGCATCCCGCTCGCGATCGAGAACTACGCGCTGCTGCACCAGCTGTGGCGCGAGGACGTGGTCGACTGGTCGGGCCGCTTCCGCACCCCGCTGCAGTCGTTCACGGCCACCCCGCGCCCGCTCGACGGCGTCCCGCCGTTCGTCTGGCACGGCTCGATCCGCAGCCCCGAGATCGCCGAGCAGGCCGCCTACTACGGCGACGGCTTCTTCGCGAACAACATCTTCTGGCCCAAGGAGCACTTCCAGAAGCTGATCAACCTCTACCGGGAGCGCTACGCCCACTACGGGCACGGCACCCCCGAGCAGGCCGTCGTGGGCCTCGGCGGCCAGGTGTTCATGCGCAGGAACTCGCAGGACGCGGTGCGCGAGTTCCGCCCGTACTTCGACAACGCGCCGGTGTACGGACACGGCCCGTCGCTGGAGGAGTTCACCGACCAGACCCCGCTCACCGTCGGCAGCCCGCAGGAGGTCATCGAGAAGACGCTGGGCTTCCGCGAGACCTTCGGCGACTACCAGCGCCAGCTGTTCCTGATGGACCACGCCGGCCTGCCGCTGAAGACCGTGCTGGAGCAGCTCGACCTGCTCGGCGAGGAGGTCGTGCCGGTGCTGCGCGAGGAGTTCGCCAAGGGCCGCCCGGCCGGCGTCCCCGACGCGCCGACCCACGCCTCGCTGGTCGCGGCCGACCGCGCCCGCCGGGAGCAGCAGAGCGACACCGAGGAGAACGTGGAGGTGGCCAAGTGACCGCGTACCGGCTGGCGGTGGTCAGCGCCGGACTGAGCAAGCCGTCCTCGACGCGCCTGCTCGCGGACCGGTTGGCCGATGCGACGGCCCGCCGGCTCGGCGCCGACGGACGCGAGGTGGAGGTGACGGTGATCGAACTGCGCGACCTCGCCACCGACATCGCGCACAACTTCGTCACCGGCTTCCCCGGCGCCGCGCTGCGCGAGGCGATCGGGACGGTCACCCGCGCCGACGGGCTGATCGCGGTGACGCCGATCTTCACCGCCTCCTACAGCGGGCTGTTCAAGTCGTTCTTCGACGTGATCGACCCCGATGTGCTCAGCGGCAAGCCGGTGCTGATCGCCGCCACCGGCGGCACGCCCCGGCACTCGCTGGCGCTGGAGCACGCCGTCCGGCCGCTGTTCGGCTACCTGCGCTCGGTGGTCGTCCCGACCGCGGTCTACGCGGCCACCGACGACTGGGGCACCACCGGCGACCGGCTCACCGACGGGCTCCCCGGTCGGATCGACCGGGCCGCCGGCGAACTCGCCGGGCTGCTCGCCGGCCGCGCCCCCAGCGGGCCGGCGGCGGACGGCGGGGCCCAGGAGGAGACCGTGGTCCCGTTCGCCGAGCAGCTCGCGGCCCTGCGGGCCTGACGGCGGGGGCGGACGGCGCACGACGAGCAAGGGGCGGGCCCGGGAGGCCCGCCCCTTCGCGCGTCCTCAGCCCACCCGGGCGTCGTACGCGGCCCGGGCCGCCGCGATCTCGCGCTGATGCGTCTCCGTCCAGGTGACCAGCGACCGGACGGTCTCGTGCAGCGTCCGCCCCAGCGGCGTCAGGGCGTACTCCACCCGGGGCGGCACCACCGGGTGCACCGTACGCTCGACCAGCCCGTCACGCTCCAGCTGCCGCAGCGTGACGGTCAGCATCCGCTGGCTGATCCCGTGGATCTCCCGCCGAAGCTCGGTGAAGCGCAGCGAACCGCGGTCCAGCAGCGCGATCACCAGCAGCGACCACTTGTCGGCGATCCGGTCGAGGATCTGCCGGACCTCGCAGTCCTCCCGGGTGTCCCACTGGAGCACGTCGTAGTCGTCCTCGGTAACCGCGCAGTGCGTCGGTGACTTCAAAGTGCCTTCTTCCATGCCTCCTGATGCTGCCTCAGGATGGCAGTGGTTACAAGAGGGAACCGACCGGACGAGGGGGAACCGCCCCGTCCGGCCTCCTCACCCCCCCAGCGCACTCCCAGGAGACCTCCGTGTCCGCGTCCTCAGTCGTGCCCGAAACCGGTACGCCCGTCCCCGTGCCCACCGCCGGACCCCCGTCGTCCCGCCTGACCGGCCGCGAGACCGCCGTCCTGCTCGTCCTGTGCGGCGCGATCTTCCTGGAGGGCGTCGACGTCGCCATGCTCAACGTGGCGCTCCCGTCGATCCGCACCGACCTCGGCATGGGCACCGGCTCGCTCAGCTGGGTGCTGAGCGCCTACGTGCTCGGCTACGGCGGCTTCATGCTGCTCGGCGGCCGCACCGCCGACCTGCTCGGACGGCGCCGGATGTTCCTGTTCTGGCTCACCGTCTTCGTCCTCTTCTCCGGCCTCGGCGGCCTCGCCACCGCCCCCTGGGTGCTCATCCTGGCCCGCTTCGCCACCGGCCTCGCCGCCGCCTTCATGACACCCGCAGGACTGGCGATCATCACCACCGCCTTCGCCGAGGGCCCGCGCCGCAACCGGGCGCTGCTCCTCTACGCGGGCACCGCCGCCGCCGGCTTCTCGCTCGGCCTGGTCGCCGGCGGCCTGCTCACCGCGATCAGCTGGCGCTGGGTCTTCTTCGCCCCGGTGCTGCTCGCCGGCGGCCTGCTGCTCGCCGCCCTGCCGCTGCTCCCGCGTGACCGGCCGGCCGCCCGCCGCCCCGGCGAGCGCTTCGACCTGGCCGGCGCCGCCACCGCCACCGGCGCCATGCTGCTGCTGGTCCACACGGTGGTCCGGATCGGCGAACCGGCCGCCTCCGCCGTGCCGACCGTCGCCGAACTGCTCGGGGGACTGGCCCTGCTGGCCGCCTTCGTCGCCGTCGAACGACGCTGCGCCGCACCGCTGGTGCGCCTCGGCCTGCTGCGCTCCGGCCCGCTGCTGCGCGCCAACCTCGGTGCGCTGCTGTTCGCCGGCTCCTTCTTCGGCTTCCAGTTCACCGCCACCCTCTACCTCCAGGACCTGCGCGGCTGGACCCCGCTGCAGACCGGCCTCGCGCTGCTCGCCATCGGCGTGGACGCGGTGCTCGCGCCGACCCTCACGCCCCGTCTGGTGGAGCGGTTCGGCACCGTCCGGGTGATCCTCGGCGGCTTCGTCCTGGCGGCGGTGTCCTACGCGCTGTTCCTGCCGGTCGGCATGGACTGGAGCTACCCGATGATGTTCCCGACCATGATCCTCACCGGTCTGGCCTTCGCCCTCGCCTACGGGCCGCTGACCATCGCCGCCACCGACGGCGTCGCCGAGGAGGAGCAGGGGCTGGCCGGCGGGCTGCTCAACACCGCCTTCCAGTTCGGCGCGGCGCTCGGCCTCTCGGCGGTCACCGCCGTCCACCTGGCCGCCACCGGCTCCGGGCAGTCCGGGCTGGAGGGCTTCCGGACGGCCCTGGTGGTCCCGGTCGCCGCGGTCACCCTCGGCGCCGTCATCACCGCCCTCGGCGTGCGCCGCCGGCGCGCCACCGCGTCCTGAGCGCCCCGATCGCCCCGGCCGCCCCGAACGACCCGACCGTCCGCCCCGTCAGGACCCGTCGGGCCCCTCACCGGTGAACCCCGGTGAGGGGCCGTCCCCTTTCCGCCTCCCGCTTCCCCTCCCACTACCCGCTCGGCCTGCCGACCGCGCCGAAATGTCCGCTCCGGGGTGTAATCGTACGGATGATCAGACCCCGGAGACCGGAGTCCGCCGATGCCGCAGCCCGTCCTCACCCCGCTCACCAGCGCCGCGATCTTCCTCGTCCTCACCGTCGACTCCGGTGGCGAACCCGCCGTCCGGGCCCTGCTGCCCGACCTGGCGGGCCTGCGCCGGGCGGTCGGCTTCCGCGCCCCCGAGGCCGGCCTGACCTGCGTCACCGGAATCGGCTCGGACGCCTGGGACCGGCTCTTCGACGGCCCCCGCCCGGCCGGGCTGCACCCCTTCCGGGAGATCACCGGCGCCCGCCACCGGGCCCCGTCCACCCCCGGCGACCTGCTGTTCCACCTGCGCGCCGCCCGGATGGACCTCTGCTTCGAACTCGCCGGCCAGCTCACCAACCGCCTCGCCGGCGCCGCCACCGTGGTCGACGCCGTGCACGGCTTCCGCTACTTCGACGACCGTGACCTGCTGGGCTTCGTCGACGGCACCGAGAACCCGGAAGGCCGGGCCGCGGCGGACGCCGTCCTGATCGGCGCGGAGGACCCGGAGTTCGCGGGCGGCAGCTATGTGATCGTCCAGAAGTACCTGCACGACCTGGCGGCCTGGAACCGCCTCCCCGTCGAGGCGCAGGAACGCGCGGTCGGCCGCACCAAGCTCACCGACATCGAGCTCGCCGACGACGTCAAGCCCGCCGACTCGCACGTCGCGCTGACCTCGGTCACCGGCCCGGACGGCGAGGAGCTGCAGATCATGCGGTTCAACATGGCGTTCGGCTCGTTCGCCGGGGGCGGGGAGTTCGGGACGTACTTCATCGGCTACTCGCGCACGCCGGCGGTGACCGAGGAGATGCTGGAGAACATGTTCGTCGGCCGCCCGCCCGGCGCCCACGACCGCCTGCTCGACTTCTCCGTCGCGGCCACCGGGACCCTGTTCCACGTCCCGACCGCCGACTTCCTGGACGCCCCGCCGCCCGCGCCGTCCGCGGCCGCGTCCACCGCCGCCGAGTCCGTCACCGCGCTCGTCCCGTCCGCTGTCTCCTCCGACGGCTCCCTCGCCATCGGCAGCCTGAAAGGCACCCCCGCGCCATGAACAACCTGCACCGCGAGCTCGCCCCCGTCTCCGCCGCGGCCTGGGCGGAGATCGAGGAGGAGGCCAGGCAGACCTTCAAGCTCCACCTCGCCGGCCGCCGCGTCGTCGACCTGAGCGGCCCCGACGGCCCCGCTCTCGCGGCCGTCGGCACCGGCCACCTCACCGCCATCGACCCGCCCAACCCCGGCGTCCAGGCCCACGCCCGCGAGGTGCGGCCGCTGGTCGAGCTCCGGGTGCCCTTCGCGGTCGACCGCTCGGCCGTGGACGACGTCGAACGCGGCTCCCGGGACAGCGACTGGCAGCCGGTCAAGGACGCCGCCCGCACCCTCGCCCTCACCGAGGACCGCGCCGTCTTCGACGGCTACCCCGCCGCCGCCATCGAGGGCATCCGAGCCGCCGCCACCAACCCCGCCGTCCCGCTCCCGGCGGACGTCCGCGAATACCCGGAGGCCGTGAGCCGCGCCCTCACCACCCTCCGCCTGGCCGGAGTCGGCGGCCCCTACGCCCTCCTCCTGGGCGCCGACGCCTACACCGCCGTCAACGAGACCTCCGACCACGGCTACCCCGTCGCCAGCCACATCGCCCGCCTCCTCGACGGCGAACTCATCTGGGCCCCCGCCATCGAGGGCGCCCTCCTCCTCTCCACCCGCGGCGGCGACTTCGAACTCCACCTCGGCCAGGACGTCAGCGTCGGCTACCTCTCCCACACCCCCGACACCGTCAACCTGTACCTGACCGAAACCTTGACAGCCCGCCTCCTCACCCCCGAGGCCGCCGTCCCCCTGACCACTCCCTGACCCCCCACCAACACCACGGGGCCGGTGCGAACCCGCACCGGCCCCACGCTGCTGCTCAGCATCAGCACCAAATGGCGATGTCCCAGACGGGTGTCCCACCGAAACCGGCGGTGAGCGAGAGCGTGAGGGCAGCTGCAATGACGATCTTGAACAAGTCGACCACACATTTCTGCGGTAGGTGCTAAGTCGTTCGTTGTGCGGATCAGCAAATCAGGTCGGGCGCGCCTGAGCAAATCGCGCTTGAGTTCGTAGATATGGGGGTGATAAACATACTATTCCGCGACAGAATCTTCACGTACACGGCGCGCCTGTGCGAGTGCCTGTCGGGCCAGTGCGGCCTCGTCGGCCGCCTTGATGTGGTCGGCCAGGGCGACGGCTTCGTGGAGGAGCGCGACGGCCGGGTCCGGGGCGCCGAGTGCCAGTTCGCAGCTCGCGAGTCCGCGCAGGGCCGCCGTCTCCTCGCGGGCCGCGCCGACCGATCGGGCCAACTCCCTTGCGATGGCGTACTGGTCGCGGGCGTCGGCCGGGCGGTCGGTGGCGAGGAGGGCGCCGGCCAGGCTGTTCAGGGCGTTCGCCTCGTGCCGGATGCTTCCGGTCGAGCGGAACGTCGCCAGTGCCGACCGGTACAGGGCGACGGCCCGGTCGAACTGCCCGGGCATCGGGAGCGAGGCCGCCAGGTTGAGATGCACCACGGCGAGGTCGAACGGGGAGATCGAGTCGCCCGCGATGAGAAGTACGCGCTCGAAGTATTTACGCGCGGCCGCGTGGTCGTTGATTCCCAGGTGGAGATCCCCGAGATTGTTCCGGATTCGCAATTCCAGGGTTCGGTCATGGAATCGAACGGCCAGCGGGAGGGCGGTCTCGTAGGCGGCGAGCGCTCTTTCCCGGTTTCCCAGGGAGTTCTCTATGGTGCCGATGTTCGCGAGGCAGCGCGCGGTGTTCCAGAGGTCGCCGCCCTCTCTTCGGATCCGCAGCGCCTCCTCCTGGCGGGCCAGCGCCTCGGGCAGGGAACTCTGGTGCCACAGCAGGCTTCCGAGCAGGCTCAGGGCCTCCGCCGTGGCGTCGGGGTCCTGTTCGGTGCGGGCGAGGGTGAGGCCGCGGTCGAGGGCCTCGAAGGCGGCGGGGTAGCGGGAGGCGTTGGTGAGGGTGGCGCCGAGGTCGATGAGGGCGCGGGCCTCGCAGCGGTCGTTCGCCGCCGAACGCCAGTGGGCGGCGGCGGCCCGGTGCATGTCGTGGGCCTCGCTCCAGTAGGCCTGGGCGTCCAGGCGGCCGGCCAGCACGTGGGCCAGCCAGGCGGCGGCCTCCGGGTGGCGGGTGGCGCGGGCGTGGGAGGCGAGGGCGGTCAGGGCGGCCTGTTCGGTGTCCAGCCAGTCCCGTGCCGACTCCTGCGAATCGAGGTCAAGGTCGTACAACAACGTTTCCATTCCCGGTAATTGGCGAAAATCCGGGAGAGGGAGGCGTGAACGCCGGGGATAGAGCAGCCGGTCCGCCTGGTCGGCCGCGTGCAGCATGAATCCGAGCAACCGCCGCAGGGCCGCCCCGCCCTCCTCCTCGGCGCCTTCGTCCCGCATCAGGGCGAGCGCGTAATCCCGCAGCAGATCGTGGAGCTGGTACCGCTCGGGCGAATTCTCCTGCACCAGGTGGCAGTGCAGCAGCGCCTCCAGCAGGTGGTCCGTCTCGTCGACCGGGCGGCCGAGCAGTGCCGCCGCCGCGTGCAGGCCGATGTCCGGTCCGGGGTGGGCGCCGAGCAGCCGGAAGGCCTCCTGCTGGTCGGCCGGCAGCGAGCGGTAGGACATCTCGAAGGCGCGCGCGACGCTCTCCGTGTCGTGCCGGATCTCGGCGAGCCGGCCGGTCTTGCGGGAGAGCCGCAGGGCGAGGTGGTCCAGGGTCCAGGACGGCCGCGCCTTGAACCGGCTGGCGGCGATCTCGATGGCCAGCGGCAGCAGCCCGCAGCCCTCGACGATCTCGACGATCCGGCTTCGGTCGTCGGCGCGCTCCCGTCCGACCACCGAGATGAACAGGGCGACCGCGTCGTCCACCGACAGGAGGTCGAGGAAGACCGGTCTGGAGCCCGGGAGTTCGGCGAGCCGGCGGCGACTGGTGACGAGGATCAGCGCGGCGGGCGCGGTCGGCAGCAGTGGCCGCAGCTGTGCGGCGGTCGCCGCGTCGTCCAGCACGACGACCGCCCGCCGGGTGGCGAGCACCTCGGCGCAGAGCGCGAACAGCTCCTCGCTGTCGAGCGGGATGGTGGTGGCCGGCACGCCGAGCCGGCGCAGCAGCGCGGTGGCGACCGCCTGGGGCGCGAGCGGTCTCCGGTTGACCGCGTGGGCGCCGAGGTTGAGGTGGACGTACCCCTCGGGGAACCGGCCGCGCATCAGGTGCGCGGCGTGCAGCGCCAGGGTGGTCTTGCCGACCCCGGCCATGCCGAGGATCGCCGAGACGGTCACCACGCCGCCCTGTTCGACGGCCTCCTCGGCACCCCCGAGCAGCCGGCGCAGGTCGTCCCGCCGACCGATCAGACGGCGCCCCGCCGCGGCGGTCGGCGGGCCGCCGGAGCGCTGGGCGGGGGAGGGACGCGGCGCGACGGGCGTGCGGCCGGACGGTTCGGTGAGCGGGTCGCCGGCGAGCATCCGCTCGTGCAGCCGGACGAGGGCCTCGCCGGGGCCGGTGCCGAGGTCGGCGCGCAGCCGGCGGACGACGGCGGGGTAGACGGTGAACGCCTCCACCTGCCGGCCGGCGCCGTGCAGCGCGACCAGCAGGTGGGCGGCGACCCGCTCGTCGGTGGGGCGTTCCTCGTGCAGGGCGGTGAGTTCGGGGACGACCTCGCCGAACCGGCCGAGCCGCAGGTCGATCTCGATCCGGAGCAGGGTGGTGGCCAGACGCTGGTCGGTCATGGTGGCGCGGGTGGACTGGGCCCAGCTGCCGGGCAGGCCCGCGAGCGGCTCGCCGCGCCAGATTTCCTCGGCCCGGCCCAGTACCGTACGGGCCTGGATGTCGTCGCCGTTCTCGGTGAGTTGGCGGGCATGACGGGAGAGGTCGACAAAGCGCCAATAGTCGATCAATTGGCGATCGGCATGAAGCGTATACGTGTGCGATCGGCTCTTGATGGTCGGGGCGTCGCGGGCCGCGCCGTGCCCCTCGTCGTCGGCGGCCTCTCGCAGCTGCCTCCGAATGCGGGAGACAACGGTGTAGATGCCGGTCACCGCGCTGGGCGGAGGCTCCTCGTCCCACAGCCGGTTGGCCAGCGCCTCGCGGCCGAGCGGGCGGCCGACGTCCAGTGCCAGGGCGGCCAGCAGCAGCCGTCCCTGGTCCGTGCGAATTGCCGACAACTCGCCGTTCACCGAAAGTTCAACCGAACCCAGAAGGTGGAACTCCATTGTGACGCCCCCCGCCGGTTGGCTACCAGCTTGCCGTGTCGCAGGGAGCATCCCACGATTGCGGGGGCGTCATCCATACCGTGTCCCGCTGTACGGGGAGGCGTTATTGACACTAAACCCGGTCCGGCCGAGCCTCATGTGATATGGGAGTACCGCCGATTGTCGCACCACAGCGGCAACTCCCGTCACTTCTGTCCATCGTTCTACGGTTGGGGGAGCCAGTGGAGCCGGATCGGTTCGCGGCACCGGGAGTTCGGCATCGAAGCTCCGGCGGGAGCGGCCGATGAGAGAGGCGGACGGCACCTGCGAACCGCAGCACCCGCACGCCCCTCGGGAGCCCTCGCACCCCGGGGCGCACAACTCGGTATCCGGCACCCGGGTCGGCGGCTCGGTCGTCCAGGCCGGGGAGATCCACCAGTTGACCGTCTACGGCCAGAGCACCCCGCCGCCCGCCGCCCCGGCGCTCCCGGTGCCCCGCCAACTCCCTCCGACACCACGGCGATTGGTCGGGCGGGACGCCGATCTGGAGGCCCTGGACCGGGAGTTGGGCGACTCGCCGGACGGCGCCGCCGACGTCACCGTGGTCGTCACCGGCCCGGCCGGCGTCGGCAAGACCGCGCTCGCCGCCAAGTGGCTGCGCCGCGTCGCCGACCGCTTCCCGGACGGCCAGCTCTACGCCGACCTGCGCGGCCACGCGCCCGGCGGACCCACCGACCCGGTCGAGGCGCTCGGCGGCTTCCTGCGCGCCTTCGGCATCGCCCCGGTACCGCGCGGCCTCGCCGAGGTCGCCGCGCTCTGGCGCTCGCTCGCCGCCGAACGCCGGATCGCCGTCCTGCTCGACAACGCCTCCACCGCCGCCCAGGTCCGCCCGCTGCTGCCCGGTTCGGAACACGCCGTGGTCGTCGTCACCAGCCGCCGCCGGCTCACCGGACTCGGCATAGACGGCGCCGTGTTCCGGCCGGTCGACGTGCTCTCCGACGACGCCTCGGTGCAACTGCTCGCCCAGCGGGTCGGCGCCGACCGGGTGGCCCGCGAGGAGGACGCCGCCGCCCTCGTGGTGCAGCGCTGCGGCCGGCTCCCGCTCGCCGTCTGCCTGGCGGCCGCCCGGATCGCCGCCCGCCCGGTCCAGCCGCTCGCCGCCACCGCCGCGGCGCTGGGCCACGAGTCCGAGGGGATCGCCGCGCTCGACGTCGAGGGGGAAGCCGTGCGGCACGCACTGGACGCGTCGTTCGCGGTGCTCGGGGCCGACGCGGTCCGGCTGTACCGGCTGCTGGGCCTGCTGCCGTTTCCCGTCTTCACCCTCGACGTGGTCTGCGCGGTCGCGGGCCTGGAGCCCGCCGAGGCCGACCGTCTGCTCGGCGGACTCATCGACGTCCACCTGCTGGAGGAGATGAAGGATGGTTTCCGCTTCCACGACCTGGTGAAGCTCCACGCCCGGGCCCGCGCCGACGAGGTGCGCGAGCAGCCGGAGGGACGGGCCGCCGTCGACCGCGTCTTCGACTGGTACCTCGCCTCCGCCACCGCCGCCGAGGCGCTGCTGAGCCCCAGCCACCGCAGCCTGCGCCGCGACTACACTAGCCAACCGGTGCAGGGCGTACGGGAGTTCGCGGACGAGCCGGACGCCGTCCGGTGGCTCGACGCGGAGACCGGCCGGCTCGCCGAGACCGTCCGCTGGGCCGCCCGAACCGGCCGGGCCGCCACCGCGTGGCAACTGGTCGACGCCATGTGGCCGCTGTTCCTGCGGCTGCGCCCGGCCCGGCTGTGGATCGAGGCCCACCGGATCGGCCGCACCGCCGCCCGTACCGACGGCGACCCGGACGGCCGGCTGCGGATGCTCACCTCCGGCGGCACCGGTCTGCGCAACGCGGGGGAGGGGGACCGGGCCGCCGAGTGGTTCACCGAGGCACTCCACCTGGCCCGCGAGGCCGGCCGGCCGCTCGCCGAGGCCGACGCCCTCTACGGCCTGAGCCAGACCCACCGCACGGCGGGCCGGCTCGCCGAGGCGGCCGACTGCCTGCGCACGACGGCCGGGCTGCGCGAGGCCGAGGGCTACCTCCGCGGCACCGCGCTCGCCCGCCTCGCGCTCGGCGACGTCCTGCTCGCGGACGGCCGCGCCGCCGAGGCCGTCCCCTTCATCACCGAAGCCCACCGCGACCTCCTCGCCGTCCCCGCCGCGTACGAGGCGGCCCGCGCGCTCGCCTTCCTCGGCCAGGCCCACGCCGCCCTCGGCGCCCACGACGAGGCCGCCCGGTGCTACGCGACCGCACTCACGGAGTTCCGCACGGGCGGCGCCCGCCACTGGGAGGCCCGCGTCCTCGAACTCACCGGTGACCTCGCCCGCACCCGCGGCGACCTGACCGCAGCAGCCACCCACTACCGCGAGTCCCTGTCCCACTACGAGGCCCTCTCCGCCCCCGACACCACCCGCCTAACCGCGGCCCTCAGTGCCGTGTCCGATCAGTAGTGGCGGCTGGTTGGGGGCTTGGTCTGTGTTCTGCGCTCCGGTGATCACCGGGCCTTGCTGCCCTGTCCGGTTGGCGAGGTGTGGGGCCCCGGTGGTGGTGGCGGGGGTGTGGCCTCCGGCCCGGGTACCGCCCGGCTACTGGGGCCTTCGGTGCCGTGTCCGATCAGTGGTGGCGATTGGTTGGGGGGCTTGGTCTCCGGTGATCACCGGGCCTTGCCGCTCTGCCCGGTTGGCGAGGTGTGGGGCCCCGGTGGTGGTGGCGGGGGTGTGGCCTCCGGCCCGGGTACCGCCCGGCTAACGGGGCTCTCGGTGCCGTGTCCGATCAGTGGTGGCGATTGGTTGGGGGGCTTGGTCTCCGGTGATCACCGGGCCTTGCCGCTCTGCCCGGTTGGCGAGGTGTGGGGCCCCGGTGGTGGTGGCGGGGGTGTGGCCTCCGGCCCGGGTACCGCCCGGCTAACGGGGCTCTCGGTGCCGTGTCCGATCAGTGGTGGCGATTGGTTGGGGGGCTTGGTCTCCGGTGATCACCGGGCCTTGCCGCTCTGCCCGGTTGGCGAGGCATGGGGCCCCTGGCAGTGCTGGCGCGGGCGTGGCGTACGGCCTCCGCCCGGCATCGCCCGTATCACCGCCGCCCTCAGGGCCCCGCCCGACCGTAGCGGCCGGGTTGGGGCACACCCTGTCAGCCAACGAGATGTGGGTTTGGCCCATGTCGGCCCGGTGGTCGGGGTCCTGGGAGGTCGTCGGCGTCGGCAGCCGGGGGCGAGGTGTAGGGCCTGGCTGTCGAGGGGTCGGGTTGCGGGTTGACCCGGCCACGGTGCGGTGTGGTGGTGGGTGCGCCTTGTCGGGCGGTGAGAACGGCCCCGGCGCGACAGTTCGGGTCTGTACGCCCGTGCCGGGTGGCGACAACGGGAAGGTGCGGGGCCTGGCTGTTGCATGGGCCGGTGGCGGGGTGTGGGGCTGCGTCGGTGGGGCGGTGGTGTCGGCGCCGGCCCGATGGCTGGGGTCTGTTCGTGCCGTGGGGCAGTGGCAACTGAGTGGCGAAGCGCGGGCCCCGGCCGCCCCGCCCCGCACCCGGCGGGGCGGCCGGCCCCCGGCCTCAACCTGCCAGGGGGCAGGTGAGGCAGGGGGGTTGGGAGGTGTAGGCCGAGGCGGTCAGGGTGGTGATCTCGGTGAGGGTGCGGCCGGCGGCCAGCCAGGTGTGGGCGAGGGAGCCGACGGCGAGCCGTTGTGCGGGCGAGGGCGGGCCGCTGCTCCCAGGGCGGGGCCGGAGTACCAGCCGGCCGCCCGTCCGGGTCAGCACGAGCAGCGTGCCGCCCTCGCCGTCGGCGGTGGCGACCGCGCAGCCGGGGTGGGCCCGCAGGACGGCGGCGAGCCGCTCGCGGGCCCGGCCGGGGGCGGTGGTGCCGAGGTGGAGCACGTCGGCGTGGTGGCGCCAGCGGACGGCGTCGGGGTCGGCGAGGTCGAGCGCCAGGTGCTCGTCGACGAACGCCCGGGTCAGCGGCCCGCCGGACCGGCCGGCCGGACGACGGGTGGCGAGCAGCCCGTGGCAGACCCCGGCGGGGGAGTGGATGCGGGCCTCGAAGTGCGTGCCGGGCGCCCCGGCCGAGGGCGACGGGCCGTCGGCCGGGGCGAGTCGCACGGTGTGCAGCGCGGTCACCCGTCCTCCCGTCCGGCCCGTCCGGCCCCGCCGTCCAGGCTCGCCCGTCCGGCCCGCGCGACCTCGTCGCCCCCCGGCCACAGCGGCGCGGGCAGCGGCAGCGCGGGCGGCTCCGGCAGGTGGGCGGGTTCGCCCAGCCCGAGGACGCGGTAGAGCAGCCGCCGCATCCGCCGGTCGAACGCGCCCGGCCGGGAGGTGATCCGCGCCGCGATGGCCGCGTACTCCTCCCGCCGGTACTGCTCGGCGGCGTAGCCGAGCTGGGCGGTGAGCGGATGGGACGGGCTGAGCGCCGGGGCGGTGCGGGCGAGCAGGGCGCCGGGTGAGCGCGGGTTGACGTCCCGGTGCGGGTACTCGGCGAGCAGGATCGGCGCGCCGGTCATGGTGCCGTAGAGGGTGACCGAGCCGTGGTCGCCGATGACGAAGTCGGCGGCGACCAGCAGCGGGCGCCAGTCCTCCTCGGGCGCGAGCACGGTGACCGCGCCGCGCGCGGTGGCCGTCGCCCACGACCGGACCGCCCACGGGCTGTGCGCGGCGGCCACATTGGGGTGGACCAGCAGCGCGGTGCGGTAGCCGTGCCGGGGCAGTTCGGCGGCCAGCCGGGGCAGCACCGCGTCGAGCCGGGTGAACAGCGAGCCGCTGCCCCAGGTGGAGCAGACCAGTACCAGCCGTTCGCCGGGCCGCAGCCCGAGCGCGGCGCGGTACCGCTCGCGGGCGGGCAGGGCGGCGGCGATCCGGTCGTAGCAGCCGTCGCCGACCACCTCGGTGATCGGCAGCGCCTCCGGGCAGCCGCGGACGAGTTCGGCGCGCTCGTCCTCGTGGGCGAGCGCGTACGCGGCGGGCACCAGCCGGCCGCGCCAGGTGACGTACTCGGGTCCCAGCCCGGCCACCGTGCGCCCGGCGCCGGCCCCCGCCGGCGACAGCTTGATGTGCCCGGCCCCGTGCGGCAGTCGGACCAGCGGGCCGCGCAGCCGCTCCAGGCCCTGCGACCCGGCGGCCAGCACCAGGTCGAACTCCCGCCGGACGGCCTCCGCCCAGGGCAGCACGGTGCCCCCGAGCCGCCGGACGTGGGCCGCCGCACCCCCGTTGAACGCGTGCGGCGCCACCGTGAACTGGACGTGCACCCGCAGGTCCGCGGCGAGCAGCGGATAGATGTCGTGCAGCCGCTGGCCATAGACCATCGAGTGGACGACGACCAGCACCTCCTTGCAGTCGGTGAGCGTGGCCCACGGGCCCACCGGGCGCGCCGTGCCCCCGTCGCACCCGTCGGCCCGGCCGTGCTGCTCCTCCGGCAGGTGCTCCCCGCCGGACCGTTCCCCGTGGTTGACTTCGTCGACTTCCCCGTGCACCAAGGTCATGTCGTTCCCCCTCCTTGATCCCGGACCGGGGCCCCGGTTCTCGGCGGCCCCGGCGGGTCTCTGCCCGGGCGTTCTGGCGGATTCCATGACGGCTCCTGGCCGGTCTTGCACAAACCTTGCAGCGCCCTCGCCGCCGCTCCCGGAGCGCCGGAAGGCGGCAAAGGGTACTGAGTTCCTTTACGAGGGGTACTGAGTGCCGTATTGTCTCGGGAGAGCCTCGGAGACTGTCGAGGGGAGCCGACGGGCCGGATCGGGACAAGCGCCGATCTGGCACTCAGTACCCTCGGCGCGACAGGGGCCGTGGACCAGTGCATCCGACCAGTGCACCCGTACCAGGAGAACCGCTCATGAGCTTGAGGATCGTTGTCTGTGTGAAGCACGTGCCGGACGCGACGGGTGACCGTCGTTTCTCGGACGATCACACCACCGACCGGGAGGGCGTGGACGGCCTTCTGTCGGAGCTGGACGAGTAC
>NZ_JBIBHU010000024.1:0-146761 GCF_042957205.1 Kitasatospora sp. NPDC008115 | reverse complement strand
GACCGCACCCACACCATGCTCGCCGACCTCCTCACCCTCTTCACCACCCACACCCTCACCCCCCTGCCCCGCACCACCTGGCACCTCGCCGACCTGCGCCACGCCCTGCGCCACATGAGCCAGGGCCGCCACACCGGCAAGAACGTCATCACCATCCCCACCCCCGTCCACCCCGACGGCACCGTCCTCATCACCGGCGGCACCGGCACCCTCGGCAGCCTCCTCGCCCGCCACCTCGTCACCCACCACCACACCACCCACCTCCACCTCATCAGCCGCCAAGGCCCCCACGCCCCCGGCGCCGACCAACTCCACCACGACCTCCTCGCACTCGGCGCCCACACCGTCACCATCACCGCCTGCGACGCCACCAACCCCACCGCCCTCACCCAACTGATCGACACCATCCCCGACCAACACCCCCTCACCGCCGTCATCCACACCACCGGCGCCCTCGACGACGCCACGGTGTCCTCACTCACCCCCGAGCAGCTGCACACGGTGCTCACCGCGAAGGTGGACAGCGCGGTGCACCTGCACCGGCTCACCGCCGGGCACGACCTGGGCGCCTTCGTGCTGTACTCCTCGGCCGCCGGCATCATCGGCAGCCCCGGCCAGGCGAACTACAGCGCGGCGAACACCTTCCTGGACGCCCTCGCCGCCCACCGCCACGCCCACGGCCTGCCCGCCACCAGCCTCGCCTGGGGCCTGTGGGCCCAGGCCAGCGCGATGACCGGCCACCTCACCGACCAGGACCACGCCCGGATGTCCCGCAGCGCCATCCTGCCGATGGACTCCGAGCAGGGCCTCGGGCTGTTCGACGCCGCCGACCGGGCGGACCGCGCGCTCCACCTGCTCTCCCCCCTCGACCTGGCCCACGCGCCCAGGCTCCCGCTCTGGTCGCGGCTGGCCACCATCCGGCCCACCGCCACCACCCACCAGTCCGGCCCCGCCCTGACCGAGCAACTCGCCGGACTCAGCCCCGCCGAACGCCACCAGCACGTCCTCACCCTGGTCCGCCGCCAGGTCGCCGTGATCCTGGGCATCGACAACCCCACCACCATCGACGCCACCCGCGGCTTCCTCGACCAGGGCCTCGACTCCCTCACCGCCATCGAACTCCGCAACCGCCTCCACACCACCACCGCCATCCGCCTGCCCGCCACCGCCGTCTTCGACCACCCCACCCCCAACGCCCTCACCCACTACCTCCTCGACCAACTCACCCCCACCGCCGAGAAGTCGCCCGAGGAGGTCACCCGGGCGACCATCGGACGCATCCTGTCCGAGCTGGACCGGCTCGCCGCCCTCGTCGGCTCGGTCCCGGCGGCCGACATCACCGCCACCCGCATCCCGGCCCGCCTGCACGCCCTGCTGTCGACGATCTCTGCGCCCGACCCGAGCACCGAGGAAGCGGACCTCGACTCCGTCTCGGCCGAGGAACTGTTCGCCTTCATCGACAACGAGCTGTAACCGCCGCCCCCGACCGTCCCCGAGCGCCGCGTCCCCCGACGCGGCGCTCGGGCGGTCCCGGGCAGCCGGCCGGAGCCGCCCGCCACCCCGGCCGAGCCGGACGAACACCGCGGCGCGGGCGACGCCGGCCGGGGCCCGGTCCGCCTACCGGTGGCGGGGGCGGAACTCATTCGCCGTTCGCGCGCGGACCCGCGCGGGGGCGCGCGACCCCGCCGGGCACCCAGGGAGAAGTCCGCCCGGGCGCACCGCGGCTAGGCTCCCCGACGCGAGCCCGGCCCGCGCCGGACGTCGGCGGATGTGGCCATGTCGCCTTGCCCGAACGGGAGTTCCCTCTTCATGATCTACGAACTGCGCGAGTACACCGCCGCCCCCGGGCAGCTGCCCGCCCTGATCAACCGCTTCAACGAGCACTGCCTGGAACTGCTCGCCAAGCACGGGATGGAGGTGGTCTTCACCTCGCTGGCCGAGGTCGGCGCGCAGACCATGGGCCAGGTCGTCTACGTGCTGCGGCACGACTCCTACGACGCCCTGGAGCGCGGCTGGGCGGCCCTGCTCGCCGACCCGCGGTGGGTCGAGGCCAAACGGCTCAGCGAGGTCGACGGGCCGCTGGTCGCCCGGCTCGACCGGCGGATCCTCACCCCCACGCCGTCCGGCTGACCCGGCCCGGTACGGCTCCGGTTTCGCGGGCGGCGCGCGGTCAGGCCTTGCGGGCCAGCCCGCACCACATCGGAATCGGCCGCGGGCCCGCCTCGCCGGGCTCCGGCCGCCAGTCGGGCAGCTCGACCACCCCGGGCTCGACCGGCTCCAGGCCGGCGAAGTAGAGGTCGGCGGTCTCCTGCCCGGTCCGGCGCACCACCGACTCCCCCCACTGCCGGTCGAGCACCTCGAAGGCCTCGTCCAACGCGGCGTCCTCACCGACCCGGGCGAACTGGGAGAAGGCGACGTGGCTGCCCGACGGGACGGCGTCCACGATGCGCTTCAGCAGTTCGGCGGGGCCCTGGTTGTCGGGGAGGAAGTGCAGGATGCCGAAGAGGATCACGCCGACCGGCCGCTCGAAGTCCAGGACGGCCCGTGCGCCGTCGAGGATCCGGTCGATGTTTTTGATGTCGGCCTGGAGGTAGCGGACCTCGTCCCTGGGCAGGCCGGCCAGCAGGTGGCGGGAGTGCGCGACCACGACCGAGTCCTTGTCCACGTACACGGTCCTGGCGTCCGGGACGATGCTCCGGGCGGCCTCGTGGGTGTTGTTCATGGTGGGCAGGCCGGTGCCGATGTCGAGGAACTGCCGGATGCCCTCCTCGGCCGCGAGGTGGCGCACGATCCGCCCCAGCGCGCCGCGCGCCGCGCGGATGCCCACCCGGACGTCGCCGCCCGGCCAGGAGGCGAACGCGGCCTCAGCGGCGGCCCGGTCGGCGGCGAAGTTCGCGATGCCGCCGAGCATCAGGTCGAACACCCGGGAGACGTGCGGGACCTCGGGGTCGACCCCCGCGACGATCCCGGAGTCCGCGCTTTCCACAGCCATCGAATTTCCTCTCCGAAATACCGCGCCCGGAAAGCGCGGGAAGGTTTTCCGGTGACTCCCGGTGGCTTCCGGAGATTTCCGGTGACTTCCGGCGGCCGGCGGATGCCCGGCACGATTGTTCCGGCACGGCCCGCGCGGCGCCTACTCCGAGAATGCCCGATCGGCAATTCCGCCCAGGTCACCGCAGAGGCGTCGGCCGACGCCGGAGCGCAGCAGGACGGCGGGCGAGCACCGTATCGCCGGGGCCCGTCGGCCGGCCTTCTCGCCGGTTTCCGGGCGAGTGCCCCGGAATTCCGGCACTCCCCCCGGTGGGCCCGGCCGGCGGCCGGGGCCGCTCACCACCCGGCGGGCACCCACTGCGCGTGGAAGCCGTGCGGCACCCGCACCGGCAGCGGCACCACCGCGACCGGCGGGCCGGTGAAGTCCGCGGTGTCCAGGACGGCCAGTTCGCTGCGGTCGGCGGCGGGGTCGTACACCAGGGTCAGCAGCCAGCCGTCGCCCTCGGGGGCGAGCGCGTCGCGCGGCACGAAGACGGGCTCGCCGCTCTGCCGTCCGCCGGTGAAGGCGTGCCGGTCGGTGCGGCCGGTGGCGAGGTCGTGGCGCAGCAGTGCGGGGCCGCAGAGCGCGGCGCCCTGGCCGGGGACGAGTTCGACCGTGAAGGCGTAGCGGTACGGCAGGCCGGTGCGCCGCTCGTCGATGCGCGGGAACTCCTGGACCCGGTCGTCGAGCCGGCGTTCGAGCACGGCGCCCTCGCGGGGGTCGAGGATCCACCGCCACAGGGTGGGCGCGGACTCGCTGGGGTGCAGCCGGTCGCGGTCGAAGGCCCGTTCGTGGCGGATCACGTCCACGGTGATCCGGCCGTCGGCGTCCTCGAAGGCGTTGACGGGGTGGAAGACGAAGCAGGGCGGGACGTCGAGCCAGAGGGCGGCGGCGCCCGGCCGGTCGCGGCGGACGATGCCGATCCGGGCCTCGCGGTCGGGCTGCCAACTGTAGGGGGCGGGCGAGCCGGCCCGGGCCTCGGCGGGGTCGTGGGCGACCGGCAGGTCGAACAGCACCGCGTGGCGTTCGGTGAGCGCGAACGCGTGCATCCAGGGGCGGCCCTTGACCGGCACGGGCAGCGCGTCGCGGACCCGGCCCTCGACGTCGACGGTGAGCAGGACGGCCTCGTCCCCGGCCGGGTCGACGGCGACGGCGTGGAGTTCCCCGGTCACCGGGTCGGTGAGCGGGTGGGCGCAGAACCCGCCGGGCAGGGTGGCGTCGAAGTCGGTGCGGGCGACGGTGCCGAGCCCGGAGTCGAGGACCACCGGCAGGGCGCCGCCGTCGGTGACGGCCAGGGTGCGGCCGGCGTGGTGGACCAGGTTGGCGTTGACGTTGTCGTCCAGCCCGCGGCGCGGCCCGGGGGCGGGCAGTTCGCCGAGTTCGCGGCTGACGGTGTCGCCGCGCAGCCAGCGGTTGCGGTACCAGTGGGCGCGACCGCCGCCGAGGCGCAGTCCGTGCACCATGCCGGCGCCGGAGAAGGTGTGCTGCACGGCGGGGTCGTGCTCGCCGCGGGTGTTGGGGCCGATCCGCAGGAAGGTGCCGTCCAACTGCGGCGGCAGGACTCCCCGGACGGTCAGATCGGTGTGCGAGGTCTCGGCGGCCACCGGACGGTAGCCGCGTCCGAGCAGGTGAACCGTGCTGGCCAGGTGACTCGTTGACGTGTGACCCGTGGCGCGCGGCATGGCCGCCCCCTCCATCGATAGCACCGTTATATAACGCTGTCATTGATGAGATTCACAGGTGACTGACATACTGTCAAGGGTGAGTCCACGGCGAGTTGACCCGAATCTCAGAGCCCAGCTGATCGAAGCGGCCGCGCGACTGCTCAGCGAGGAGGGCCCGGCCGCGCTGTCCACCCGCAAACTGGCGGCCACCGTGGGCACCTCGACCATGGCGGTCTACACGCACTTCGGCGGCATGGACGACCTGGTGCGGGCGATGGTCCGCGAGGGCTTCATGCTGCTCAACGGGCGGCTGGAGGCGGTCGAGGAGAGCGACGACCCGGTCTGCGACGTGGTCGCGCTCGGCTGGGCGTACCGGGCCAACGCCCGCGAGCACCGGCACCTCTACAACGTCATGTTCGGCGGCTCCGGCCTCAGCGGCTTCTCGCTCACCGACGACGACCGCCAGCACGGCCGCTACACCCTGGCCGCGCTCGTCGGGGCGGTCAAGCGCTGCGTGGCCGCCGAACGCTTCCTGCCCTCCGACCCCGAGCTGATCGCCCACCAGCTCTGGATCGCGCTGCACGGCCTGGTCACGCTGGACCTCGGCGGCTACCTGGTCGAGCCGCTCACCTCGGACGTCTGCTTCGAGGCGCAGGTCTGCGGCATGATCCTCGGCGCCGGCGACGACCCGGAGCGCGCCCGGGAATCCGTGGTCCGGGCAGCGAAACGGCGGGTCTGAGCCCCCGCAGGGCCCGACCCGCCGTCGCCGCCGCACCGGCCCGCGCTACCCGTTCCAGGGCGCCGCAGGCCACCGCAGGACGCCGAGGTCGCCGAGCAGCCGGAGGTCCCAGAAGACCGCCGTGAACGCGCCCGCCACCAGGAAGGCGCAGGCGGTCAGCGCCGCCCCGCGGGCCGGCCCCGAGGCCAGCCAGCGCTGCACGGGCGTGCCGAGCACACCGGACAGCAGCACGAACAGCACCGCCATCACCAGCAGCCCGCCGGCCGACTGGAACGCGAACGCCGCCGCCCCGTACAGCGGCCGGCGCTCCAGGGCCGCCTGCCGGAACAGCGGGTGCGGGCGGCCGGCCGGCAGGGCCCCGAGCACGGCGCCGACCAGCACCAACGGGGCGTTCGGGAAGCGCCGGGCCACCCGCTCCAGCGGGTCCGGCAGCGCCCCGGCGGCGGCCAGTCCGATCGCCAGCATCACCAGCCCGGCCGCCCCGTAGACGGCCATCGCCTGGACCGGCCCCGGCGAGACACCCCCGGAGGCGTCCGCCGCCGCGAACTGCGGCAGCCGGGCGCCGAACAGCCCGGCCAGGGCCCCGTAGCCGACGGCGACCGGCAGCATGCCGGCCGCCAGCCAGGCCAGCGGGTGCAGCGCGTGCGCCGAGCGCGGTCGGCGGGTCAGGCTCATCCGTCCGATCAGCGGCCCCACCACCCCGAACGCCGCCAGGCCGCCGGCGGTGAACGACCCGGCCAGGCCCGAGACCAGGGCGAACAGCGCACCGGCCGCGACGCCCTGCGGCGGCGCGCTCCCGGGCTCGCGCCCGAGCAGCCGGGCGGCGGCGGAGAGGGCGCTCCCGTCGTCCGCGGGCCGCACCGGCCAGAGGTAGGCGAGCAGCACCCCGCCGAGCAGGCCCAGCACCACCACCAGGGCCCGGCGCCGTGGGAAGAGGCCGCTGACGAACAGCGACGTGGCGCGCGGCGGCGCCTTCACCGGCCAGCCCGCGGAGGTGGTCTCAGTCACTCGGGATCTCCTCAACTCACCGCGGCCGCCACTCGGGCACACCGGGAACTACTGTTACTCATACGTAACGTGACAGATTGTCAGCTTCCCTGGCCCGGCCTGCTTCTTCCGGGTTGCCCGGCATCGGCACCTTCGGAGTAGTGCCGTGGGCCCGGGCCCCCAAGCATTGGATCCGGAGAGCCGCGGCCATCCGGGCACGCGGCGGGCGGGAGGCACTGATGAGCGGGAGCTGGCGGGCGGTCAGGCGCCGTCTGTTGACGCCGAGCCACAACGAGACGAAGCTGTCGACCCGGGGATTCCACGTGAAGAGCCCCGAGGCGCGACAGAACCTGGAGACTGTCGGCGCGACCTTCCTCGACGGCTACGCGATCGCCGTCGAGGCCCCCGACCAGGACGAGGCGCACCGCCGGCTGGAGCGGATACCGGTACGCTACCGGGGCTTCGCCTACGAGGGCGCGGCGATGGGCCTGGCCATGCTGGACGGCCTGCCGATCCCCGGCAACGGCCGGGTCGCGGAGTTCCTGGCGGGCCACGGCGCGCCGCACGACTACATGGTCCACGTCGGGGTCGGCTGGGCGATGGCCCGCCTCCCCCGCTTCCGCTGGGCCGCCATCGCGCCCGCCGACCCGCTGCTGTGCTGGCTCGCCCTGGACGGCTACGGCTTCCACCAGGCGTACTTCCGCACCGCGCGGTACGTGCACGCGCACCACCGGGAGAGCGCCTTCCCCTGGCCCGGCGACGAGACCCGGCGCTACGCCGGGCACGCCATCGACCAGGGCATCGGCCGGGCCCTGTGGTTCATCGGCGGCACCGACCCGGCCGTGGTCGCCGACCTGGTCGACGGCTACCAGGTCGACCGGCACGCCGACCTGTGGGCCGGCGTGGGCCTGGCCACCTGCTACGCGGGCGGCGCCACCGAGGACGAACTGCACCTGCTGACCGAGCGGGTCGGCCCGCACCGGCCGCAGTTCCTCCAGGGCGTGGCCTTCGCCTCCACCGCCCGGGTGGAGGCCGGACTGCTCACCGAGCACTCCGAGACGGCGGTCCGGCTGCTCTGCGGCCTCACCCCGAAGGAGGCCGCCGCGGTGTGCGAACAGGCCCGGCCGCGACCGGTCGTCGACGGCGAACTGACGGCCTACGAGACCTGGCGGCGGAGCATCGCCGAGCGGATCACCAGCGGCGCCCCCGAGGCCCGCGCGTGACCGCCGAACCCGCCGTCGGCCCCGCCGCCGGAGCCGTCCCGGCCGCCGCCCGGCCGCGCCGCGGCGGCCCGCCCCGCCGGCCCCCCGGCCCCTCCCGCGCCGCCACCCCGCTGCTGCTGGCACGGATGGCCGCCGACCGGCTGACGGTGATGACCCGGGCGGCGGCCGCCTACGGCGACGCGGTACGGCTGCCGCTCGGCCCCAAGACCCTCTACTTCTTCAACCACCCCGACCACGTCCGCCGGGTGCTCACCGACAACAGCACCAACTACCACAAGGGCATCGGCCTGGTGCACGCCCGCCGCGCCCTCGGCGACGGGCTGCTGACCAGCGAGGGCGACCTGTGGCGCGCCCAGCGCAAGGTGATCCAGCCGGTGTTCCAGGCCCGCCGGATCTCCCGGCAGACCGGGGCGATCGCCGAGGAGGCGGGGCTGCTCGCCGAGCGGCTGCGCCGCGTCGCGGGCCGCGGCCCGGTGGACATCCGCCAGGAGATGACCACGCTCACCCTCGGTGTGCTCGGCCGCTCCCTCCTGGACACCGACCTCGGCGCCTACGAGTCCATCGGCGAGGCCTTCGAGGTCGTCCAGGACCAGGCCATCTTCGAGATGATGAGCCTCGGCTCGGTGCCCTCCTGGGTGCCGCTGCCGCTCCAGCTCAGGTTCCGCAAGGCGCGCGCCGAGCTGGACCGGATCGTCGGCGCGCTGGACCGCGAGCGGCGCGGCCACCCGGCGTCCGACGGGACCCGCGACGACGTCCTGTCCCGGCTGATCGACGCCACCGCCGGGGAGCGCGACCCCCGGGCCCGGCGGGACCGGATGCGCGACGAGCTGATCACCCTGCTGCTGGCCGGGCACGACACCACGGCCAGCACCCTCGGCTGGGCGCTGTACCTCCTCGACCGGCACCCCGAGGTCGGCGACCGGGTCCGCGCCGAGATCGACGAGGTCCTCGGCGACCGGCTGCCCGCCTTCGAGGACGTCCACCGGCTCACCTACACCTCGGCCGTCCTCCAGGAGGTGATGCGCCTCTACCCGGCGGTCTGGCTGCTGCCGCGCAAGGCGCTCGCCGAGGACGAGATCGGCGGCTACCGGGTTCCCGCCGGCGCCGACGTCGTCCTGTGCCCCTACACCCTGCACCGGCACCCGGCCTTCTGGGAGCACCCCGGGCGCTTCGACCCCGACCGCTTCACCAAGGGCCGCGCGGCGGGCCGCCACCGCTACGCCTACGTGCCGTTCGGCGCCGGCCCCCGGGTCTGCGTGGGCAGCGGCCTGGGGATGCTGGAGGCCACCGTCGTGCTCGCCGTGCTGCTGCGCCGGCTGCGGCTGTCCGTGCCGCGCGGCCACCGGGTGCGGGCCGAGCCGATGCTGACCCTGCGGGTCAAGGGCGGTCTGCCGATGAGCGTGGAACCGCGCGACTGAACCGCTCCCCCGCAACTCCCCCGCAGACGTGAGGTCCGGGCCCGACGGCCCGGACCTCACGCGTTTCCACCGCCCTCCGCGACCCGCCCCAAACGGCACGCCCGGCCGGGGCGGACCCCGGCCGGGCGTCGGTGCGAGAGGTGGGAGCGCCACGGGCGGCGCCTCGGTCAGTCGGCGAGCCCGCCGAAGGCCCCGCCGTGGAACAGCAGCGGGTCCGCTCCGGCGGAGCGGCCCGCGCCCAGGACCGAGCCGACGAAGATGGTGTGGTCACCCCCTTCGTGGACGGCGCTGAGCCGGCACTCCAGCCACGCCTGGACGCGGCCCAGCACGGGCGCCCCGGTGTGCCGGCCCGGCACGTGCTCGATCCCGTCGAACTCCCGCGCCCCGCGCGGACGTCCGTGGTCGGCGAAGTGCCGCGCCACCCACTCCTGGTCACGGCCGAGCACCGACACCGCGAACGCCCCCTCGGTGAGCACGGTGTCGTGCAGCGCCGCCGACTTCACCACGCACACCAGCACCTGCGCCGGGTCGAGCGAGACGGACGTGAAGGAGTTGGCCGTCATGCCGCACGGGGTGACACGCCCCGCGGTCAGCACGGTCACCCCGGTGGCGAAGCGCCCCAGCACCCCGCGCAGCGCGCGGCGGTCGTGGAGGTCCGCCTCGGGGGCCTCCGCCGGCAGCGGGGGCAGGTCGATCGAGCGGGGCAGCGGTGCGGAGGCGGAGGGGACGGAGGACATGTCGATCACCCCACGGTGGTGGTGCCGGTCAGGGAGGACGCCGTCGCGGCGACGGCGTAGGGCGCCAGGGCGAGCCGCAGCGGCTCGGGCACCCTGGTCGGGCGGGTGTCGGTGTTGGGGCCGCGCATGCAGGCGACCCGCTGCTGCCCGCGCGCGACCAGGTACTCGCCGCCGTCCGGGGCCACCCGGACGTAGTCGAAGGTGAAGGCGACCTGGGTCTGGGTGAGGTCCGCGAGCCGCATCCGGATGGACAGCTCGTCGAAGGCGGTGATCTCGGCGAAGAACTCGCAGTCCACCTTGAGGGTGAACAGCTTGAGGTCGTCGCGGATGTCGGCGAGCACCGCGGGGGCCTTCTCCAGCAGGAACATCTCCCGGCAACGCCCCTGCCAGCGCAGGTAGTTGACGTAGTAGACGTTGCCGACCAGGTTGGTCTCCTCGAAGCCCACCAGATGGCGGTACTCGTAGTAGTCCGGCGCGGTCACCGGGCACCTCCGGTCAGGACGGTGAAGGCCACCGGGTCGGCGACCCCGTCCAGGGCGGTCACGAAGCTCACGATCCGGTGCGCGCCGCCGCGCAGCGCCACCCAGCCGGCCGGCAGCCCGGAGGAATCCTCCAGGCTGAGCGCCGCCACCGCGTGCCCCGCCTTGCGCAGCGTCTCCACCGCGCCCCACACCCTGGTCGCGGCGGTGCTCAGCGGCTCGCCGCGCTCGGCGGCCAGCAGCCCGGCCAGCTCGGCGCCGTCCGCGCCCAGCAGCCCCCGCCACTCCTCGGCGGTCCGCCCGGCGGCCACCTCGACGTCGCAGCCGACGAGGTCGTCGGCCACCACCGTGAAGGTGACGCCCGCCGCGTGCGAGGAGGAGATTCGCCGCCCGTCGGCCAGTTCGGGCCGCCCGTCGGGACGGTAGTGCACCTCGGTGGCGCGCCCGAGCGCCCAGCCCGCCGCCTCGGCGGTGCGCCGGCGCCGGTCGGCGACCGGGCCTCCCGAACCCTCGCCGCCGGGCAGCACCACGCACCGCACCGGGTGGCCGAACGCCGCCTCGACGCGCCGCTCCAGGAAGGGGCCGAGCAGCGCGGGCAGCCACGGCCCGGCGCCGTCCTGCTTGCGCACCGCCCGCAGCAGCAGGCCCTCCCACCGCTCGACCGGCAGGCCCGCCTCGTCGCGGACCTCCAGGTCGTAGAGGTAGTTGTCGCCGTCCCTGGAGCGCTCGCGGGCGTCCAGGAAGAGCAGCCGGCCCTCGCGCGCGGCCCCGGGGTCGGCCAGGTGCAGCCGCTCGACGCTGACCGGCAGCAGGGTGGCGTCGGGGACGCACGCCTGGATGGAGTGCATCAGCGCGTCACGGGTGCCCGGGTCGGCCAGCAGCAGCTCGCCGGGGTGGTAACCGGCGAACCAGTCGGAGCGCGGGGTGTCGTCGATCTCGGCCAGGCAGTGCCGGGCCGCGAGGTCCCGGTAGCCGAGCAGCCGCTGGAAGCGGTCGCCCTGGAACAGCACCGGCCCGTACATCTCGCCGGGCGTCAGCGGCACCCTCGGCACCTCGGCGGTGACCGGCTCCGGCTCCCCTCCCGGCCGGTCCGCGCCGAAGCGCAGCACGGCCCGGAAGTGGTCGGCCTGGAAGCCGGTCTCGCCGCTGCGCAGCACCGCCTCGACGGTGTCGGGCCCGGTGGCGAGGACGGCCACCCGCAGCGTCGTCGCGCCGTCCACCGGGACGACGATGGGCCGCAGGAACCGCATGTCCTCCAGCACCGGGGCGCCCTGGTGGCCGGTCAGCGCGGTGGCCGCCTGGGTCATCGCCTCCATGCCGAGGACGGCGGGGAACAGCAGGTCGCCGTCCAGCAGGTGGTCCGGCAGGTAGCGGTCGCCGCCGCCGGTGAGCTCGGCGTCCACCACCAGTTCGATGCCGGGGTAGTGCACCTGGGGGCGCTCCAGGAAGCGCAGCAGCGGCAGTTCGCGCTGCTCCAGGCTGATCGTCGGCAGTCCGCCGGCCCGGCCCATCACGACCAGCGCCGGTGCGGTGCCGGGGGTGGCGAGCAGCCGGCCGAGCAGCTCCACGCCGTCCTCGGCGGGGATCGGCTCGATGCCCTCGCGGACCAGGGCCTCCAGCACGCCGAGCCGCTCGCCCATGCCGGCGCCCGACCAGACCGACCACTCCAGGGCCAGGCAGCGGCAGTCGGGGTGGTCCTGCTGGAAGCGCACGGTCAGTTCGGTGAGCCAGTCGTTGGCGGTGGCGTAGTCCGCCTCGCCGCGCAGGCCGGCCCGGCCGATGATGCTGCCGAAGGTGACGAACAGGCGCAGCGCCTCCGGGTCGACCGCGGCGAGCACCGCCTCCACGCCGTCGATCTTGGTGGCCAGGGTGCGGCGGAAGGAGGCCTCGTCCAGGGTGGCGAGCGCCTGCGGTTCGTTGCGGCCGGCGCCGTGCAGCAGGCCGGTGACCGGGCCGAGCTCCCGGGTGATCTCGGTGACCGCGGCCTTGACCTGGTCGGCGGAGGTGACGTCGGCCCGGGCGTAGTGCACCCGGATGCCGGCCGCCGCCATCCGGGCCAGGTTGTCGGCGAGTTCGGTGTCCTCCAGGGGGTCGGAGCGGCCCATCAGGCCGATCGCGGTGCCGTTGCGCCCGGCCAGGGCGATGGCGCACTCGGCGGTGATGCCCTTGCCGCCACCGGTGACCAGCAGCACGTCCTGCGGGCCGAGTTCCTGGTGGGCGGGGTCGGGTTCGAGGTCGACGGCGCGCAGCACCGGCACCCGCCGGGTGCCGTCGGCGTCGTAGTGCACCTCGGTGAAGGCGGTGGTGGCCGCCGTGTCGGCCGCGATCCGGCCGGCGATCCGCTCGGCCTCCTCGGCCGGCAGGTCGTCGGCGACCGGCAGGGTGACGACGGTGACCGGGATGTCGGGCGCCTCCAGGTGCAGGGTCTTGGCCAGGCCGGCCGCTCCCCTGCGGTCGCCGACCGCGACCAGCCGGGTGCCGGCGGCGCGCCGGGCCGGGTCGAGCGCGGCGCGGGCGGCGGCCAGCATCAGGCCGAGGTGCCGCTGGTCGCAGTCGCGCGGCAGGGCGAGGAGCACCCCGCCGCCGGGGCCGTCGGCGCGCAGCCGGGCGGCCAGCGGCCCGGCCAGCGGGTGCCGGTCGGAGGCGAAGACCTCCCAGTCGCCGCCCGGTCCGGCCGCCGGAACCGGCTCCGGGCCCTCGGTCAGGTCGACCAGGAACGGGCGCACCCAGGGCGCGACGCCGGCGGCGGTGGCGGGCTGCCCGCCGGAGTCCGCCGACCCCTCGGCCAGCTCGTCGAGGAGTTCGGCGAGCTGGCCGATCGTCGAGGTGGCGAAGGCGGTGGTGACCATCGGGGCGGCGATGCCCAGCTCCTGGGCGGCCTGGTTCATGATCTGGCCGACCGTGATGGAGCTGAGGTGCAGTTCGTCCAGCGGGTTGGCCGACGGGTCGACGGTCTCCACCGGCAGCTCGGCGCGTTCGGCGGCCAGCCGGATCAGCACCTCCAGGCTGGAGGTGCCCGCCGCGGCGGCCTCACCGGCGGGCGCGGCGGTGCCGGCGGCCGACAGTGGCGCGGCGGCCCGCTCGGTGTGCTCCAGCACGAAGTCCTCGCCGCCCGCCTCGCACGGGCTGGCGAAGAACCGGAACTCCTTGTCCAGCGGCAGCGGCCGGGTGAACCGGTCGGCGAACAGCTGCTCGTGGCGGACCGGCGCGCCCATCGTCCAGGCGGCGGCGACGGTGCCCAGCAGCCCGGCCAGCGACAGCGCGTCGGTCTCGGTGGCGATCGCGGGCACGGTGGGCAGGATCTCGCCGGCCAGCGAGCTGAGGGTCCGGCCGGGGCCGACCTCGACCAGCAGGTCCACCTCCCCGGCCATCTCCTGGACCGCCTCGGTGAACCGCACCGGCTGGACGACCTGGCGGGTCAGCAGGTCCACCACGTCGGTGTCGGCGGGCAGCAGGCCGCCCGTGACGGTGGAGACCAGGCCGTCGCCGACCGTGCCGAATCGTTCCTTCGCCAGGTACTCGGCCAGTCCGGCCGCGGCCGGGGCGACGGCCGGCGAGTGGAAGGCGTGCGAGACGTGGACCCGCCCCACACCGACGCCCTGGGCCTCCGCGAGCGCGCAGACCCGGTCGATCGCCGCGACCGGCCCCGAGACCACGGTCTGCCGCGGGCCGTTGTGGCCGGCGATCACCACCGGCTCGCCGGCGATCAGCGCCTCGGCCAGCGCCGGGGTGGTGGTGAGCGCGGCCATGGTGCCGTCGCCGTCGCCGGCCTCGGCCATGATCCGGCCCCGGGCGGCCGCCGCGTCCAGCACGGTGGTCTCGTCCATCGCGCCCGCCCAGTGCAGGGCGGTCAGCTCGCCGAGGCTGTGCCCGGTGGCCCGGACCGCGTCGACGCCGAGCAGTTCCAGCACCCGCAGCCCCGCCACCGAGGCCGCGACGATCCGCGGCTGGGCGATGTCGGTGGCCACCTGGTCGCCGCCGACGGGCAGCGCGAGGCGTTCGTACAGCTCCTCGACGCCGGCGAAGCGGCGGCGCAGCGCCCCGCCGTCACCGCGCCGCCCGGCGCCCTGGCCGGGGAACAGGAAGCCGATCCGGGGCGTCCGGCCGGCGCCGCCCAGGAAGACTCCCCGGGCGGGGTTCAGCGCGGAGCGGACCCCGGAGTCCAGCAGGCCGGCCAGCGCGGTGAACCGCTCGACGGCCTGCTCGGGCGAGCCGGCCAGCACCGCGGCGCGCAGCGGCCGGTCGGCCAGGTCGCCCTCCAAGGTGGCCGCCAGGTCGCCGAGTTCGGCGTAGGACAGCTGGGCGCAGAACTCCGCCAGCCCGGTCGCCTTGGCGTGCAGCTCGGCCGGGTCGGCGCCGTCCAGCAGGAACAGCTCGGTGTCCTGGCGGGAGGCGACCAGCCGGCGGACGATGGCGGGCACGGCGGTGCGCAGGACGCCGTCGGCGTGCTCGACCACCACGTGCGCGTTGATGCCGCCGAAGCCCATGGAGGAGATGCCGGCCCGGATCGGCCCGCCCTGCGGCCAGAGCTCGGCCCGGTCGGGCACCCGCATCGCCGCTTCGGGAGCGGTGAGTTCGGAGTGCGGGTCGATGTGGCTGGTGGCCGGCGGGATCACCTGGTGGCGGACCGCCAGGATCGCCTTGAGCAGCCCGGCCACGCCGGCCGCGGCCTTGGTGTGCCCGAAGTTGCCCTTGACGGTGCTGAGCGCGGCCGGTGCCTGGGCCCCGGCGGCCCGGCGGGCCTCGGAGAAGGCGCGCAGCTCGGTGGCGTCGCCGACGGCGGTGCCGGTGCCGTGCCCCTCGAAGTAGCCGACCGTCTCGATGCCGAAGCCGGCCGCCCGGTAGGCGCGGGCCAGGGCGAGCCGGTGGCCGCTGGCCTCGGGGCGGGTGATGCCGCCCTTGCCGTCGGAGGAGTAGCCCCAGCCGGGGATGGTGGCGTAGCGGAACCGGCCCTGGGCGCGGGCGTCCTCGTCGCGCATCAGGACGACCATGCCGCAGCCCTCGCCGGGCCAGAAGCCGTTGGAGCCCTTGTCGTAGACCCGCATCTCGCCGGTGGCCAGCGCCCCGGTCTTGGCGAAGCCGATCACCTCGAACGGGTCGATGCTCAGGTCGACGCCGCCGGCCACCGCGACGTCCATCCGGCCGTCGGCCAGCGCGTCGCACGCGGTGGAGACGGACAGCAGGGAGGAGGAGCAGGCGCCGTCGACGGTGAAGCCGCCGCCCTTGAAGTCGAAGTGGTTGCAGATCCGGCCGGCGATGGTGTTGGCCAGGCCGCCGGCCAGGGTGTCCTCGCCGATCGGCGGGAAGGCGCTCTTGTAGCGGCCCTCCAGGCCGTCCAGGAAGTCGGTCAGCGCGGCGTCGTCCCAGCCCTGCTCGCGCAGCGCGGCGCCCACCGTGCGGCGTACGTACGGCCAGCGCAGGCGCATCAGGTTGGCCCGGCTGAACTCGCCGGTGAGGGTGTTGCCGATGACGACGCCGGTGTTGGCGTCCTCCAGGCCCTCGCCGAACGGGAAGCCGGCGTCCTCCAGGGCGCGGGCGGCGGTGTCCAGGGCGAGCCAGTGGGTCATGTCGGTGGCGCGGAAGGTGCTGCCCGCGACCCGGTGGCGGACCCGGTCGAACTCGAAGCCCTCGATCACGGCGGCCTTGGCGCTGTAGAAGCGGTCCGGCGCGGCGGGGTCGGGCGAGTAGTAGTCCTCGGCGCGCATCCGCACGTCCGGCAGCCGGCGGAAGGCCCGGCGGCCGGCCAGCACGTTCTGCCACAGCTGCTCGGGGGTCTCCGCGTCGGGGTAGCGGCAGGCGATGCCGACCACCGCGATCCGTCCGCGGCCGGCCGCCGCGCCCTCGGCCTGCTCCGGCCGGAACCGCTGCGCGCTCACGCCGCCACCGCCTCGTTGCCGGCGGGCCGCTCGGGCGCGGCCGTCTGGCCGACCGGGGCCTCGACGGCGCCGCCCGCCCCTGCCTGCTTGCCCTTGTTGCGGAAGTGCGCCACCCACCAGCCGGCGCCGCGCAGGCCACAGACGATGGTGGTCGCGAAGAACAGGGTGTAGACGACGTTGAAGAGCATCAGCACGCCGTAGACCATGGCCACCGAGGCGCCGAACATGAACTGGTTGCGGCCCTTGGTCGGGGTGGTGCCCGGGTCGGTGATCATGTAGTTGGTGTAGAGCACGAAGGCGACGCCGCTCATCGGGCCCAGGGCGGAGAAGATCGCCACGTCCCAGAACCAGTGGCGCAGCAGCGCCTGGATGACGAAGCCGCCGAGCCAGCCGACGATCAGCGCGACGCGCTTGGTGAGCATGGCGTTGATGACGGTGCCGGCGGTCGCGATGATCAGCGGGATGGCGACCCGGAAGAAGGTGTTGGCGTTCTCGGTGAACTCGTACGGCGGGGCGATGCTGACCCAGGAGCCGAACAGCACCAGCAGCATGGTGATGCCGAAGTTCGACGGGTTCATGAAGTGCCGCATCCGGCCGTACACGGGGGCCTGGAGGACGTGCTTGGCGGCGACGCCGATGAACACGGCGAGCAGGATCGGCAGCAGCCGGTCGTTCGCGTAGAGCAGCATGTTCGCCGCGAGGGCGGTGATGTGGGAGGGCAGCAGGAACTCGTAGAGGCCGCGGAAGCCCCGGCCCATGAAGCGCGGGGTGCGCTCCTGCGCCCAGGCGCTGATGAGCTCCAGGACGATCTCGACCACGTAGCCGAACGGCGCGCAGATCAGCGGCCAGAGCCAGGGCTGCTCGAAGCCGAGCAGGGTGTAGCCGAAGATGTTGAAGACGGACATGGAGATGGCGAAGTTGCGCAGCGCGAGGTAGCGCGGGTCGCGGTTGGCCGGTTTCTTCGGGGCGCGGGGCCGGACGGCGTGGGCCGCAACGCCGGCGATCTCGGTCGCGGTCATCGGGCCGTCACCTCCTGGATGTCGTCGGTCAGCATGAGCGTGTGGGTACCGGCGGTCAGCTGCTGGGTCTTCTTGTGCAGGCCGCCGTCGGCGTCGCGCCAGGTGAAGTCGGCGGTGACCGGTCCGGTGTAGTCGCCGAGGCCGAAGCGGACCTCGAAGCTGCGGAAGCCGCCGTGGCCGCCGCCGCCGTCGAGCTGGCCGACCTGCTTGCCGTCGGGGGTGGTGATGCAGACGGTGGCCCCGTAGGCGGGCGAGCCGGTGCCGGCCATGCCCTGGCCGGGGGTGGCGCCCTCGGACGGCCGGACCAGGTTCAGCGTCAGGTGGTTGCCGAGGTCGGGGGCCTGGTTGGCGTAGAAGGCCGGCGGGCCCCACTGGCGGGCGATCGCGAAGTCGAGGGCGCCGCGGCCGGTGGTGTCGGCGGTGGCGATGCCACGGGTGGGGATCGGGACGTCGAGGCCGAGCTGCTTGGTGATGTTGGCGTACTTGCCGCTCGCGGTGCGGGCGTAGAAGGCCATGGGCTCGTCGCCGGCCAGGTCGTCGCCGGGTCCGACGTTCGGCCACATCGCCGGGTTGGAGAGCAGGTTGTCGTTGGTCATGGCCATCTCCTGCAGCCACGGCCAGCGGTCGATGTTGCCCTTGACGAAGCCGACGGCCTGGAGGATGTTCTGGTCGCCGCTGTTGAGGAAGTCGCCCATCTTGGCGTCCCAGCCCCAGCCGGTCCAGGCGACGCCGTTGTCGGCGGCCTCCTGGGTGAACGGGGCGACGCCGGCGGCGAGCTTCTTCTCGGCCTCGGCCTCGCTCTTGGCCTTGTTGATCCAGAGGAAGTTGCTCTCCTCCAGGCCCCAGGCCACGGTGATGTTGCTGACCATCATGTCGAAGCTGCCGTTGGCGTCCACGTCGGCGAAGTCGACGCCCATGCCCTTGAAGGAGCCCTTGCCGAGCACGAAGGACTTGGGGGTGGTCGGGGTGCGCTCACCGGTCGCCTCGGTGAAGCGGATCCGCCCGGGCGTCGAGACGTTGTGCAGCAGGTGCCCGTGGCCGAAGTCGTTGGCGATGTAGACCTCGGGCAGGCCGGAGCCGGTCAGGTCGGCGCCGGAGATGGCGAGCGTCCAGCCGGTGGAGGCGTCGAACGGGATGGCGTCCTTCTCCTCGATGAAGGCCACCTCGGGGTCGTCCCCGGTGGTCGAGGAGTGGTAGCGCAGCACGTGGTCGCCGCCGGCGTTCTTGGCGCTGGACAGCGAGTCGTTCATCTCGACGTTGCGGATGCCGTGCGGGTCGAGCACGTCGGAGTCCGGGAAGTAGTTGCCGATGATGATCGACGGGTGGCCGCTGCCGTCCAGGTCGGCGACGTACGCGGCGTCGGTGTTCCAGCGCGGCCCGTGGTAGCGGCCGTCCAGGCTCTGGGAGGGGACCACCTCGCGCGGCACGTACGCCTCGGGGGACGGTGCGCCCGCGCCGGCCTTCGCCATGAACAGCACCGGGGTGCGGCCCCAGTAGGTGATCAGGAAGTCGTTGCGGCCGTCGCCGTTGAAGTCGCCGGGGGTGCAGCCGGTGGGCGCCATGGTGTCGTCCATGGGCAGCGGCTTGCCGTCCAGGATGAACGGGGTGAACCGGTCGGCCTCGGGGGCGGTCGGGGTGTAGGTGACGATGACGGAGTCGGTACGGGTGTCGACGATGCACATGCCGTCGGCGAGGCCGTTTCCGGTGACGTCGTTGAGGGCGATGCTGGCGCCGACCGAGGAGATCCACGCGCGGATCTTCTGATAGGCCGGATTGACGTCGCGGATCGTCTTCATCGGCCGGGATTCGTAACCCGGCGGCATCGCGATCGGCATCTCCTTGAACCGGTACGCCGCGGCCGCCGCATCACCGCCCGCGACCGCCACCGAAGAACGCACGACGAAGAACATCGAAGCCGCCACCACTATGGTGACCAATCCGGGAACGAGTCTGCGGAATCGTCGTCGGTATGGCATCTGAATTCCTTCCCGCTGGCGATGATGAATCGACCGTCCGGGGCTGTCGCGAACGAATTCGGCGACCACTCGCCACGGACCTGACACTAGAGGATGTCCCGGGCCGGTAAAACGTGCTTCTCTGACGTTGCCGGGGTTCGCGCCGGTGAAGCGGGCGCGCCGTACGGAATTCCGCGGGTGTGCGGACGGGGCAGTCTCGGAGAAGTCCGCGCACGGCCGGGCTGCGAAACTCGGGTGAGATCGGCTCCTTCGAATCCCCGTCTGGCGAGGTTCAATCCATGGTGCACACGTATGACGTGATAGTCGTCGGGTCCGGCTCCGCGGGAGCCGCGATCGCGACCCGGTTGAGCGAGGACCCGGGCCGTTCCGTCCTCCTCGTCGAGGCCGGCCCGGACTTTCCCGATCCGGCCGACATTCCGGCCGACATCACCGACGGCAACGCGATGTCGCTGAGCTCCCACGACTGGCGGTTCGGTGCGGAGATCATGGACGGCCGGCGGATCATCTTCCCGCGCGGGAGGATCACCGGCGGCTCGTCCGCGGTCGGCGCGACCATCGCGCTGCGCGGCGTCCCGGAGAACTTCGACCACTGGGCGGCGGACAACCCGGCGTGGTCCTACGACCAGGTCCTGCCGTTCTACCGGCGGCTGGAGGACGACCTCGACTTCGAGGACCGCTACCACGGCAAGGGCGGCCCGGTGCCGATCCGCCGCTTCCGGCCCGACGAGCTGACGCCCATGCAGGCCGCCTTCACCGAGGCCAGCCTGGAGGCCGGCTTCCCCGAGGTCGCCGACCACAACCACCCCGAGGCGACGGGCATCGGCCCGATGCCGTCCACCCGCCGCGACCCCCGCTACCGCGTCTCCACCGCGATGGCGTACCTCACCCCCGCGGTCCGCTCCCGCCCCAACCTGACCGTGCTCGGCGGCACCCTGGTGCACGAGGTGCTGTTCGACGGCGACCGCGCCGCCGGCGTGCTGGCCTCGGTCGACGGCCGGGTGCCGGAGGAGCTCCGGGCGCGCACCGTGGTGCTCTCCGCCGGCGCCGTCAACTCCCCGACGCTGCTGATGCGTTCGGGCATCGGCCCGGCGCAGGACCTGACCCGGCTCGGCATCGGCGTGCGGCTCGACCGGCCCGGCGTCGGCGCCCACCTGATGGACCACCCGCGCACCGGCGTCTTCCTGCGGCCCAAGAACGGCGAGGTGGACGCCGCCGTACCGTTCCTGCAGTCGATGGTGCGCACCACCGCCAAGGGCTCCACCGCCTTCAACGACATGCAGTACTACATGGTCAACCACTTCGACCTGACGCTCTTCCCCGAGCTCCAGAGGCTGGCCGGCGCGTCGATGATCTTCGGCGTGATGGTGGTCGACCAGCAGCCGGAGTCGGTGGGGCGGTTGCGGCTCACCTCCACGGACCCGGCGGCCGGGCCCGACATCCGGCTGGACTTCCTCTCCACCGAGCGGGACCTGGAGAAGATGGTCCAGGGCGTCCGCACCTGCTGGGAACTGGCCAACCACCCCGGGATCGCCTCCCGGGGCGACGGCTTCATCGTGCTGAGCGACCGGCTCGTCGAGAAGGACGCGATGGTCGAGCAGTACGTCAGGACCAGCCTGGACAGCGGCTACCACCCGGTCGGCACGGCCCGGATGGGCGCCGCCGACGACGAGGGCGCGGTCGTGGACGAGCGGCTGCGGGTGCACGGCGTGGAGGGCCTGTACGTGGCCGACGCCTCCATCATGCCGAGCATCGTCAACTGCAACACCAACCTCACCTCGATCATGATCGGCGAGCGGCTGGCGGACTGGCTGCGCGCCGGCTGACCCGCCCCCGTCCGGCCGGACGGCCGCCCCGGTGCCCCGCGCACCAGGGCGGCCGTCGGCATGTCCGGGCGCGGCCCTGGCCGGGCCCGGCCAGGGCAATCTGGGAGACGAGAAGTCCGCGCAATTCCTGCCACCATGGGGAAACCCCACGCCGTGCCCGACGGGCGGGAATTCCACGCATTCATCCCGGTATTCGGAAAGGCCCGCGGGGGCGGCCCGTACCGTCGAAAGGGAAGGCGATTACCCATGACCGATCCGAATGTGCTGAGCACCGTTCGCGTCCCGCTGATCGAGGAGGCCGAGGCGGAGGGCCGGACGAAGGAGCTGTACGACGCGATCAAGTCGCGGATGGGCATCCCCTTCGTGCCGGACATGTTCCGGCTGGTCTCCAGCCGCCCCGACCTGCTGGAGGTCGTGATCGCCGGCTACGGCGGGGTGTTCAACGACGGGGTGCTGCCGCGCGCGACCCGCGAGATGATCTCCGCCTGGAGCTCGAAGGTCAACGGCTGCCCGTACTGCGTCGGCACCCACAACTGGTTCCTGGCCCAGTTCGGCGGCCCGCAGGAGCTGACCGACGCCATCGAGAGCGCCCCCTCGGTGGAGGAGCTGCCGATCGACGAGCGCACCAAGGTGCTGATGCGCCTGGTCACCAAGGTCGGCACCGGCGCCTTCCGGATCACCGACGAGGACTGGGCGGCGACCGAGGCGGCCGGCTGGAACAACGCGGAGATGCTGGAGGCGGTGTTCACCGCCTCCCTGTTCGCCTTCATCAACCGCCTGGTGGACGGCCTGGGCCTGGGCAACTCGGTGGCCCGCAGCCGGATCGCCTCGCAGCCGGAGGACGCCACCGTCTCCGAGGAGCGTCTGGCGGAGGGCAGGTGAGCGGCGCCTCGCGCGCGGTCCTGCTGACCGGCGCCTCCTCCAGCACCGGGATGTCCTCCGGCACCGGGCGGGCGGCCGCGCTGCGGCTGCACCGGGCCGGCCTGCCGGTGTACGCCACCGCGCGGCGGCCCGAGGCACTGGCCGACCTGGCCGCCGAGGGCATCCGGGTGCTGCACCTGGACGTCAACGACGAGGAGTCGATGGCGGCCGCGGTGGAGAAGATCGCCGCCGAGCACGGCTCGGTCGGCACCCTGATCAACAACGCGGCGTACAGCCTCAACGGCACCATCGGCGAGACCCCGCTCGACGAGGTGCGCCGGCAGTTCGAGACCAACCTGTTCGGGCTGTGCCGGCTGACCCAGCTGGTGCTGCCCGGGATGCGGGCGCAGGGCGGCGGACGGGTCGTCATGATGTCGTCCATCTTCGGCCAGTTCGCCACCCCCGGGCGCGGCTACTACCAGGCCACCAAGCACGCCCTGGAGGCCGTCAGCGACTCGCTGCGGCTGGAGGTGGCCAGGGACGGCATCAAGGTGGTGCTGATCGAGCCGTCCCCGGTGCTCGGCGGATTCGTGCCGATGTCGGTCGCCGACCTGGGGATGTCCGGACAGGAGCGCAACGGCCTGTACGACGACTTCTGGCGGTACTTCGTCGACTGGCACGGCGCCTACCGGGAGACCGAGCACCCCACCGGCCGGGGCCGGATGGCGGTGCGCGCGGAGACCGTGGCCCGGGTCATCGAGAAGGCCGTCACCAGCGACAACCCGCGGATCCGGTACCGGATCGGGGTGCCGTCCCGGCTGCTGCCGCGGATGCGCTGGACCATCGGCGACGCGCTGTTCGAACGTTTCGTCCGGGCGTTCTTCCCGGTCCCCTAGGCCCTCTCCCCGAGAGGGTCCGGACGGCGGAGAAGCATCGGTCCCCCCGCCCCGGGGGTTTCCGGGGCGGGGGCACAGCGCAAGGAAGAAGAAGGAGCAGCCCGCTCCGAATGCCACGATCGGGTGAAGCATCGACGGAGACGTCGAGGGAGCCGAGGGGAGGACCCGCGGATGCCGGCGGATGACGAGGAACGGGCGCACCGCAGTGCTCCGGGTACCGCACCCGGAGCGCGCCCGTGAGCGGCAGGCGGCGGCTCGTCCAGGCGCCGCTCAGAGGACTGTCCCTGCTCCAGGTCCGGCACGTCTCGACCGTGTCGTACGGCGAGGCCGCCGGCGACACGGCCCGGGTCTACCGGGAGCTGGAACGGGACTTCGGGGTGCTGGCCCCGCCGGTGGCGCTGCACGCGCCGGTGCCGGAACTGCTCGCCGCGTGCTGGATCACGCTGCGCGAGACGATGCTGGCCGAGGGGCGCGCCCCGCGCACCGCCAAGGAGGCGGTGGCGGCGGCCGTCTCGGCGGCCAACCAGTGCCCGTTCTGCATCACCGTGCACAGCACCATGCTCGACTCGCTGTCCCTCCGGCCGGTCTCGGGCCGGAGGGCCGGCCGGTCCGGTCCGGCGGCCGGGCAACCGGCCGGAGGGCCCACGGCCGAGGAACTGAGGGCGTGGATCACCACGGCGGGCGAACCGCCGTTCCCGCCGGAGCTCCTCCCGGAACTGGCCGGGACGGCGCTGTGCCTGCAGTACCTCAACCGGGTGGTCAACATCTTCCTCGGCCCGGACCCGCTGCCGCCCAACGCCCCGGCCCAGGCGCTCGGCCCGGTGCTCCGGGTGCTGACCGGCCTGATGCGCGGGTCCGTCCGGAGCACGGCCGCGCCGGGCGCCTCGCTGTCCCTGCTGCCCCTTGCGCCGCTGCCGCCGGACCTGGAGTGGGCGGCGGCCGATCCGCGGATCGCCGACGCCCTGGCCCGCGCCACGGCGGCCGTCGACCGGGTCGGCGCCGACCTGGTGCCCGAGCCGGTCAGGGCGGTGGTGGCCGCCGAGGTCGCCCGCTGGGACGGCGCCGACCCCGGCCTCGGCCGGGCCTGGCTGGACGCCCCGCTGACCGGACTGCCCGCGGGCGAACGCCCGGTGGGCGAACTCGCGCTGCTCACCGCGCTGGCCTCCTACCGGGTCGACGAGCGGGTCGTCGCCGCCGCCCGGCAGGCCGGCGCGGGCGACCGGGAGATCCTCGCCGCCAGTTCCTGGGCCGCGCTGCTGGCGGCCCGCCGGCGCGTCCGTCACCTGCTTTTCCACGACTGAACCCCGACGCCCGAACCCCGACGCCCGAATCCGGACCACCGAATCCCGACGCCTGCCCCTAGGCCCCGTTCCTCATTATCTCCGCGCACCGAACAACGCCGTGCAATCGATGGCCAGATATCCCCCCGGAAAGCCACCAATTCATCGGACGAGGTTGGAGAGACGAAATGCAGATCGCTGTTGAACGCGCGATAGCGACGATGTGGGACCGGTACGAGGAACCACTCTCGCTCGACGAGATCGCGAACACGGCGATCCTCAGCAAATTCTACTTCTCCCGAGTGTTCCGCAATCTCACCGGCACCTCCCCCGGGCGATTCCTCTCCGCCGTCCGGTTGCACCAGGCGAAAACCATGCTGCTGGAGACGGATCTCAGCGTCACCGAAATCTCCTACCGCGTCGGATACAACAGTCTCGGCACCTTCACCAGCCGTTTCACCCGCAGCGTCAGCCTCTCCCCCGCGCGCTACCGGGCGCTGGCCAGAGCGGGCCTGCCCGAACGGGGCGGGCTCGGCGGCAGCGGCGCGGCGGCGCACTCCGACGGTATCCGGCGCACCTGTACGGTGACCGGCAGCATCCAGTCGCCGGAAACAGGCCAGTCCGTGCGGATCTACATCGGCGCGTTCCGCGAGCCCATCGTGCAGGGCAGCCCGGTCGCCTGCGAGATCCTCGACGGGCCCGGCCCGTTCACGCTGCGCGTCCCCGAGGGCATCTGGTTCATCCGGGCGGCCGTGTGCGCCGCCAGCGACTTCCCGGCGCCGCCCTGGGAGCGGCGGCCGCTGCTGGTCGCCTCGGGCCCCGAACTCTGCGTGCGCCACGGCCACGACAACCCGCCCGTCAAACTGGCGGCCCGCCCGCTCACCCCGCTCGACCTGCCGATCCTGCTGGCACTGCCGGAGCTCGACTCCCTGCCGCGGCCCGTCCCCGAGGCCGCCGCCCCGGTGCGGGTGCCCGCCCTGACCGGGACGTGAGGGGGCGCCGCAGGGCGAACGGGCGGGACCGCTGACCGCGGTCCCGCCCGTTCGCCGTGCGGTGCGCCGTTCCCGGTGCGCCGTTCCCGGTGCGCCGTTCCCGGTGCGCCGTTCCCGACCTGCCGCCCCCGTGTGCCGCCCCCGTGTGCCGCGCGCCCGCTCAGCGCCCGGCGAACGGCTCCACCTCGGCCGCGGGCGGCGCGAACGGGCCCCAGGCGAACGCCTCCGCCCACCTCCCGGCCGGCCCCCCGGACCACTCCAGGCCCTCGATCTGCGGCCGGGTGCGCCGGCCGCTCAGCGAGCGGAACACGTCCACCGCCGCCCCGCGCACGGTCCCGGCGGGCTCGCCCTCGCCCACCACCCAGGAGCGCTCCGGGGTCTCGATCCGCAGCGCCGGCAGGCCGCCGCCGTGCACCGCCAGGCCGAAGCCCATGGTGGTCAGGTCCAGCGCGCCGTCGAACGCGGGATGGGCGGTCGGCTCGACCGGCACGTCCAGCCCCTGCCGCAGGTCCAGCTCGTGCGAGAACGCGTCGAGCAGCAGGATCCGCCGGCGCAGCTCCGGCGTGCGGTCCAGGGCCTCCGGCAGCGCGTCGTCCAGCCCCGCCCAGCGCTCCAGCAGCCCGGCCGCCGGGACGTCGTCCAGCGGGACCAGGTCGATCTGGTTGTCCTCCAGGGCGACGAAGGACTCGCAGATGTGCACCAGGTGCCCGACCAGGTCCCGCACGCTCCAGTCCGGACACGCGGGCACGCCGACGGCGGCCGGGTCCGGCAGCCCGGCCACCAGGGCGCTGATCGCCTCCCTGCTGCGCCGGTAGGCCAGGAGCTGCTCGGCCGGGTCGTGCTGGGTCTGCGCCGCTGTCACGGTCTCTCCTCGGGTTCGCGGGCGCCGGTCGGCGCCGCCGTCATGATGCGGTCCGCTCGGCCGCGGCGCCGGCCTGGCGCCGCGTCAGCAGACCGGTCCGGTAAAGCCAGTGGACGGTGTCGGCCATCGTCTCCTCGACCGGCCGGGGCTCTGGGGCGCCGGCCGTGGCCTCCGCCGCGACCGGCACCGCGTGGACGCAGGTGTAGGCCGCGCCGTACTCGGCCGGGATGTGCCAGGCCCACCAGCGCTGCACGGCGTCGGCGAGCCGGGCCGCCGGCAGCATGGCCCGGCCGGGCAGCCGGGCGGCGGGCAGGGCGCGGCCGGTGGCCGTCCGCAGGGCCGCCAGGTAGTCGTCGGTGCCGAGGTAGCGGTTGGGGGTGAAGATCCGGTCCCGGGTGTCCGGCGCCGGAGCGGTGGCGAGGCCGGCCAGTGCCGCGGCGGTGTCCCGGACGTCGCCGAGCGGGAAGCCGCCGGTGGGCCAGAGCGGCATCAGGCCGCGCAGCGCGTCGCGCAGCCGTCCGGTCTGGTCGCCGACCCGGGGGTCGTGCGGGCCGAGCAGGGCGGGCGGGTAGACGATGCGGACCGGGGCGCCCTCGTCCTGGAGCAGCCGGGCGGCCCGCTCGCAGGCCGCCTTGCTGGCCAGGTAGGGCTCCGCCGGCCGCCCCACGGCGCTGCCGGCGTGCAACTCCGGTTCGGCGCTGGGGATCAGCGCGCCGACGGTCGACACGTGCACCACCGTCCCGGCGCCGGAGCGCACCGCGGCGCGCAGCACGGTCTCGGTGCCCAGCACATTGGTGCGGACGATGTCGTCGCGGCGCCTGCGGTCGAAGGAGTACACCGACCCGAGGTGGACCACCGCGTCGGCGCCCGCGCAGAGCCGGTCCGCCGCGGCCGCGTCGGTGACGTCGCCGACGACGGTCCGCACCGCGTCCGGGCGCAGACCGAGCGGGCCGAGCGCGGGCGCCACCCGCGCCGGGTCGCGCACCAGCAGCCGCACCCGGGCTCCCGCGGCCAGCAGCGCGGCGACGGTGTGCGAGCCGAGGAAGCCGGTGCCCCCGGTCACGGCGACCAGCCCGGCGGGCCGTCCGGCGGCGGTCACGGCGCGACCGCCGGCGCGTCGGGGGCGGGCGGGCGGCGGGCGGCGGCGTCCACCTCGACGTCCTTGGCGAAGGAGGCCATCAGCACGGGGACCGCCTCGGCCTGGAAGTCGACCTCGGAGTCGAACTCCTTGATCATGCCCTCCAGCACCAGCAGCGACAGCAGCGGGAAGGCGAACTCGGCTGCGGCGAAGACCCCGAAGTCCCGCTGGAGCTTGAACAGCCGGGGCGCGAAGGCGCCGAGCTCGAAGTCCTTGGACAGCGCCCCGGCGACCTCGTCCACCAGGTCCGTGACGGCGGTCCGGAAGCCCTCGCGGTCGAGGTCCGCGGGCAGCCGCGCGGCGCTCTCCAGGACGATGTCGGCGCACTTCGGGCCGTTGCCCTGCGCCATGTTGAGGAAGAAGCCGGCGAAGGAGCGCCGGACTGGGTCGGGCAGCCGCACCACGAACCCGGCGTCGAGGACCACCACCCGGCCGGCGTCGTCCAGGCAGAGGTTGCCGGGGTGCAGGTCGCAGTGGACCAGGCCGTCGACGAAGAGCATCCGGTAGACGGCCCGCAGCACGTCGCGGACCACCTCCTGGCGGCGCTCCACGGTCATGCCCAGCGGCCGGAAGCGGCCGAGGCCGGAGATGAACTCCATGGTGAGCACCGTCGGCCCGGACAGGGCGTCGACCGGCGCCGGGATTCGCAGGTCGGTGTGGCCGCCGAGGTTGGTGCGCAGCAGGAGCAGCGAGTCGCGCTCGGCGGTGAAGTCGAGCTGGTGCAGCACGGCGCCGCCGAGCTGGCCGATCATCTCCTCGGCGGGAAGGTCCCGCATGCCCGGCAGCACCCGCCCGGCGCGGGCGCCGAGCAGGGCCAGCCGCAGATCGGCCTCCAGTACCGGGCGGATGCCGTGGCGCTGCACCTTGACGGCGACCTCGGTGCCGTCGGCCAGCCTGGCGCGGTGGACGCTGGCGATGCTGCCGCAGGCCACCGGCTCCCACTCGAACTCGGCGAAGGCGTCGGTGAGTCCGGCCTCGGCGAGGGTGCGGGCGACCGCGGCGCGGCGCGGCGGGCGCACCTCGTCGGCCAGTTCGGCGAGCGCGTCGCACCACTGCTCGGGGAGCAGGTCGCGGCGGGTGCTGACCAGCTGCCCGGCCTTGACGAAGAACGGGCCCAGCGCGGTCAGCAGCCGCGGTGCCCGGTCCGCCAGCCGGGCCCGGCCGCCGCGGGTGGCCAGCCGCGGCAGGGCGGCGACCAGGTGTCCGGTGACGATCGAGGCGGCGGCACAGGCCCGTCCGGCCAGCAGCCACCGACTCGTCCGTTGTTCTGCCACGACGCCTCCAGTTTCCCTCGTGACGGGTGGGCCGATGCGGCCCGAGAGCGAGGTAACCAGCCGCCAAGTGGGCGATCTATACTTGATATTGCCCAATGCGGCCGCGGCCCCCGCCGGGCGGGCCGAGGTAGGTCTGGGCGATGTCCAGCCACTGGTCGGCCGCCGTGCCGACGGCGGCCAGCGCGAGGTCGTCGCGGTGCCGGCGGCGGGTGACGAGCAGGCAGAAGTCGGCGGCCGGGCCGTGGATCCGCTGCTCGGCCTCCTCGGGCCCGAAGGCCCAGGAGACGCCGGACGGGCCGGTCAGCTCGAACCGGAACGGCTCGGCGGGCGGCTCCAGCCCGCGGGCCTGGTAGGCGAGGTCGCGGGTCCTGGTGCCGAGGAAGGCGATGTGGCCGATCCGGTCGGTGAACACGTACGGAACGCCCAGCGCCTCGTGGATGTCCTGGCCGTGCGCGAAGACCTCCATCAACGCCACCGCGGCGAGCACGCTGGCCGGCAGCGGACCGGCCAGCCACGGCACCGGCTCGCGCCGGGGCACGCCGGCGAGCGCCTGTTCGGCGGCGGCCCGCCGCGCGGCCCAGCGGCGCAGCAGTTCGGGGACGGGCTCGGCGAGCCCTTCGGCGAGCCGGGTCGCCATGCCGGTCTCGAAGTCCTTCCGGACGGGCGCGGTCTCGGCCTCGAACGCGGCGGGGTCGCGCACCCCGAGGTCGACCAGGTGGCTGACCAGCGCCAGGTGCGCCACCTGGTGCCGCACCGTCCAGCCCGCGGCCGGGGTCGGCGCGGACCACTGGCCGGGCGGAAGGTCCGCCACCAGCCGGGCGAGTTCGGTCCCTTCCGTCGCCAGGTCGGCGCAGACGTCCTGCATTGCCTTCATGTGGCGATTCCCTTCCCTGTCGAGGCACTCTTAATCCGGTCCCGCGACAATTTTCCGGAAGCTGCCACCGGAGCGCTTCTCCGCACGTGCCTGGCGTATACGACACCGGACATTCGTGGACGTATAGGTCGCCGCCGCCGAAGGCCGACTTTCGACGCTCCGCGCACACCGCAATCCAGAAGGTGCGAAAGTCACCCGACCGCAAAACGATGTGTCTGCGCCAAACCCGGCCGGGGCGACTCCCGGCCGGTGCCGACGAGCACCGGGAGCATCACGCCAGATGAGGGACCCACCAGGCAGTTGAGTCCACGCTGCGGCCACCCCGCACGGACCCGGGCAGCACCGGGCGGAGCGGCCGCCGGCCCGCGTACCCACGAAGACCCGGCGAGATCACAGATACCGACGAGCACAGGTGGGGGATATCCGGATGCCTATTGCGGCGGCGATAGAGCGCAGTATAGACACGATGTGGCAGCACTACGCGGATCCGCTTTCCCTTGAACAGCTGGCCGGCACGGCCTCCTACAGCAAATTCCACTACACCCGGATATTCAATCAGCTGACCGGCACCTCACCCGGCCGGTTCCTCACCGCCATCCGGCTCTTCATGGCCAAGCGCCACCTGCTGGAAACCCAGGCCAGCGTCACCGACATCACCTTCCGGGTGGGCTACAACAGCCTGGGCACCTTCACCAGCCGTTTCACCCGCAGCGTCGGCGTCTCCCCGACCCGCTACCGCTCCCTGGCCCAGGACGACGACCTCCCCCCGCTCACCCTGCCCGCCGCCGGCACCCGCCACGGCCTGTCCACCGTCACCGGCCGGCTCTGGTTCCCCTCCGACGTCGGGCCGGTCCGGGTCTACGTCGGCGCGTTCAACACCCCGATCGTGGAGGGCTACCCGCAGGCCTGCGACATCCTGGACGAGCCCCGCCCGTTCCGCCTCGACGTCCCCGACGGCCTGTGGTTCATCCGTGCCACCGCCGTCGCCATGGACGACGACTGTCCGGTGCCGCACATCCGTCCGCCCAGACTCGTGGGCTCGGGCTGGGCGGTGCGCGCCCGCGGCGGCCGCGCCTACAGCACCGACGTCCAGCTCCGCGAGGTCACCCAGCTCGACCTCCCCATCCTCCTCGCCCTCCCCGAACTGGACCGCGCCCGCCGCAGCCCCAGGACGCCCCCGCCCCTCTCCCTCACCGACCAGCAGGTGCGATGCGCGATCACCACACCACTCGGGAAAGCCGGCTGACCTGCTGCCTGTCAGCGCTCTCCGCCCTCCCCGGCCGCCCCGACGCGACGTGCCCGGCCTGTGGAAGCCGCTCCCCGGAGCTGGTCCTCATCGGGCCCCGGGGCCTCGGGGCCGGGTCGGCCGTGCCCGGTGATGCGGTCGGTCAGCAGCCGGATCAACAAAAAGTGCCCGAGATGATTCGTGGCGAACGTGAGTTCACGGCCGTCACCGCCGAAGTCCTCGCGCCTCACGCGATAACTCCCGTGCCAATATGCCAGGATGACCATATGACTGCCTATGTGATCGCCGAGGCCGAGCACCTGAACACACCCGAGGTCATCGCCTACCGTGAGTTGGCGCGGGCCGCGGTACTCCAGTACGGCGGACGCTACCTCGCGCGCGGCGCCGTGCCCGTGGCGCTGGAGGGGGACTGGCCGGAGGCCAACCGGATGGTCGTCATGGAGTTCCCCAGCCTTGAGCGGGCGCGGAGTTGGTACTCCTCCCCCGAGTACGCCAAGGCCAGGGCGACCCGCTCGGACCTGAGCGGACGGCGCATCCTGCTGGTCCCGGGTCTCGACGAGACCGGCGCCTGACCCCTCGCCCCGCCCGGCGGGCCCCGTCGGCCACCCGCGTTTTGTAGGATGGCCGATCGTGGCACATTCTCAACTCGACGATGTAAAGCCGACTTTCATCACCTATCCGACCGGATCGTGCCGCGAGGAGGCCTCGGTTCTCGCGGTGCTGGAGACGCCCCGGGAGAACGGCCCGGCCGTGGTGGTCACCGATGTCAGCCCGTTCCACCCGCTGGACCCGCTCTGGCCCGACCAGCCGGCCGACCACGGCGAACTGACGTCCGGCGAACGGGTGTTCAGGGTGAGCGACACCGTCACGGTGGCCCGCCGGCCGGGCGGCCCGGTGATGGTGGGCAACGAGGTGGACGCCCGGCGGGACGAGCCGGACGTGCTGTTCGTGGTGGGCCAGGTGGTGGACGCGGCGGCGGCGGAGTTCCTGGCACCGGGCACCCGGGTCACCCTGGCGGTGGACGAGGCGCGCCGGCTGCGGCTGAGCGCCGCGCACACCGCCTGCCACCTGCTGGCCTACGCGCTCAACGAGGCCACCCACGGGCTCTGGCGCAAGGAGACCGGCGCCGACTCCCGCGGGCACCACGACTTCGACGCCGCCACCTGCGTCCTCACCCGCCATGACGAGGGCGGCAGCCTCGACCGCTACCGCCTCGGGAAGTCGCTGCGCAAGCGCGGCTTCGACGTCGCCCGGTTCCTGGACGAGCTGCCCGGGATCGTCGAGCGGACCAACGGGACCCTGGCGCACTGGATCACGACCGACGCACCGGTGCGGGTCGACTGCCTCGGACCCCGGCTGACCGACCGGCGGCAGTGGGTCTGCGAGACCCCCGGTGGGACGGCGCAGATGCCCTGCGGCGGCACGCACGTGGAACGGCTGGGGCAGATCGCCTCCATGACGGCGCAGGCCTCGTACGACGCCGACGACGGCATCCTGACCATCAGGAACGAGGTCCGCACGCACCGGGCCGCCCGGTAGCGGCGTCCCGCCTGTCCCGTCCCCTCGGTCCCGCCGCGCGGCGGGACCGAGGGGACGGGACAGGCGGGACGGGACCTGCGGCAGGGCCGACGGCGCGGATCAGCCGTAGAGCCCGGACAGCTCCATCTCCCGCAGGGCCCGGTAGTCGGCCTCCAGGTCCGCCGGGTCGTCGGCGTTGAGGTACACGGTGCCGGGACAGGTGGCCATGTCGACCGTCCGCGACAGCGGGCTGCCCCCGGGCCGGTTGACGGTCATCGAGGCGAACGACCCCAGTTCGCGCACGGGCGCCCAGCCCTCCCGCGTCGGGACGGTGCCCTCGCGCGGCGAGATCAGGTTGACGCAGCGCAGCCGGCTCTTCAGCTGGTAGGGGGCCTCTCCCACGGCGACGAAGCTCTCCGGATCGGCGATCGAGTGGGCGAGGCTGCCGACCTGGTCGGAGCCGACGCAGCGGTTCAGCAGCTCGGGCATCTGGCCGCCGCCGAGCCGCGCGCCGCATTCGATCAGCACCGGTCCGCGCTCGGTCAGCATGACCTCGGTGTGCCCGGCGCCGTTGCGGATGCCGAGCGCGTCCAGGACCGCGCGCACGTAGTCGACGAGCGGCTGCACCCCGGGCTCGTCGAGGGCGAGCAGGTCCTCGTAGTCGTAGATCGCGCGGCCGTCCACGAGGCGCTTGTGGTAGCGCCAGACCTCGACGATGCGGTGGACGCCGTCCCGGCTCACGCTGTTGACGTAGTGCTCCGTCCCGGCGAGGAACTCCTGCGCCAGGACGACCCGGTTGCGCTGGCCGTAGCGGTCCTCCGACGCCATGATCACGGTGTACGCGGCGGCGATCTCCTCGTCCGTGCGGCAGATGAAGACGTTGTCCGCCCCGGCGCTGAGCGAGGGCTTCAGGACGACCGGCCACCGTCCGTGCCCGGCGGCCCAGTCGGTGATGTCCGGGAGCACGGCGGAGGTCAGCGACCGCGCGGCCGGCAGCCCGGCCACCCGCACGGCCTCCTGCATGGCGAACTTGTCGCGCCGCGCCGTCGACCTGGCCGGGTCGTTGCCCGGGACGCCGAGGGCGGCGGAGAGTTCGTCGGCGAGCAGGACGCCGGACTCCGCCGCGGCGACCACCGAGTCCACGCCCAGCCCGCGCAGCACCCGGACGGTGTCCGCCAGGTCGCCGGTGTGCTCGATGTCGACCTCGAAGTCCTCGGGGCGGTAGGCCAGATGGGTGTCCGGGTGGGGCGATCGCACATGAACGAAGGACCGGCCGCGGAGCCTGAGGGCGGCCGGCAGCAGGCGTCCCGCGCCGAAGGCGTCGACGATGGCGGTGGTCATGTTCGGGCGCCTCCGGGCTCTTCACTTGCGAGTTGTTCGGTCGGTTCGGCCGGTTCGGTCGGTGCAACCGGTGCAACCGGTGCACCGGCGGCCTTCGCGGGCGCGCCCCTGCGCGCGCCGTCCCGGCGTCCGCGCGCCACCACCCCGAGCGCCACCAGCACCACCACGGCGATGACGCCGAAGAGGGTGAGGGCGGAGAACCGCAGCCGCCCGTCGGCGAGTTGCATCGCGAAGGCGAACAGCGGGGACAGGCACACCAGCAGGGAGGTGGTGATCGGCTCGGTGTGCCGGATGCCGACCTGAAGGACGTAGATCGGCAGGCCGACGCCGATCAGCGCGACGATGGCGCCGGGCAGGACGGCGGAGCCCAGGCCCGGGCTGCCGTCGAGCGCCACCAGCGCCCACGAGACGGCGATCATCAGCAGGAAGCGGGTGGCCAGCACGCTGCCCGTGTCGCAGCCCGCGTCGTTGAGGCGCTTCATGTAGATGATGTTGAGCGCCGAGCCGATCGCGCAGACCACGGTGAACACCAGGCCCAGCGTGGCCCGCCCGGTGGTCATGTCGCCCAGCCCGCTGAGGCCGCTGAAGGAGCCCCACAGCAGGACGGCGAGCAGGGCGCAGATGGCCAGCGCGACGGCGGTCTCGGTGGCCATCACGGTGCTGCTGCGCCGCAGCAGCGGTCCGGCGAGCGTCATGATCACCGGTCCGAGGGCCAGCCCGATGACGTTCACGATCGCGGGTTCCAGGTAGTCCAGGGCGTAGAAGGTCGACATCCAGGTGACGACGGTGGTGATGTTGATGGCGACGAGGTCGCGGCGGTGCGCCGTCAGGGCCCTCAGCCGGACCAGGCCGCCGCGCCGCCACTGGACGGCGGCGAAGAAAACAGCCGAAAGGGTGAAGGACACCGCCGCGATCGCGGCCGGGCCGGCCACCTGGAGGCGGTTTCCCGCGTAGACGTCCATCGCGGCGGTCAGTACGGCGTAACCGACCAGCGGAAGGATTCCCCGGCGCAGATCGGTCGCCGGGCTGTTGGACATGCCGTCGGCCACGAGGCCTCCCCCTGGGTCACCGGGCGGACGCGGCAGTGGCTCCCGAAGGCTCTCGGGAGCCACCACGATGCAGGCCGAATCGGCCTTGTCGCCGCCACGGTACATGAGTTGACGATGCGTTGACTTGCTGGTCCGGCATCCGGCGCCGGTGCCGCCACCTGCGGCGGGGCCCGGCGGTTCAGGCGGGCGCGCCCCGGTACCCGACGGCGATCCCGTGCTTGTCGAGGTACTCCAGCCAGCGGCGAACCGTCTCCGGCTCGCGCGCCGCCTGGTGCAGCCCGGGCGGCACCCGCCCGGCGACGGTGTCGAGGATCGCGCAGGCGAGCGGGACGGACACCAGCCGCGGGGTGGCCGCCTCCCGGTCGTCGCCGACCGCGTCGAGCACGTACTCGCCGCTCCAGGAGGCCCCGTCCGCGGTCTCGACCTCCAGCCGGACCGACATCACGACCCGGTCGTGGTCCGCCGCCGTGGTGGGGTAGCGGGCGGACAGCTCGGCGGCGAGCTCGGTGATCCGGGCGTCGTCACCGTCCACGATCTCGGCGAAGACCGGCTTCCACGCGTCGCGCCACCCCGCCAGGCGCAGCGTCCCGCGCACGAAGGTCTCCAGCCGCCAGGAGCCGGGGAAGTCGTAGGTGTCCACGAACGGGACGCTGTCCCGGTTGGGGTAGACCTCGAAGTCCTCCTCGCCCACCGTCCTGGTGGTCACCGCCTCCCAGGGACGGGCGACCGACCGCTCCTCGCCGTCCTCGATCAGTCGGGCGGGGCTGAGCAGCGCGGTCAGCACCCCGCGGGGGGCCCAACTGAAGCGGTACCGGAAGTCGTTGGCGACCGCCGGGTTGCTTCCGCAGTACGACGTGAAGCGCGCCGTCGCCGCCCGCCGCCCGGTCACCGCGAGCGCCTTGCGGACCAGCTCGTGGGCCAGCAGGTGGTCGATGCCCGGGTCGAGTCCGACCTCGGTGAGCAGCACGGTGCCACGGGCCCCGGCCGCCGCGGCCTGCTCCTGGATGCCGGGGCCGAGGTAGCTGGAACAGACGAAGTGCGCGCCGTGCTCGACGGCCAGGCGCGCCAGCGCCGGGTGCTCGGAGGCCGGGAGCATGGAGACGACGACGTCGCCCGCGGCGAGTTCGCCGGCCAGGGCGCCGAGGCCGAAGGCGCGGGTCTCGGCCGCGTGGGCGATCCCCAGTTCGGCCAGCCGGGCCTCGGCCTTCCCGGCGGTCCGGCCCCACAGGGTGGTCGGCGTCGCCTCGCAGACGAGCCCCAGCCCGCTGCCGGTGGACATGCCCGTCCCGATCCAGTGCACCCGCCCGCTCGGGGGTACCAGGTCAGCCATCGCTCCTCATTTCTCGAACTCTCGTCGGGCGTGGTGGAAGTGCCGCAGCGCGCGGTCCCAGACCGGCGCTCCGACGGGCAGGGCGGCGAGGTGCGGCAGCAGGTCGGCGGAGAAGGCCGAACTCGACTCCCGCGGCAGCAGCGAGGGCAGGTTGTCGATCGCGATGAGGTCCAGCGGCGCCGGCCCGGACTGCAGGCGCCGGACCGGCTCCCGCCAGTCGGTGACCCGGTCGTAGACCGGCAGGCGGTGGCAGTCGGAGGTGACGTCGCAGGTGACGTCGGAGACCACGGACAGCCGCCGGTCGGTGCGCTCCAGGTCGGCGGCGGTCAGGAACGGAGTGCCGGGCTCGGTCGCGAAGACGGTGTTGACCAGCAGGTCGTGGTCCAGCAGCGCCTCGCGGTCGAGCGTCCTGGTCTCGTCGACGTCCCACCGGGTGGTGGTCACCCCGGCCACCGCCAGGGCCTCGCACGCGCCCCGCCCGGAGCGGCCGAGCGCCCCGATCACCAGGGCGGTGGCACCGCCCTGGGAGGCGCCCAGCAGGGCGTCGAGTCCGGGGCGGGTGGACGCCTCCAGCGGAACGGCCAGTTCGCCGCGCCGGTGCAGTACCGCCAGGGCCGCGCCCAGGTAGCCGGCCCAGAATCCGAAGGCCGCGACCCTGCGCCCCTGCGCGTCCGTCAGGTACTCCAGGTCGAGCAGCGTGCCGCCGCCCTCGGCGAAGCGGCGCAGCAGCGCGGGGCCGCCCTGCTGGCCCTTGTAGGCGTGCCCGAAGAACACATGGTGGTGCGCCAGGGCGACGGCGGTCGCGGCCGGCTCCTTCAGGCCGAGGACGACGGTCTCCGGCGGGGCGCCGGGCCAGGTCTCGGCGGCGACGACCTGGCAGCCCGCGTCGGCGTACTCCTCCACCGGGAAGACCCGCTGCGGGGACTCCTCCACGGTCACCGACAGGCCCTGTTCGACCAGCCAGGCCGCGTCGGCGGGCACCAGCGGTGTGCGCTGCTCGTGGCCGTTGGCCTCGCCGCGCAGCCAAATCCCTTTACTGGACGTCATGTTCGGGAGGTTCTCCTTGCTGTTTCCGCTGTTCTCGCGAGCTCTCCGCACGGGCCGGCGAGGGGCTCGCTGGACGGGTCGGCCGATGAAGCCGGTGGATCAGTGGATCGGTCGGCTCGTCGAGGTGCCGGACAGGGCCGCCTGCCAGACCGGGACCGGCGGCGGGGCGTCCATGTGCTCGGGCACCGCGACATGGATCAGGGTAGGACCGTCCGAGTCGGCCGACTCCTTTGCCATGGCGGCGAGTTGGTCGAGTGTACGGGCGCGTGCGCCGGGCACGCCCATGCCCTGCCCGAGCAGCACCGGGTCGATGGGCCCCGGGTCCACCGCGAAGTAGCGGGCGCCGGCGTAGAGGTGCTGGATCATCTTGATCCAGCCCATGGAGGTGTTGTCCAGCACCACGTACGTCACCGGCAGGCCCAGCCGCTTGGCCGTCTCCAGCTCCCCCGTGCACATGGCGAGGCTGTTCTCGGTGGTCAGGCAGAGCACCCGCTGCCCGGGGTGGGCCACGGCGACCCCGATCGCGGCCGGCGCGGCGAAGCCCATCGGGCCGTGGCCGCGCGGGATGACCACCCGCCAGCCGTCGCCGGGCGCCTCCCAGTAGCAGGCCAGGTACGGGGTCGGGGTCCCGGCGTCCGCGGTGATCCAGGTACCGCGGCCGAACGCGTCGCGCAGCGCCCACACCACGTCCCGCGGGTACAGCACCCCGGGCGGCAGCTGCGGTGCCTGCTGGAGGTTCTTGGTCCACTGCTCGCGCAGCGCCGCCAGTTCGGCCGCGCGGGCGGTGCGGACGGCCCCGTCGGCGGCGGGCACGGCGGCGCGCAACTGCTCCAGCACGGTGGCGGCGTCGCCGACCAGGCCGATGCCGCCGGGGTAGTTGCGCGCGGCGCGCCCGGGGTCGGCCTCGATGTGCAGGATGCGCACGCCCTCGCGCGACGGCGCGGTGAAGCCGAGGGTGTCGGTGGCGTTGGCCCTGGTCCCGACGAACAGCACCAGGTCGCTGTCGGCGACGAAGCGGTTCGCGTAGTCCCGGGCGCCGTTGGCACCGACCACCCCGAGGGCCAGCGGCCCGGCCTCGTCCACGACGCCCTTGCCGTGGACGCTGGTGGCGACCGGCATCGCCAGGTGGTCGGAGAGCGCCGTCAACGCGCCTGCGGCGCCCGACAGATGGGCGCCGCCGCCCGCGACGACCACAGGGCGCCCGGCGGCCGCGAGCCAGGCCGCCGCGGCGGCCACCGCGGCGGCCGGGGCGGCGTCACGCCGGACCGGCACGGTGGCCGGCGTCGCCGGACGGTCGGGCCAGGCGTCCGCACTGCCCTCCAGGACGTCCTCGGGCAGGATGATGACCACCGGCCCCGGACGCCCCTGGGAGGCCACGGTGACGGCCTCCTCGACCAGTTGCGGGATCTCGGCCGGGTCCGAGGCCACCCGCCGCCACTTGGTGCAGGCGGCGAACAGCTGCTCCTGGTCGACCTCGCTGATCGGAGCGGTGCCGTGGCTGCGCCGGCTGTTGTCGGTGGCGATCGCCAGCAGGGGGATGCTGGAGGCGTAGGCCTCCGCGAGCCCGCTGGCCAGATAGACGGCCCCGGCCCCGCTGGAGGCCTCGCAGACCCCGAGCCTGCGGGTCGTACGGCTGTGGGCGTCGGCCATGAATCCGGTGTGCCGCTCATCCCGCGCCAATACGTGGCGGATTTCCCCGGACCTGCGGGAAAGGACGTCGTACAAGGCGATGCTGGTGTCCCCGGGGAATCCGAACACGGTGTCCACCCCGCGTTCCACCAGTGCCTCCACCAACATTTCAGCGCCGTTTCTCGTCATTCTCGATTCCGTTCCGTTCGGTTCCGCTCGGTGGCCGGCCAGGGAATTGCTGCGGGTTCAGGAAATGACGTATCCGGTCACGATCGCCCTGGTCCGCTCCCCGGAGACCGGCCGCTGGTAGCGGAACTCCTCGGCGACCGCGGAATCGAATCCCGATTTCACCGCCTGCGCCCGCATGTAGTCGCCGGCCAGCCAGTGGAATCCATTGACGCCGGGCGCCTTCTGGACGTCGGCGCCGACCTTCGGCGCGTCGTTCGACGCGATGAGGGCGGCGCGTCCCGAGGGGGAGCCGGGCTGCGGCGTCAGCCAGGACCGGATCCGGGTCAGCACCGGCACGAGACCGCCCTGGTCCCGGTGCAGGTGCCCGAGGACCCCGTCGATGTAGATCACCGACCAGGACTCCTCCGGCTCCCACTGGTAGATGTCCGCGCGGACCGCCTCCAGGCCCTTCCTCCGTGCGAGCTCCACGGCCTCCTCCATCGCGTCCAGCGCGAGCACCCGGAACCCCTTGGCCGCCACCTGCGCCTCGACGGCCGCGTTCCCCGCCCCCAGGCTGAGCAGGCCTCCCCCGTTCCGCCCCAGCTCGGCGACGAGCTTGTCGCACATCCAGTCCCGGTACTCCGAGCTGAACGTGGAAGGGGTGACCGAGTCGCCGCGGCTGCCCCCGTCCTCCCACACCTCGAAGATGCTCGGCTCCGCCCGGTCGCCGCCCCGGTAGAACTTGACCAGGTCGTCGTAGTTCCCCGCCTGCGCGTTCTCCATTGCTCCCCCTGATGAATCTCACGCGCGCACGCACACGCCGAGGCGCGGCCGCAGGCACGCTGCGAAGTTACGCTGAATTTATTTCGGGTTGAACCGGCGTACGGCCGAACGGCGCCGCACTGGTCCCGGCGGGCATACGAGTAGGAATTCGAAGAACGGAATTCGAGGCTCATCGCACACCGGCGACTCAGGCGACCCGCGCACCCTCGGGAGGAAATTCCCCCACCAGCACCAGTTCTGCGGACTTGGGCCGTGGCGGCACGCCAGTCTTTCGCATGGACTCGATCCCCAGCATGCGCTCCCCTCCCTTCGACCGTCAAGGATCCCCGGAAGGATCAAGGCGACTGTGAGCCAGGTCACCCGGAACTCTAAAGAAGCATTAACTCCGTTTTTCACAAATGAATCGAGTGCCATTCATTTCAGCGACCCAGGCAAATGATTGGAACCATTCCTTCACGCAACCCGCTGAAGACATCCATGTCACAGGAGTCCTCGGCGACCCCTGCCGTCCACCTGTCCGCTCGCGGCGGTCGACGTCACGAACCCACCGCCCCGGGCGAGTTGGCCCGCATCGACACCGGAGGGGCGCACCGGAGGGGCGCCGGTGTGACGGAAGGCGTGGACGACACGCACGCGACCGTCCCGACGCGAGGACGCCCGGCCTGGACATCTACTTGACGGCCCGTCAGGTCCTGATCTCAGGCCGGGCCGCCGGTCCGATCAGCCGTCGGCTCTCCTCGGACCAGGAACACACCGGGTTCCACTTCATCGGACAGTGCCAGCAGCCGCTGGGCCGCGTAGCCGGGCCACTGCGTCGCCCTCGTCCAGCGGGTGCGGACCAGGTTGGCGCCGCTCAGGTCCACGCGGGTCAGATCGGCGCCGCTCAGGTTCGCGCCGCTCAGATCGGCGCCACTGAGATTGGCACCGCTCAGGTCGGCGCCGCGCGCATCGGCGTCGTTCAGGGCGGTGGCGGTCAGATCGGCGCGGCTCAGATTGGCACCGCTCAGGTTCGCGCCGCTGAGGTCGGCGCCGCTCAGGTTCGCACCGCTCAGATCGGCGTTGAGTTCGGCGCCGCTCAGGTTCGCCCGGACCAGATCGGCTCCGGCCAGATCGGCGGCGAACAGGTTGGCGCGGCTGAGATTGGCACGGCTCAGCCTGGCACCGCGAAGATCGGCGCCGAACAGATCGGCGCCGGGCAGGGCCGCCCCCGTGAGGTCGACGTTCGCCGACCGGCTCGACCGCTTCACCGACGCCGCCAGGCCGACCGCTTCGGTGGCGGCCCGGTCGAGGGGCGAGCCGTCGCCGGCCCGGTGCGCGATGGCCCGGGCGGTGCTGGTGAGGGCCTTGGGCGCGGCCTTGGGCTGGGCGAGGTACAGCACGCCGCGCAGGACTTCGGCCGCACGCCGGAGATCGTCGTTCTCCAGGTTCTCCACCATGTCGCCATCCACAGTAGGGCCTCAGCCTTCGCCCAGGCCAGTGCAGACAGGGCATCGCGAGCCGGGCGTCGCCTGGAACGTCAGCAGCAGGTCCAGCCCGGCGCGCTCCGCCCAGCGCAGCGCCTGGGTCGTGGTGCTCTTCGCGCCCGGGGCGGCATGCTTGAGCACGAACGCCACCAGCTTCCTCCAGTGGTCCTCGGCCTTCTCCCACTCCGGCTCCGGTGCGGCGCCCGAGCCGCGGCGCGGATGGACATGGCCGAAGGCCATCACCGCGGCCTCCGCGGCACCGCCCTGCTTGTGCAGATCGTGCAGCGTGATCACGACCCCGCCCCCGGTGGCGGCGTCGAGGGCTCGGACAGCTCGCGAAGCCTGCGCACGACCTCCTCCAGGGGTTCGGCCTGGTGCGTGTGGATCTGCGCGGTCACCAGGTAGCCGGCCATGGCGCCGACGAACGCCGGGATGGCGCCCCAGCCCACGACGGACAGCAGCCAGGCGCACCACTGCGGATCGACGTCGGCGGGCGAGGTGATGCCCACCATCACCTCGTAGGCCTGCGCCGCGTGCCCCTCCAGCAGGATCGCGTTCAGTCCGAACAGCGCGGCACACAGCCCGAGGACCCAACTGGCCCGGGTCAGCACCCAGTACGGCAGCCTGCCGAGCGCGTGGCGGCTGGCCCACCGGCTCCGCAGCCGCTGCCCCGGACTCGGCGGGGGCGGCACCGAAGGCGGGGCGGGGGCCGGTATCGGATCAGGCGCGGACACGGCCTCACCGTAGCGGCCCCGCCGGGCCCGGCGGACCGAAACCCGCGGATCCGCCGGGCCCGGTCAGCTCCTGCGGCACGGGGTGAGCAGGCCGCTCTCGTAGCCGATGATCACCAACTGGACCCGGTCCCGGGCGTCGAGCTTGTCCAGCAGATGGCCCAGGTGGGTCTTCACCGTCGCCATGGAGACGTGCAGTTCCTTCGCGATCTCCGCGTTGGACCGTCCGGCGCCCACCAGTTGGAGCACCTGCCCCTCCCGGCCGGTCAGGCCGTCCAGCGCAGGCGGCGCACCGGCCGGTTCGGTGGCCGGGCGGCGGCAGAACTCCGCAATCAGCCGCCGGGTGACGCTCGGCGAGAGCAGGCTCTCGCCCGCGGCCACCACCCGGATCGCGTGCAGCAGTTCGGCCGGCGGGATGTCCTTGAGCAGGAACCCGGCGGCTCCGGCCCGCAGCGCCGCGAAGACATGGGCGTCCAGGTCGAACATGGTGAGCATCAGGACCCGTACGGCCGGGTTCCGCGCACAGATCGCCCGGGTGGCCTCGATGCCGTCGACACCGGGCATCCGCACGTCCATCAGCACCACGTCGGGCCGCTGTTCGGCCGCCAGCTCGATCGCGGCGGCGCCGTCCGCCGCCTCGCCGACCGCCGTCAGGCCGGGTTCGGCGTCGACCAGCATCCGGAAGCTGCCGCGCAGCAGCGCTTGGTCGTCCACCACCAGCACCCGGACGGGCTCGGTCGCGCACTCCTCCGCACGGTCTCCGCTCGTCACGACCCCTCACCCACCAATACCTCCGCCTGATAAGGCAGTTCGGCCCTCACGACGAAGCCGCCCCCGTCCAGCGGACCGGCGTCGAAACGTCCGCCGAACAACTCCACCCGCTCCCGCATCCCGATCAGGCCGTGACCGCTCCCGCTCCCCCGCCCGTCCTCCCGGCCGGGCCGACGACCAGCGCGGTCCCCGACGCCCCCCTCGTCCACCACCTCGATCCTCAACACCCGGGCATCAGCGACCAGTTCGACCCGGCAGCGGGTCGTCGGCCCGGCGTGCCCGAGCACATTGGTCAGCGCCTCCTGCACCACCCGGTACGCCGAACTCTGCACCCCCTGCGGGAGGTCGGCGGCGCCCTCGGTGCGCAGCGCGACGGTGAGCCCGGCCGCCGTGGCACCGGCCACCAGCCCGGGCAGCTCGGCGAGTCCGGGCGCCGGCCGCAGCCCGTCCGCGCCGTCATCCTCCGGGGCGGACTCGCCGGCCCGCAACACGCTGAGCATCTGCCGCATCTCGGCCAACGCCGAGCGGCTGGCCGTCTCGATCACCCGCAGCGCGTCGCCGGCCCCCTCCGGGCGGGTCGCCAGCAGGTGATTGGCCACGCCGGCCTTCACCGCGATCACCCCGACATGGTGCGCCACGATGTCGTGCAACTCCCGTGCGATCCGCAGCCGTTCCTCGCTCACGGCCTCCTCGGCGGCCCGCCGCTCCGACCGGGCGGCCTGGGCCCGCCGCTCCCGCACGGCCCGGCCGAGCACCCAGGCCATCCCGGCCACGGCCAGCCCGGCCAGGTGGAACACGAGGTCCGGCCCGTCGCCGCCCGGGGAACCCCCGATCAGGAGAAGCACCAGCACGAAGCCGCTCACCGCCCCGATCACCGGGGTCGGCACCCGCCGTGCCGTAGTGGTCACCGCCACCTGGTGGAGCGCGAGCGCCGCACCGAGGAACGGCTCCCGGACGGCCCCGGTCGCGGCGGCCACCACCGAGGCCGTCGCGACCACGGCGCAGACCGCGACCGGGCGTGCCCGGCGCAGGGCCAGCGGCAGCCCCATCGCGGCCGCGAGGACGAGCCGGACCGGCCAACCGCCCTGGGAACTCCACGCCGGTCCCGGCAGGGCCAGGAAGAGCGCCGTCAGCGTCGCCGCCGTCAGGGTGTCGAGGGCCGCCGACTCGCTGCGGCTCAGCGGTCGGAGGGCACCGTCGCGGTACAGCGCCCGCCAGGGCGTGGGGAGTCGGGCCACGCGCTCACCGTAGCCGCCTCCGCTGCCGCCGCGCCTCGGCCGCGGGAATGACCGACCGTGGTAGGAGACGACGCCCGGCGCGGCCCGCCGCCTCCGCCGCCCGGTGGAGGCCACGGCTCGGAGCGCCGGCCGATGTGCCGGGGCACCGCTCCACGGCAGCCTGCTGCCGTGATCGAACTACGGCGACTGACCAAGCGCTACCGCGACACCGTCGCGGTCGACGGGCTCACCTTCACGGTCCACCCAGGCCGGGTGACGGGCTTCCTGGGCCCGAACGGGGCCGGCAAGTCCACCACCATGCGGATGATGCTCGGCCTGGACCGCCCGGACGAGGGCGACGTCCGCTACGACGGCAAGGCCTACCACGAGCTGCGCGAACCCCTGCGACACGTCGGCGCGCTGCTGGAGGCCAGGGCGGTGCAGAGCAGCCGCACCGCCTACCACCACCTGCTCTGGCTCGCCCGCACCAACCGGATCGGCCCCACCCGGGTCCGCGAGGTGCTCGCCATGGTGGGCCTGGAACCCGTCTCCTCCCGCCGGGCCGGCGGCTTCTCCCTCGGTATGAGCCAGCGCCTGGGCATCGCCGCCGCCCTGCTCGGCGACCCGCAGGTACTGCTGCTGGACGAACCGGTCAACGGCCTCGACCCGGAGGGCGTGCGCTGGATCCGCACACTGCTCCAGGAGTTGGCCGCCGAGGGCCGGACGGTCCTGCTGTCCAGCCACCTGATGAGCGAGATGGCGATCACCGCCGACCACCTGGTGGTGATCGGGCGCGGCCGGCTGCTCGCCGACGCCCGCATGGCCGACTTCATCGCCGGCACCGCCCCAGAGGACCTGGCCACCCGAACGACCGCCCTGGAGGACGCCTTCCTCCAACTCACCGGCGACACCGCCCAGTACCGGGCCGAGTCCCGCCCCGAGAGGAACCGGCATGTTCGCTAACGCGCCCACGGCCGTCGTCCGTGCCGAACTCACCAAGATCCGAACGGTCCGGTCGACGACCGTCCCACTGCTCATCGCCCTGGCCCTCAGCATCGGCACCGGCGTCCTGAACGGCGCCTCGGCCCGCTCGGCGATCGACCGGCACAGCCCCGCGCTCCGCCCCGACTTCAACCCCCTGGACGCCGGCTTCGTCGGCGTCCAGTTCGGCCAACTGGCCCTGATCGCCTTCGCGGTCCTGCTGATCTGCACCGAGTACAGCAGCGGCATGATCCGCACCTCACTCGCCGCCACCCCCGACCGCGGCCTCTTCTACCTCTCCAAGATCATCGCCACCACCACCGTCGCCCTCCTGACGGCCGTACCCACCACCCTCCTCACCTTCCTCGCCTCCCAAAAGGCCCTGGGCCCCCACGGCATCGGCCTGACCCACCCCGAAGCCCCCCGCGCCATCACCTGCGCCTGCCTCTACCTCACCCTGATCTCCCTCTTCTCCCTGGGCGTCGCAACAACCGTGCGCAGCACACCACTCACCCTCTCCCTCCTCCTCACCCACGTCCTCGCCCTCACCCCGGCAGCCAACGCCATCCCCGCCCTGCACCCCGCCGCCCGCTACCTCCCCGACCACGCCGGCACCGAGGCCATGAAGGCCACCCCGTCCCTCCCCCCGACCACGGCCCTCCTCATCCTCACCACCTGGACAACAGCCTCCCTCCTCACCGGCTACCTCACCCTCCGCACCCGCGACACCTGACCGCCCGCCGTCTCCGCCGGGCCGCCACGGCACCACCAGTGGTGCCGGCCTGCGACTGGACGAGCTCAACAACTCCTGCGGCCTGGTCCTGTCGCCCCTGCCGTACGGCAATGAATGCTCTTCACTCCTCTCCAATGGTGTCGCCCTGCCCGACTGAACCGGCGTCGACGGGTGCCGGCCAGCCCACGGAGCCGACGTCAGCGAACGGATCACAATCGCATACCCATCGGCTGCGGACCGGGCTGCGCAGGTGTACGAGGATCGCCCTGCCATCCTGGCGAGTTGCTCCAGACGTGGCGGGCGGCGAGGAGGAAGTGCTCGCGCCTAACGCGTGCGCCGGCTACGAGAGCTGCGTCCATCCCGGCCTTCGGGCAAGACCGCCTGCCCGGGCAGCGCCCGAAGCAGGCGACGACAAGGTGAGCACCCAGCCGAAGGTCAGCCACGGCCGGGTCACGGTCCACCGGGTTGTCTCCACGCTGCATGACGTGCTCAACCACGCCACGCTCTCCTGGCGGCGGCACTACAACCAGCCAAGCGCTCCACGCCGCGCTAGGCCCACATGGCCGAGCTCAACTGCGCCTGATGGTGGCACACATCAGAGGTACCGACGATCGGTTAGCTATGGCTTCACCGCGTGCCCCGCCGATTGGGCGGTCCCACCCCGGGCTTGCTCAGCGCAACCCTTCCTGGTCGACTCTCCGCCCGCTGCATCGCCAGTAGGCCTGGAACCTGCCCACTTGACCCGACAGGGAAGCACAAGCGGCCTGATCGCAGATCCCTGCTCGGCGATCGACCAACCCCATGCATCCGTCGCTGCATTCCCGTTCCTTTGTCAACACTTCCGTTTCGGACGTTCGGTGAACCCTCTCCGCGTTTCCGCAACACCACCTGGAGATCCTCGTGCCCTCGACCAACCTGTCCCGTGCCGCCCGCTTCGCCGCCGTCTACGCCCTGATGCGAGCGGCGGCGGATGTGGCGGACCATTGGATCCAGACCGACCATCAGGCTGCCACGAAAGCCCAGCACGACGATTCCCCCGAGCAGTCGGGCGCGGCCGGACGCCGGGCCTGCGCGGCCCATGTGGCGTCCTACACCGCGACCCAGGCCGCCGTGCTCCTCATCGGCAACCACACGCTCGGCCTTGGGCTTCGGTCCTCCCGGATTACGACAGCGCTCGCCCTTTCAGCAGCCAGCCACTACGCCGCCGACCGTCGCAGGCTGCTGTATCGGCTGGCTCGCGCCACCAAGGGCGGCCGCTTCGTCGACCTGGCCGATCGCGGAATGAATGGCGCCTACCTGATGGACCAGGCATGGCACCACGGATTCGAGGCCTTCGCCGCAGTCATCGCCTCGGGTTGACGAACCCGGCCGCCGGCGGGTCACCACCCGCAGGGTCAGGTGCTGATCCGGGACACGCACCTCGCCCAACTTTCCAGATCGATCGTCAGCATCCCCTTGCTGTGGAAGCGTCCGATGGAGAGATCATCAAGCAGCTTCCGCGCCCTACGGTGGCCCAGGCGCAACCCCTGGGCCAGATGGTTCCGGCTGACCTTCAAGACGACCTGCTCTGCCCGACCTCCACTCAACCGCTGCTGGTGCCGGACCAAGGGCCGCACCAACGCGGCCAGTCGAACCTCTGGATCGCCTAGACCCTGCACCATCTGAGTCTCGAGATTCCGATCACAGAGGTACTGGGTCAGCAAACGCTCGGCCTGCAAGCCGGAAATGAGCTGATCGAAGCTTCCGGCCTGCGACACCGCCACCAGGCACCGGGTGTGGGCAACGACCTGTGCCGTCCGTGGAGCGCAACGGTCCAGCACTGGCGCCTCACCAATCAGGTCACCGCGTGCGCGGAACGCCTGCACCGAAGGTGCGCCACCTTCCAGCCGCTCGACCCTGAACACGCCGGCCTCAACCGCGTAGACCTCATCTGACAGGTCCCCTTGGAGAATCAGCAGTTGGCCCGGATCGACCACCACTCTCCGCCAGCACCCGATCGTCTTCCCCCATCGGTGGTCACCCACCAAGTCCCGGAAGGTCCTGCCCTGACCAAGGGCCCATCGCTGTCCATCTGCACTCTTGAACATGCCAAGCACGCTAGGGCACCGAGGGTCATGTCCCGTTTATTTCAGCGGTGTTGTCGCCTGCGCCCGGCTTCCCGTCATCCCCGGTGCTATCCTCCGGAACTTTCTCCTCCCAGGGCGGCCCCTCCACCACGTTGCACATACCACCACGCGCGGCCCGCCCGTACCGCCAACGGCAGTATGCCGCCGCTCGTCCCCGGCCGAGGCTATGAGGGAAGCAACGCACGGGTCGGCTCAGCAGCCGACGGCCGACGGCACATCACGCCTCAGGAGGTTCGATGCCCGACTCCACCCCCAGTAGCGACAACTTCACGGGAAGGCGTCTGCCCGACGACCTCGCCGTGGTGGTCCTGGACCAGGTGGCATTCACCCAACGCCCTGGCGCGGACCAGGCCGAGCTCAGCGCATTGACCAGTCGGCTGACCGACGAGGCCCTCTCCGGTGCCGGCCTCGAATCGGTCCGGGACAACAAGCTGTTCTTCCGCGACACCGGCGACGGACTCGTGTTCGGCTGCTCGCCGGGATATCTCGCGGGCCTTCTGGACCGGTTCCTTCCAAGGCTCGAGACAACGATCGCGCGTCACAACGCCACCCCCGGCAAGACCCCGCTGAGGATGCGCCTCGCCATCGCCCGCGGCCCGCTCCCGATCGGAGTAGGACCGGGCGACGGAAACGGGACTGCCCGCAATGAAGCCCACCGACTGGTGGACGCAGAGGTACTCAAGTGGGTCATGGGGGTGGCGAGCCCTGACGTCACGGTCCTGGCGGCGATCATCTCCGACCGTGTCTACCAGGACGTGGTGGCGTCCAGGTACTCGGCACTGCACCCCGCCCGGTTCGTCCGGGTGATCGCCACCGTACCGGGTAAGACGTTCCGCGCCCCGGCGTGGATCCACGTTCCCGTACCGTCGGCCGGCCTGCTCGCCAGCCCGCCGAACGCATTCGCGCCGAACGTCTCATCCGGGGCTCTGGCACACACACCGCCGTCGGCCGACAGCCCTTCCGGACATTGGTTCGAGTCATGGCCGCGGCATGGGGCTGGAACCGCGCAGCATGTATACCAGGGCGTAGCCGTACACGACGTCTCCGGCGACGTGACCCTCTCGTTCCCTGCCGCGGCGGACGTCTCGGAGCGGAGCCGGTGACGGCTGCTCCGACCAGCCGCCCGGCCGCCCCCTCACCCGGCCCGTTCCCCAATTCGGACCGCACCTGCCGGCAACTGGACCAGGCCGTCCACCAGGGCGTCGCCGTGAGCGGGTCCGTCGACACCATCAACATCACCTTCCAGTCATCGCACGAGTGCAAGTCCCAGCACGCGTGCAACAGGCCGCTCTCCCACGCCGCACGCAGTCTCACCCTCGTGCTGGACGACTTCGTCCTCGGGCTGCGCGCCCAGTTGCAAAGGTTGGCCGACCCTCAGGGCCGCCCCACCGCACCGCCCGACTCCCGAGGAGGTACCGAACGGTGGCGATGACCCCGCTCATTCCCAGTACCAACGGCGTGTTCGAGGTCATCCACCGCCAGGTGACCGGCCCGTTGCAGCCGAACCCGACACATCTCGTCGTGCCCGGCGCGGATGAGGACGACCCGATGCTGCTGTCGCCCATCGAGGCGTGGAGCCGCCTCTACGGCGACGATCGCGACGCTGCCCTGGACCGTGCGATCTGGCAATCCGCCATCCGGCTTGCGCAGCTGGAATCCAGCGGTGCCGGTGAACCGGATGGCGGCCCGGTGTCCGGCTGGCAACTGGTCCTACTCTGGCTCGCCGTACCCCGCCTGCGCTCAACAGTGCGCCGACTCGTGTCGCAGTTCGGTCTGGAGCAGGCCGAGTTGGAGTCCACAGCGATCGTCGGCCTGCTTGACCAGCTCTGCGACACCGACCCGGCCCAGCCGGAGCCCGACAGCCGACTGGCGAGCTCCGCGGTACGGCGCTGCTGGGCGCTGGTCCGCCCCGCCGTCCATGAGCGGGCCGTCACCGACATCTGCCGGGTTGCGGACACCCGGCAGCCTTTCCCGGACCCAACGGAGGAACTGATGTGGGAGCTGTACATCACACCGCCGGACCGCCCGACCGGGCTGGCCGCACGGTTGCGCTTCACCGCCTCTCGGGAGAACGTCGAGGGGCTCCGGCTGGGAGCCCTGGCCGAACGCCTCGGACTGCGTGAGGTAGTCCACCGGGCCCGGCGGCCGAGGTCCGGACCCCGGGTCAGCGCCCTCCCACTGCGGTCTGAGGGGGTCCGCCGATGAGCCGCCGCGACGGCACCGCGTTGACGTTCCCCGAGGTCTTTGGCCTGCCGCTGGCCGTCGATCTGCGCACCGCCGCGCGGGCATTCGACATCTGTGCGGGAACCGCGTACCGGCTGGCCTCCCTCAACTCCTTCCCCTGTCCGGTGCTGCGGGTCGGCTGGTGCTACCGGGTGCCGACCGTCGGCCTGATGCGCGCGCTCGGCATCGAGCCACATCCCGTGCAGGCCATCGACCTGGTCACCGGTGCCGAGTTCGCCGCCCGGCAGGAGCGCGACCCGTTCACCCTCGATCTCCTGGGACCGGAGGACTTCGCATGACCGCCACAACGTCGGACACCCAGGCGCTCCCCCAGCCAGCGACCGTGTTCCCCTCGCCCGTCGGCCCGGGGCGGGTGGAGGAACCGCTGGGCTGTGACTGGGCTGGCTCTGGGGCCACAGGGCCGGACGGACCAGACGCCTCCGAGGAGGACTCGCGGTTGTTGGAGCGGTTCGCAGAACTCGGACCGGGCATGGAGGCGATGGCCGGGGACCTCACCTCGATGACCTCGCTCATCACGGCCATCGCCGAGCAGGCCGAGGAATTCGGCCCCGAGATGCAGCGCGTCGCCCGGGACGGCAGTCCGGTGAACACGCGACTTGCCGTCACCGAACGGCTGGCGAACGCGGTGAGCGGCCCAGCCGCCGAACTGGAGGCGACTGCCTGCCGGTTCGCGGAGCGGATGGCCTACCTCGACTCCAGCGTCCATGCCGCGCTGGACCTGTTCGAGACGGTCCCGCCGACCCTCTGGGGCACTGATGACCGGGGCTTCCTGTCTCAACTCGTCGGCATCTCCGGGGCGGCCCGCGAAGGCGCGCACACGCTCGCCCTCTTCCGGACGATCGTGGACAGGGTGATCGCGACACACCGCGAACTACTCGGGCCCGCGAACGACATCTCCGCCGCCGTGCACCAACTCGGCAACGCGATGACCAAGGTGGGCGCATGGGACCACCGGGCCCGTGCTCTCGCGGCCTGAGACCGCTCGGGGCAGGTCACGGGCCTGCTCCACTAGGCAGTGTCCTGGCGATCAGTTGAGTCGTTGATACGACTATGGGGAGTAGGAGTGATCTGACGGATGCCCAGTGGGAGCGGCTGGAGCCGCTCCTGCCGGTGAGCAACGGGCGTTGTGGCAGGTGGCGGGACCATCGCCAGGTCGTGAACGGGGTGCTGTACCGAATACGCACGGGTGTGCAATGGCGCGATTTGCCGGAACGGTACGGACCGTGGAAGACGGTGCACGAGCGGCATCGCCGCTGGTCGGCGGACGGAACGTGGGAAATGCTCCTACGGCGGATCCAGGCGGAGGCGGATGCGGTCGGCGAGATCGACTGGGACATCTCGGTCGACTCGACGTCCGTACGCGCACACCACCATGCCGCCGGTGCCCGGCAGGCTCCGCCGCCCGCTCTCAAAAGGGGCTCAGCCAAGACGGTCAGAACCGCTCGGATCCGGGCGGAACTGATCGACCGGCTGGCGGAGGTGGTGCGGGAGGTGAGGCGCTCGGCCGCTCGCGCGGCGGCCTCACCACCAAGATCCACCTGAGTGCGGACGGCCGTTGCCGGGTACTCTCGCTGGTCATCACGCCCGGGCAGTGCGCCGACTGCACCCAGTTCGAGCCGGTCATGGACGGGATCCGCGTGCCGAGGCTGACCTGCGGCAGGCCGCGTACGAGGCCGGACAGCGTCAGTGCCGACAAGGGCTACAGCAACCGCCGGACCCGACGCTACCTGCGCAGACGCGGGATCCGGCACGTCATCCCGGAGAAGGCCGACCAGGCTGCCGGCCGGGTCCGACGCGGCAGGGCCGGGGGCCGACCGCCCGGTTTCGACAGGGAGCGCTACAAGAAGCGCAACACCGTCGAGCGGGCGATCAACAAGCTCAAGACCTTCCGCACGGTCGCGACCAGGTTCGACAAGCGCGGCTTCGTCTACCTCGGCACCGTCACCGCAGCCGCGCTGGCCATCTGGCTCCGCTCGTGATCGCCAGGACGCTGCCTAATGGCCGCCAGATTCTTCATGCCAACCCCGTCGGCGGTCCAGGCCACCCCCGCCCTCCACCCCACCACCGAAGCCCCGAAAGACGTCGACTCATGACACTTCCCGACGATGACCCCCTACCCATCACCGACCTGCCCGACGAGGGCCTGGTCCGCCGGACCAAGGCACTGGCCTGCACGGCTCCCCTGCAAACCCTCGACGCCCACAAGGGCTCGCTGGAGGGCATCGACGCCCGCGGCTACCAGATGTCCCAACTGGCCCTGCACGCGATCGACCAGATCACCGTGGCCATGGACTTCGACTACGGCGCCGACCCTGACCGCGTGCTCCACCAGCTAACCCGGTACGCCGCGCTCCAGCAGCCTCTGCATGCCGAGGAGCAGCATCGACGAATCGCCGAATGGGTGCTCAACAAGCTCATCAATGTCGGCACGGTCGACCGTGGCTTCCGCCAGATCTGCGGCCGGATCGACAACGGCGGCTACCGAACGTTCCCCTTCGACTTCAAACTGATCGAGGAGGGGTGCACGGGTAGCAGGCTGCACCTGCGGACCACCAACGAGGCGATCAATGTCCTGGTCGGAGCGCTCGACACGGACGTGGAGTCCTCCCAGGTCGCCGCCGAGCACAAGCTCAGGAACCTGATCGAGCGCGGCAGACTCGACGACGCCAAGGTGGCAGCCGAGCAGGCTCGGCATCGCACCGTGCAGTACGGGGAGATGCTGCGCCGGCAACTCGACGCGACCAGGCGCAACGTTCGAACTGTCGACTGGGAGAACGAGGTACCCGAACTTCTCGACGCCGCGCTTTCCCACATCGAGGAGCGCTACGCCATGGAGAGCCAGATTCTCGCGCACATCACCCGTCGCCGCGACGAGGCGGACAATCCGCGGTACAAGCAGCGAGCTGCCGAACTGGTCGTCATCGTCCGGGAGTGCATCGGGCGTCACATGCGGCTGCAAAGACATCTGCAGAACGCGGGCACGATCTTCCGCCGGGAACAGGACAGGCAGGAGTTCTCGGGCCCACCGCAGCGCGCCGCGTTGGATCTGTTCGGCCAGTTACTGGTTCCCGCACTGGACCTCCCGGTGAACCTCGCCCTGCCGGTCCTGGCAGACTACTTCCGCGCCGCTGTGGCTCCCGACCCGCCGGACGCGGTGTCGCTGGCCTCCATCGTCATCCGGTTGTGCCGGTCGGGCCCAGCGAAGCCACCACGAGGAACCGCAGTCCCCGAGCCAGAGCTCTGCACCACGGTCGACGTGGCCGGCTTCACCGCCGAGCATCACCTGCTCGGCGATCAGGTCCTCGCCTTCGCTAACCGTCCCGAGCGACTCAGCACACTGCTGGCCCGGGCCCGTCTGACGGCCGGCGCCGAGGTGGCCAGGCTTGTCCTCCACCGGGCTGGCCATGCGTTCGCCGCCTCGGTGGGCGCGGCCATCAGCAGTGGCGCAAGTCATGTCCTCCTCGCATTCAGGACCGGCGAGGAGTTGACAGACCCGGAGTTCGCAGGCGACGACCTCCTGCTGGCGCGGGTGGACGTCGACCGGAGCGTTCTACCCACGCGGCCCTGCTCGCCAGAGCAGACGTTCCGCTCCGAGCCCGAGAGTTCCGCGAGTACGAGAAAGCACACCGACCCCAAGGAGTCTCCCTAGTGACCGAGGAGCGCTCGTGACCGCTGATGATCACACCCTCGACGCCGAGGAAGCGGCACGTCTGATCTCGTACGGGTTGCGGACCAAGCAAGTCCCAGGCCGTGAAACCGACTACCTCCGTCTCAGCCGACGGTACCGCCAGGAGACCGCGTTCCGCGCCCTGACCGACCGTGTGGGTCGCGGACTCGGGCTGTCAGTGCTTGGAAGTGACAGCGGCACCGAAGCACTGGTGCTGGCGGCACTGGACGGTTCCGTGTTCGAGACGAGGATCGAGGACTACGCGAGGCGGGCGAGGTACCGGGGCGGCCGCGGCGACCACGAGAAGGTCCTGCACGGCCTCATCCACTTGGCGATCGCCGCACTGGCCTTCCCCCGGCCGGACGACCTCGCCCAAGACGGCTTCATCGGCCGGGTCAGCATCGAGGTCATCGACTCAACCGTCCGGGACGTCTGCCGCAAGCTCCAGCAACGAGCCGCCGAGGCCGCCGACGAGACCGACACCACCCCCACCGAAGCCCCCGAGCTCGAGGAGGTCTGGCGTGTGTACTCCCGGCGCCCGGAAGCGTCACGGACAAAGGACAGCCGGGCAGCCATGAACTCCACCCGGGCGATGGTCAGCCGGGCCCTCAACTTCCTCACGGACTGCGGCTTTCTCACAGCAGTCGGTGAAGCCGCTGACGGCAACTACCGGACGACGCCCCGATATCAACTCCAGGTGCGCGAACTCGCGGCCACCAACGCCTTTCAGGAACTTCTCAGGATCGGAACGGCCCCGATGACCGTGGCCGCTGGCACCCTACGGGTCGTCCATGGCGACTGCGATGGGGAACTCGGCCTGGAGGCAGTAGATGTATGAACTCTCCCGTGTCCTGCTGCGGTCGGTGGGACCAGCCGCAGCCCGCTACGAAGACGTGCTGATCGACCTGAGCTCCGCTGGCGCGCCCGTACCCGCCGCCCCCGAGACACTGTTCGGCGAGGACAAGCCGGTGCTCCGGCCGTCCCCGGCGAGCGTGTTGCACCTGGAAAACGGCGGTGGGAAGTCGGTGCTGATCAAGCTGACCTTCTCCGTGGTACTCCCGGGCCACCGCCAGGCGGTCGGCACCTCCAATACCCATACGCTGAGCAGCTTCGTCCTGGAGGGCGACGTCTCTCACGTCGTCCTGGAATGGGTGCATACCAAGAGCGGGCGACACCTGGTCACCGGCAAGGTGTCAGCCTGGCGCAACGGGCGCCCCTCCAAGGACCTCAAACAGCTTACCGAGTGCTGGTACCACTTCCGGCCGACGGAAACCCTCGGGCTGCGGACCCTCCCGATCACTGAGAACGGCCGGTACCGCGTGCTGTCCGACTACTGCGACCAGCTGACGGCAGCCGCTGAGTCCGATGCCGGGCTCGAGTACTCCTGTATCCGGGTCCAGAAACAGTGGACTGAACGGCTGGTGGACCTGGGCTTGGATCCCGAGCTCTTCCGCTACCAGCGCGCCATGAATGCCGAGGAGGGAGAGGCGGCCGATGCGTTCTCCTTCTCCGGGGACGACGCTTTCGTCGACTCACTGCTGAGTGCGGTACTACCACCCGAACCGGCGGAAGAGCTTGCTGGCGTGGTGGGCGCCTACGCCGACAAACTCGCTGTCCGCCACAGTCTCGAACTGGAGCGGGAGTTCGTCCGAGGGGCACTGGAGCATCTTCCGCCACTCGCCGAGGCCCGGCGGACCCGCCTCGCCGGAAGTGCGCGCAGGGACGATGCGCAGGAACGACTGGACAAGCACCTCCGGCTGGTCCGGATCCGCGCCCACCTTGAGCGCCACCGGGCGGACGGTCTGCGGACCGAGAGCCGGGGTCTGGCCGACGAGTTGGAGCAGGAGACTGAGCGCCACGCCCACCTCATCGCGGTGACCGCCGAGTTGCGTCGGCTGGTCGCCCTCATGCGATTGGAAGAAGCACGGGACGAGGAGCAGCAGGACCGTGACGCCCTCCGACAGGCCAAGTTGGTCGAGAGCGGCTGGGCGGCGGTTCCGACGGCCCTACGCCATCGCGAAGCCATGACCGAGGACCTGCGGCTCAGGCAGGTCATCGCGGAGACCCACGAAGCCGCCCGGCCCGCCCTGGTCGCCAGGGACACCGCAGCCGTAGCCCTGCGGCGCGCTCTCACCGACCTGCGCGACCGGACAGAGCGCCAAGCGGCCGAGGCCGAGGCAGCTGGCCAGGGTCAGGCCGCTCTGGCCCTTCAGGCGCAGGCCGAGCACAACGCTGCGGTAGCCCACGCGGCAGAATGGGCAGCCGAGGCAGCTGTCCACCGCACCAGTGCCGACTCCGTCCGGGCGGAACTCGCGGCCGCCGTGCGCGAAGGCCGGCTATCCGCAAGCATGACCGCCGGCGAGGCCGCGGAAGGCGCACAGGCGCGGGCTGTTCAGGCTGGGGCGCACGTCGCCGAACTGGAGGCAACCCTAACCGAGCTGGACCAAGCATGCGTGAGCGCGGAGGAGTCGCTCGGCTCGGCCCGGGATACCTCCGCCACCGCTGATGAGGCCTTCCGTGCCGCCGAGCGTGAACTCACCCGGGCCACCGCCCGAACTGCCTCTCTGGAGGCCGATCCCGATCTCCCCGGGCCGGCCGACGGCGGTACCGTGGATCTTGACCGGGACGCCGCGGACCTGCTCACCTGTGTGACCGCGGTCCGCCGCGAGGTGGACGCCGCCCAAGCCGTCGTCCAGGTGGAGATCGCGGGCGACGAGCGGGCCCGGACGGCTCTGGAGACCACGGAGCTAATGCCCCCGTCAGTAGATGCGATCCGGGTGCGGCAACGACTGCAGGAAGAGGGGTTCACCGCCTGGACGGGGTGGGAGTACCTCGCCTCGCTCGGCAGCGTCGAACGTCGGCACCAGATCGTGCGCCAGGCTCCCCGGTTGGCATCCGGCGTGATCGTGAACGAGCGGTTCGGTGAAACGGCCGACATCCTCGCGAAGAGCCGTCTGTGGCCCACCGAGCACCTGGTGGTCGGCACCGCCGCCCACCTTCTCGCCGCCGCAGCGGAGGACGCAGAAGCGGAGGAGCCGGTCGTAGTCCCAGTTCACCCTGCGCTCTACGACGAACAGGCGGCCGACGATGAGCGTGTCCGCCTGGCCGAACGCCATCGGGAGCAGGTCCGACAGCAGGCCGGGCTCCGTGACCGGGCCGAGCGGTATGCGGCCCTTTACACTCGGCTCGCCGACTGGCGCAGGGACTTCCCGCCGGGGCGTCTGGAGGAACTGCGCCGGGAGCTTCGGCAACGTGAGTCCGAGGCCGCCGCCGCCGGCCTCGTCCTGGCCGAACGACAGGCCGGCCTCGACCGGATCATCGGAGAGCGCCGCTTCGTCGCCTCTGCGATTCCCCCTGCCCGCCAGGCCCACCACACGGCAGAGCGCGCCGTCGAGGTGCTTGAACGGCTGGCGGAGCGGGAGGCACGCATCCCCGGCTGGGAAGGCTCAGAGCGGACGGCGCTCGAAGCCGCCGAGGCGAATCGCGACACCGCCAAGCGGGCGGCTGAGCGCAGCGACCGCTGCCGCGCATTGACGGCCGACCACCAGCGCAGCGCCGACACACTACGTGCCACGGCACAGCGAATCGTGGACGAACTGACTACACTGCCGCAGGCGGATGGTCTTCCGGACAGCGACGGGTCCGCGGCCGAACAGCCGGTCGAGGTATTGCGCCGGTCGTTCGCCGCAGCCGTGGAGGAGTTGCGACGCGTCGCAGTCGGTGAAGACCTCAAGGCGAAGGCCGCACTCGCCCGCGACCGGCTCGCAGCGGCGGACCGGGAGCTCGGCGATCTGTCTCCGGCGGTACGGCAGCAGGCCGAGGAACTCCTGACCGGCCCCGAGGCGGCCGACACCGTGTCCCGCGCCCTGGCTCGCGAGGCCGCCACACGGGTCGTCCTCTCGGCCGAAGAACGGCTTGCTGAGTCCGCCGTGCTGACGGCGATCCGCCGGGCTGAGCTCTCAGCCTTTCCGGAGCCCGTCGAAGCCGTCGACCTCTCGCCATTCACCCACCCGAAGCACCTTGCCGAAGGTCTCTCCATGGCTACCGAGGCGGAGACGGCTCGGGACAACGCCGAGCGGTTGCGCCGCGAGATCAGCCACCGCAGCGAACGAGCGAGGCAGCGGGCAAAGGAGGCGGCCAGGGAGGCAATGCTCTTCGCCGATCTGTCGGCGCTGCTCGGCTCCGGGCCTGGAGGCGAACCTGCCGAGGAGGAACCGGGCTTCGAGGGCGATGCCTCGGCCGCCCGGAAACGCCACGACGCTGCCAGGACCCACTTCGTCGAGGCCGACGAGGCGCTGACCGCCGCAGTCCTCACCGAGCGCACCCTGACCGACCGACTGAGGCAACACGCCATCGACGAACGCTTCGCCGCCATCCACCTCCCGAATCGGTCGATCATCGTGGCGGCGGATCCGGCAGAGTTGTCGGCCAACGCCGCCCGCTGGCAAGGTCTGCTGCAGCAGCGACTGCGCTCTCTGGAAACCGACCTCGACTCCATCTGCCGTCACCGTCGAGCCATCATCGGCCAGCTTCGCCAACAGGTGGAGGAGGCGCTGAGGATCGTGCGGCGCGCCGAGACGCTCTCCAAGCTGCCGGACCGTCTGGCCAACTGGTCCGGCAGACCGTTCCTGCAAATCGGCTTCGCGGCCGCTGAAGACGACGCCCTGACCGACCGGCTCGGCACCGTCGTCGACCAGTTGGCCGACGAGGTCGTCAACGGCCGGCCAGGCAAGCGCGGCGGCCTCTCCCTGGTCCTGCGCGGGGTTGCGTCTGCGGTCGGCACCTCGGGCTTCAGGGTTCGGATCCTCAAGCCCGATGCGGTTCTGAGGGATCAACGCGTTCCAGTGTCAGAGATCAAGGACATCTTCTCGGGCGGGCAGGTCCTGACCGCGGCCATCGTCCTCTATTGCACAATGGCCGCTCTCCGGTCGAGCGAACAGGGCAGGACCAGGCACCGCCACTCGGGAGTACTCTTCCTCGATAACCCGATCGGACGGGCATCGGCGTCGTATCTGTTGCAGTTGCAGCAGGCCGTGGCCTCCGCACTGGGCGTCCAACTGGTCTATACCACAGGCCTATTCGACCTGAATGTCCTGGAAAACTTCCCGTTGGTGGTCCGGCTACGCAACAGCGCCGACCTGGCGGCACACCGCAAGTACCTGACGGTGGAGGACACCATCCGGCCCCTGCTGGACAACGTCCGACCAGCAGAACGGGGCGCAGAGATCGACGCGGCCCGGTACTACCGACGTCCCCCAGGGAGCGACCGTGCCGAAACCTGATCCAATTCGGCTGAGCACCGCTGACCGAACGTTCCTCGCCGCACTCCGCGAGCGGTCGTCCGCCGGCAAACGAAGCGCCGCCGCCTGGCGGAAGCTCGCCATCCCAGTGGCGAGAGAGCTCTACCACGAACTCTTCGGCCGAGCCGGAGACGACACCCTTGTGCCCAAGGTCCTGCTCCAGACGTTGTCGCGCCTCAGGGACGCGGGAGAAGTCGAGTTCGTCACGCGGACCGACCACGAGCGCGTCGAACTGCCCGTGAGCATCCGAGTGCGCGAACAGCCGACGCCACCCCCCGACCGGCCGGCAATGCCACCCCTGCACCCGCGCCTGAGCCGGGTTGCGGCCGAATGGCAGCTCAACAGCCGCAAGCCGAGACATCTGGCCGCCTACATCGCCGTCAACGAGTGGCTGACGGGCGATCCGGACCTGACCCCGGTGCCGTTGTGCGAGCGATCGCTTGAGGTGTTCGGCGGACCGGCACACCTCACCCACTTTCCGGAGCCGGAGAAGGCCTTGAGGGATCTCTCCTTCGGCTGGCTCTTCTCCGACCAGGTATACCTCAGGAACTTCCTGAACATCCTGCGGGCAGAACCGCCGCTGCTCAACGAGTGGTACCCGACCAGACCGCAGGAACGGGGCTACACCGCGATGGAGCGTGGTGACATCCTCTTCGTTGTCGAAAACTACACAACCTGCTGGTCCCTGACGAAGGCTCTGGAAAAGATTGACCACCAACTGGGGTATCTGGCCTGGGGTATCGGAAAGTCCTTCTCTTCGTCCGTACGCAGCATCCGTCCCGACCACGGTGTGGGTGCAATCAGATACTTCGGAGATCTGGACGCCAGCGGCCTCATTATCCCGATTCGGGCGACCGAGAAGGCCAGGGCGGCAGGGCTCCCACCGGTTACACCTGCCGGCGACCTGTACGACGCACTGTTCCGACTCGGCACGCCCCTTCCTGGCAAGGAGGATCCGCTCCCCCGGGCCAGGGCCGAGGAACTCGCTGCCTGGCTGCCCGAACGACACCGTACGCGGGCCGTCGACCTACTGGTCCGCGGTGAGCGCCTCGCCCAGGAGTGGGTGAGTCTGCGCCACCTGAACTCGTCGAACTCCTGGCACACCGATGTCCGGCAGCCGCCCTGCCCACTCTGACCATGCAACCGGCTTCCTCCACGCGAAGGGGGAAACCTCAACCCACGGACCCGTCGGTCCAACCAGACCGATCGGGCAGTGAAGGACAACCATGGAACTCCTCAGCGACGAAGTCCCCAGGCCGGCAGCCGATCTCGGATCCGTCCTTGACCCAGCACAGCTGAACCGCATCGAGTCGGTCCACCGCGGCTTCCTCTACCAGCACCTCTACGCGACGGCTTGCCTGCTCACCATGGCGGACTCCGGATCCAGCATGCTGGTCAGCGAACGCGACGAGGACATCGAACTCCTCCTCGGCAGCTGCCGTCTCTACCTGCAGGTAAAGACGCGCAGCCATGCACTCCAGTGGGGGGACGTCAGGGGTGCGGTGGAGAGCTTCACTGCCATCCGCGCGGAGCACGACGCGGGGCACCGCACCGGGAAGCCCGTCCTCGTGATCGTCGCCAACGCCGAGCCGGGACCGGGCCTCGCTGCGAAGATCATGGAACAGCACTGGCCGCAGGACGTGCTGATCCACTGGCCCACCGGTCCCCGGACAGTGCCCGGCCTGCCGCCCGCCTGGACCGACCTCACCGAAGCCATGCAATGGTGCGTGGCCGCTGCCGATCGCGTTCCCTTCGCTTCCCTCGCCCCGCAGACCCTGGTGGCGAAACTCGCCGCACACGTACAGCACCTCGCGAGCGGAGCGAATGGCCACAGGGTCAGGGCCGACGAACTGCCTGTTCTCTTCGAGCAGTTCGTCGAGCATCTGCAGGCATTTCCCGCAGTCCCTACCCCATGGTTTCCTCACCGTGACGAGCCGAAACCCGACAGCGAGCACCGCGTCCGGCTACTCGTCGGTCTCGCCGGTTCGGGCAAGAGCACATGGGCGGGCCAGGCTGCCGCACATCACTCCGGCACGATCATCTACTTCGACATCGCCGACCTGCCCTCCGACGCCGTTGCGGCCTCGCTCGCCCGTGAACTGGCCGCACATCTGCTGTCGACCTCTGCACGGCCCGCCACCGGCGGCCTCTTCCCAAGCGGGAGCGGTCTGGAGATCCTGAGTGCCGTCAATCGGCAACTGGCGACCGAAGACCACATCACTGTCGTCCTGGACAACGTTCACCGTCTCGAGTACGGGAACATCCGAGCTGTACTGGACACCGCCTCCCGGTTCCGCTTCGTGCTGTTGGCCCAACCCTGGGAGGGCCAGAGCCCGCTGGAGGCGCACCTCGGACGACGGGCTGAGGATCTATCGGGCTGGGACGAGGACACGGTCGCTGCCGTCTTCGCGGCAGCCGGATGCCCCGTCGATCACCCAACTGCTCAACGCGTTCTCGACCTCACCGGGGGGCTTCCCCTCTTCGTTTCGAACGCCGCCCAACTGACAAGGGACGCATACAACTCGGATGCGCGTGCCCTCTGCACGGCCTTCCAGGAGAGGTTGCACATCAGCCCGACAGCGCAGGAGTTTCTCATCGGCGACATCCTCGCCCGCCTCAACGAACCCGCCCGAACAACTGCCGCTCTCCTATCCCTGGCCGAAGTCCCGCTGACTCGTTCCGAGGCCGATGCGCTCGGCGCTGCAGCGGGCACGGCCCCGCGGACCCTTCGCGCCCGAGCATTGCGAGAACTCGTCGCGTGCGGGCTCGCGCAGTTCTTCGCCGACGGCAGGGTCAAACTCCACGACGCGGCTCGTCCCGTGGCTGACGAGCACGCCGACACACTCCCCCCGGAGCGGCTGCACGCCGTCCGACAGTCGCTCGCGGCGATGCTTCTGCGATCGTTCGATGAGGATCGCGACATCCGCCGATTCGGCCGGTGGCTGCGCCTGCTCGCCACCCTCGGCCAGGTCGATGTCCTGGCCGACATCGCCAGCGAGGAATACTTCCGGGAGATCGGCGTGCCGACCGAACTCCAGTACATCCTCGCCACCGTCGCGACCGACGAGGAGCAGAGCACCGCTCATCGGTTCCTGGCCTCCAACGCCCTTGCCACCTGGACCAGCGACCAGGGGGACGCAACAGGCTTCGCCGCCCACATCGACCGGATGCGGTCGCTCGCCACGACCGGCGAGCTGAACACCTGGGCGAAGAGCACTCTCGCGCTGCGACTCATCCTGGCAGCCGGAAAGACGGGCGACCCGCAGGCGCTTCGGCGTGCCCACCAGGAGGCCCTACTCCTGGCCACCTCCCCGCAACTGGAACGCATCGTCCAGTACACCTACGCGACCGGTCTCTACGCTCTCAACCGGTACGAGGAGGCTGGCGACGAGGCCCTGGCGGTAAGCGAGGCCTACTACCATCACCTCGGGCTGACCCCCGAAGACGTCATCGGGGTGGGACCGGAACAACTCCGTGCCGTGCTGGCGGATAGCAAGACCTGGCAGGACGACTGCAAGCACCTCGCCGACTGCCTCGGCCTCTACGTCCGGACTTGCCGTCAGCGGGGCCGCGAATACGGCCTCGCGGCCCTTCACGCCATGAAGTTCTACTCACTAGCGGCTGCCTGGCGGTCGATGGTCACCATCGGTCAGGACGCGGCCGACGACCTCGTCGCGATCGGTGACCTCATCGGTGCGCTGAAGCTGATCGACGAGTCACTGCTGCCGCTCACCACCCGCTACGCGCTGGTCGACGAGGTAATTGGCCTCCGCTCACAACGGGCCGTCATCATCGCTTGGCTGGGCGATCCCCACACCGCCCTAGCCGAACTAGACGTGCTCGAGCAGTATGACCTAACCGACAATCAGTCACTCGACATCCGCTCGCAGCGACGCCTCATAGAGGCGATCCGCAATCGGGGAATCAGCTTGGGCGGCCCGTGAACGGTCGATCACCACACGCCCGCAACCAGCCCGACCCAGGGCAGAGTTGCCAGATGTTAAAGCCACCGAAGCTCAAGCCGGGGCGTCCTCGGGTGCCGGGCTGGCAGGCGCTGTGCGGGATCCTGTTCGTATTGCACATCGGCATCCAGCGGGAGTAGCCGCCGCAGGAACACCGCTTTCGATTCAGGCATGACCTGGTGGCGGCGCCTGGCCGCCTGGAGCGAGGCCCGGTATGTGGGGGCCGGCTCCATCTGGGCCGCGGCCGACCGGGGATACGGCCGAGACAAACCGGTGGCGGGGTTGTGGGTGAGCGTGTCACCACCAATCCGTCATCGATGACGGGGCGCGAGCGCCCCCGCCCTGTGGACTCCGGCTCCCCGCAGCGTCAAGGGCGGCCCGCAACGACGGCTTCGGGGAGTTACGGGCGAGCCCCGAGGCGATCACCGAGGACGGGCCGCTCACCGATCGAGGTCGACGCCCTCTCAGAGGGTTGCGAGCCTGCGACGGGCGGCGATAACGGCGACTGCGGCAACTGTCATCCATACCTTGCCGAGCACCTGTCCTGGCAGGAACTCGAGCGAGCCGAACGCCAGTGTGAGGAATACCAGACTGTCGGCAATCGTCCCGACCAGATTGGACGCAACCATCGCAATGAGCAGGCCGCGCTTTCGAAGCGGCTCGTACACCATGAAGTCAAGGCCTTCAGACAACGCGAACGCCGCAGCAGACGCGGTCGCTAGCGCCGGGTCGGCCAGCCAGTAGGACAGAGCCGCGCCCACAAGCACTGCAAGGGCAACAGGCCAGCGGCCGGCAGTTTCGCGCGCGAGGTCACGCAAGACGAGGGCTATGCCAACGAGATAGACACCTGCTGGCGCAAGGTAGCCGAGGCCCACTGGAACGACGCCGAAGTGACTGACCGCCATGTTGGCAGCAGGGATGGTGGCGATGTATGCAACCAAGGCACCGACTGCACCCAGGCGTCGAGCACGCATGATTCTCCTTGAGGACATCTCATTTTGGACGGTTGGTCAACGAATACGTGGTCGGGCCGGGTGCGCGGGCACTCCCGGCCCGATCATCGGAGCCCGGATCGACCCCAGCACCGGTTCCAGGCGCATGCAGTCGTTGGCGTTGCCGCTGAGCAGGACGAAGCCGAGCGGCCGGCCCCATCCGTCGCGGGCGAGGTGGCACCCTCAGGCGCCCACACAACTCATCCAGAGACGCGCGCAATCGCATCGTGACTGTGGATGCTCTCGAGGTTCCGAACAGTCACCGAGTGGGCAATCCCGCGCTCTCGACACGTGACCGAGACATCGCGAGCCATGTCCTCGACGAACACCGGATGGTCGTACGCCTCCATCGTCAGAACCCGCTCATCAGGTCGCTTGACCAGTGGCATCACGGGGGCGGATCCGCATGCACGGAGCAGATCGACGACTTCGCCCACGGGAAACGGGTACGGGTCGTCCCCTTCACCGGTTACCGCGAGAGTGACGCGACTGCGCTGGTTGTGCGCACCGTAGTCGGAGATCGTCTTCGAGCAGGGACAGAGACTGGTGACCTCGGTCGTCACCGCAGTGACCACCGAAGCCGCTCCTCGATCGATCCGCCCCTCGACGGCCACGTCGTGGACCTGCCAGGACTCGACTCCGCTCGCCGGCGCGGTCACCAACGTTCCGACTGGCATCGCAACCTTGATCGCGACGGCGTCAACGTCCAGGAGGTCGGCACCCACCTTGAGGACCCGGGGGAACTCTCGCGGATCGAAGCACTGGAGGTGGTCGTGCACAAGGGCGATCATGCGACTCATGTGGGTGCCGCGCCGGTCATGCGGCAGCCTGACGGTCACCGCCACCTCGGCGATCCCGCTCTGCCGCACGTGGCCGTCGTCGAAGGTCGCCGGGTAGCGAAGACCACCGATGCCGACCTCGTCGATCTCCACACCGCGGTGGTCGGCCTCGTTCTGAACGTCGTGCACCGTCACTCGCCCCGGTAGGTGCACCCCGAGGTGCAGGTCTCCCGTACGGTCACGGCCGAGAGTTGCGGCAGGTCGGAGACGAGACGGGACCAGATCCACCGGGCCAGCACCTCGCTCGTGGGATTCTCCAGACCCTCGATCTCATTGAGGTAGTGGTGGTCGAGTCGGTCCTCGATCGGCTTGAAGGCGCGCTTGACGTCGCCGAAGTCCATGACCCATCCCGCGTCGGGGTCCACGGGGGCCTCCACGTGCACGGTCACACGGTAGGAATGGCCGTGAAGCCTGGCGCACTTGTGCCCCTCCGGAACCCGGGGCAGTCGGTGAGCGGCTTCGAAGGTAAACTCGCGGAAGATTTCCATTACCGAATTCCCAAGTACTTGTGCGTCTGAAGCGAAAAGCTCCAACGCGGGTTCTTCATGCAGTACTCGACGGCCGCCCTGGTGTTGTCCTCCAGCCTCGGGCCGTCCATCGGCTGGAGCCTGAAGTGGCGGAATTCCAGATCCTCGAACTGGGCCGGATCGCCGCCCTCCTGCGGATAGACGAGCTTCAACTCGTCGCCGCGGGTGACGACCAGATCGGAGCCGATCTTCGGACTCACACAGAGCCAGTCGATCCCCTTGGGCGCCTTCCTCGTTCCGTTGGTCTCCACGGCCACCTCGAAGCCGCGCGCGTGCAGCGCCTCGATGGCGGGTTCGTCCAACTGCAGAAGAGGCTCACCGCCGGTGCACACGACGAAGCGGTGGTCACGGGCCTCAGAGGGCCAGGCCGCATCAACCGCCGCGGCGAGGTCTTCGGGCGTGGCGAACTTTCCGCCGCCGTCGCCGTCCGTCCCCACGAAATCGGTGTCGCAGAACTGGCAGATCGCCCGCCCCCGGTCCTTCTCCAAACCGGTCCACAGGTTGCACCGGGAGAAGCGGCAGAAGACCGCCGCACGACCTGCATGGCTGCCCTCCCCCTGGAGCGTGTAGAAGATCTCCTTGATCAGGTACGCCATCCTCACACGTCCCGGTACTGCACCGGGTCGACGGCGCCGGCCTCGGCAAAGCCCTTGAGGCGCATCAGGCACGTGTCGCAGTGCCCGCAGGCCCGCCCCTGCTCGTCCGGGTCGTAGCAACTGGAGGTCAGCGAGTAGTCGACGTCGAGACGCAGTCCTTCACGGACGATACCGGCCTTCGAGAGCGCGATCAGCGGCGAGTGGAGCTTCAGCGCTCGCTCGCCCTCGATGCCCGCCCGCGTCGCCAGGTTGGCCATCTGCTCATAGGCCTCGATGTACTCCGGTCGGCAGTCCGGGTAGCCGCTGTAGTCGACAGCGGTCACACCCGTGAAGATGTCCGTCGCACCGACGACCTCCGCGTAGGCCAGCGCGTAGGAGAGGAAGATGGTGTTCCGCGCGGGCACATACGTGATCGGGACGCTGCTGCTCTCGGCCTCCTCCACCGTGTCGTGCTTGGGCACCGCGATGCTGTCATCGGTCAGGGCGGACCCGCCGAAGACCGTCAGGTCGAGGTCGACGATGACGTGACCCCGGACACCCTGGGCGGCGACGACCCTCTTGGCGGCCTCCAACTCGATGCTGTGCCGCTGGCCGTACCGGAAGCTGAGCGCATACGGGTCGTAGCCCTGCTCCTTGGCGATGGCCAGCACGGTGGTCGAGTCCAAGCCGCCGCTGAGCAGCACGATCGCGGGACGTCCCATGGTCGATCCTCCAGTTAGGTCTTCGAAAGCTAGGGCAGCCTACAGGCTGATCTAAGTCAGACAGTAACTGCTACCACTGACGAGTTACTGGCGCCGAGCACCAACCCGCCCTGCCGCAACTAGTGCGATGAGTTGCGGCGCGGAGGGACACCAGTCCCGGCCGCCCTCACGCGCGCACAGGTACAGTGGGTGGATCGGGTTCACGTACCGGGGTCCGCCAGCCCCGCGCCGAGCGCTCCGGCGCCGCACTGAACCCGACGCAGCACACTCGCCATGTCACAGGAGTCACACCTTCCGGCCGTACGCGCCTGCCGGACAAGTGTGCCTCGGCACGGGTCGGCCCTGCGGAGACTGAGCCCCTGGCGCGGGCTCCAGCAGAGGTGACCGGCGCGCAACGCTCCAACTAACCGCTAGAGTAACTAAGACCTCGAAAAAGTTACGGATTTCCTGGAGTCGACCGCGTGCGCCCGCTTTCCATCGTGGTCACCTGCACAGACCGCAAGGTGTCAGCGCCCATCCCCGGGTTGCGCGTACGTGATCTTCCAACAGTTGATGCGGATCAGCGTGCTTCCGAATGGAAGAGCCGCATGAAGGCTGCCGATCAGCGGGTCCCCCTGACCGACCTCTACCAGGGAGACCACTGGACCAAGGCCCAGGCCCTGGTCCCGCTCGCCTCCAAGGCGGGGTTCATACCGGAACTGTGGGTCGCTTCCGCAGGTCTCGGACTACGGCCGGTGACCGATACCGCCCCTGCGTACGCGGCGACGTTCAGCCCCCGCCACGCGGACTCCGTGGCGGGGTCGCCCGACGACTCCGCACGGTGGTGGCGCTGCCTGCAGGCGGACGACAGCACGCGTTCGCTGGCAACCCTGTCACAGCGCGGCGACGTGCTCCTGGTCCTCTCCGAGGCCTACGCGAATGTCATGGTCTCCGATCTCGACGGCCTCGCCCAGGGGAAGAACAACACGGTCCTGATAGGGGGCGCTCAGGGCCACCCTGGGATCACCCGGGTCCCCTCGGACGCAACACTGCGCCATGCCCTCGGCGGAACGCTCACCAGCCTCAACGTGCGGATGGCCGCGGCCTGGCTGGAGCACTGCTCGAACGCTCGCCTGACCTCACCGGAGATCCAGACGGCATGGAACACGTGGACCGCGCAGGTCTCGAAGCGCGAGACCTACAACCGTCGCCCCCTCACCGATGAGGCGGTCATCGAATTCATCCGCACGAACCACGCTCAGCACCCCGACCACTCGCGCACGCGAATGCTTCGAGAGCTACGCGGCCAGGGCCTGGCATGTGAACAGAAACGGTTCGCGCACCTCTATGCAGTGACCGTGGAGAAGCAATGACAGCGAACGTCCTGAAGCGTCGGGCCCTGCGGGTCGAACAGCACCCGTCCATCCCCCTGTACGTCTTCGCGCTGGCGGCCGAGGAGGTCAGCCAGGTCGCCGACGTCGCCCGCATCTCCCGCGACGAGGCCGGCAGACTCATCGGCTACCAGCGTCCGGAGAAGAAGCAACACGTCAAGCAGATCCTGGAGTACCTCGACAGCGACGAGGTGCTGTTCCCGAACGGTCTGATCCTCGCGCTCCCCTCCAACGTCAGGTTCAAGTCCAGCCCAGGCCCGTCGAGCAGCGATGGGCTGTGTACCAGCGGCACCATCGAGATCCCGCTGCCCGACTCCCCGAACGCGCCGCGGCCGGCCTGGATCGTCGACGGGCAGCAGCGCAGCCTCGCCCTTGCCCGGACCCGCAACTCCCGACTGGCGGTGACTGTCGCCGGGTTCGTCGCGGAAGACCTCGACACCCAGCGCGACCAGTTCCTCCGGGTCAACACGGTCTCTCCCCTGCCGACCAACCTGGTCTCCGAACTGCTTCCCGAAGTGGGCACCGCGCTGCCCACCAAGCTCTCCGCGCGCAAGCTCCCCGCGGCACTGGTGGAGGCCCTCAGCCAGGACAAGGACTCCCCCTTCCAGGGCCTGATCCGGCGGGCCTCCACCGGCCCCGACCAGAAGGCGGAGGCCGTCGTTGCCGACAACAGCCTCATGCTCGCGATCCAGGAGTCCCTCAATCTCCCGTCCGGAGTGTTCTCGCCCTACAAGAACCTGGCGAGCGGCACGGTCGACACCGCGACGATCCGCAGCATCCTGGTGGTCTACTGGACGGCCGTGCGCGACACCTTCCCGCACGCCTGGGGCCTGCCGGCCACCCGGAGCCGCCTCATGCACGGTGTCGGCATCCGGTCCATGGGCCGACTGATGGACCGGGTGATGGTGAACATCAACGCATCCGCTCCCGACGCCGTCGAGCAGGTCCGCGCCGAACTCGGGCTGATCGCCTCGTCCTGCCACTGGACCACCGGTCGCTGGCCGGATCTCAACATCCCCTGGAACGAACTCCAGAACAACCCGCGCCACATCAGCACGCTGTCGAACTACCTGCTCCGAATCTACGTACAGGCAAAGGCCAACGCCTCGTGAAGTTCTACTTTCCGGACAGCCAGGACATGGTCAGTCCGAGCTACGACTTCGTCAACGACGAGTACGCACCGCACCGTGTCCGCCAGCGTGACGACGTCTACGCGCACGAGATCGTCAAGCCCGTGCCCTACGACGGCCTCCTGGTGAGCAAGGCCATCGTGGACGGCTCCGTCAGGGGCGCGGGCAAGTACTCGACGCCCCAGCGCGAACGCCTCTACCGGCTCGGAGTGAAGAGGTTCTTCCGGCTCGAAGCAGGCATGGCCACGCTCGGCGACTGCGGCGCGTTCAACTACATCGACGAGGAGCGCCCCCCGTACGAGGTGGAGGAGGTCCTCGACTTCTACGAGGACTGCGGATTCGATGCCGGCATCAGCATCGACCACATCATCTTCGGCTACCTTCCGCTCGGATCCCCCGAGCCGCCCAACCCCGCCTGGGTGCAGCGGCAGGAGATCTCCCTCGGGCTCGCCGAGGAGTTCCTGGCAGCCGTGCGCCGGCGCGGCGAGAAGATCCAGCCGGTTGGCGCCGCCCAGGGATGGGGGCCCGAGAGCTATGCGGACAGCGTCGCCCGACTGCAGAAGATGGGCTACCAGCGCATCGCCCTCGGGGGCATGGTGCCGCTCAAGTCCCACGAGATCCTCGCCTGCCTCCAGGCGATCGACGAGGTCCGCAAGGCCGACACCGAACTCCACCTGCTGGGCATCAACCGTGTCGACTCCATGAAGGAGTTCGCCTCACACGGGGTGACCAGCTTCGACAGCACCTCGGTGTTCCGGCAGGCCTTCATGGACGACCGGCACAACTTCCACACCACGACGGATTCCTTCACGGCGATCCGGGTGCCCCAGGTCGACGGCAATCCGACCCTCAAGCGGATGATCCTCGCCGGCGCCGTATCGCAGGCGGACGCCATCACCGGGGAACGGGCGTGCCTGCGCGCGCTGCGTGCCTACGACCAGGGGACCGCTTCCTTCGACGAGGCGATGGAAGCCCTCAGGGTCTACGAGACCCTCGTCCTGCCGCCCAACAAGAAGAGCTACCTCCCTGCCTACGAGCACACGCTCCGCTCCGCTCCGTGGCGTACCTGCCCGTGCAAGCTCTGCCATGACCACGGCATCGAGATCGCGATCTTCCGCGGCACAGAGCGGAACAAGCGCCGAGGGTTCCACAACCTGTCGGTCCTCGAAGCGAAGATAAGCACGATCCCCTTCGTCTGACCCCCGCCCCGCCGCGCCCGCCCCGCAACTGCTCTAGGAGAAAAGGTGGCCGACCACCACACTCTGCGCCTCCCGGCCCTCGAAGTCCGCCAAGGAAGCCGCCGCATCTACTGCTTCGCTGTGGACGGCAAGAGGCTTCACGACTTCACCGCCGTATCGCGCGTCCGCCGGGACGACGACGACCTCCTGCAGGGCTACCAGCGTCCCGAGGTGCTCAACCACATCCGGGCGATCAAGAGGTACCTGGAGTCGGACGGAGCGATGCTCCCCAACGCCCTGGTCCTGGCATTCGACAACTCGGTCAGGTTCATTCCCTCCCAGCGGAGCGAATCCGCCGATCAGGGTGCCCCGTCCATCCCCGGTGAACTGGAGATCCGCTTCGCCGAGACCATGACGGAGGACGAGAAGCCCGCGTGGCTCGTCGACGGCCAACAGCGCAGCGCCGCCATCCGGGATGCCGACCTCGCCGAGTTCCCGGTCGCCGCGGTCGGATTCATCGCGGACGGCGAGGAGGAACAGCGCTCCCAGTTCATCCTCGTCAACTCGACCAAGCCGCTGCCCAAGGGCCTCATCCACGAGCTGCTTCCGTCGACCACGGGCCACCTTCCGCCCGCGTACGCCAAGCGGCGCCTGCCCACGCAACTGATGACCAGGCTGAACGGCGACGTGAAGGGGGCCTTCTACCGCCGGATCGCGAGCCCCACGTCGCCGACCGGCAACATCAAGGACAACAGCGTCCTGCGGATGCTGGAGCACAGCCTCTTCGAGGGTGCGCTCTACCAGTACCGCAACCCGGTGGACGGTTCCGGCGACGTCGACCGGATGCTGCTGCACCTGCGGTCGTTCTGGAACATCGTCCGGGAGACGTTCTCCGATCCGTGGAACCTCCCGCCGCGCCAGTCCCGGCTGACCCACGGCGTCGGCATCCAGGCGATGGGCTTCGTCATGGACGCGCTGACCGAGGGCGTGCCCGCCGAGCGGGTCGACTCTGACGAGGTCCGCGAGGCGATTCTGAGCCTGCTGCCGGTGGCCTCCTGGACCTCCGGTAAGTGGCGCTTCCCCGACGGCGAGGAGCGGAACTGGAACGGCCTCCAGAACACGCCGAACGACGTCCGCCTGCTCACCAACCTCCTGGTCCGCACCGTCCGTTAGCCGCAGGACCCTGATCCGGGGCTGCTGCGTCCCCCGCAGCGGCCCCGGATCCATGCCCTAGCACATCAGCGCTGCCGCGCACCGTTATTGACCCTCCACAAGCTATTCACCGGCGGCGCGCGGGACCGGTGACTTCGGACTCCGGGGCGAGTCAGGCATCACTTGAGTCCGCGCTCACGCCGCTTGCCAGCCCGCCGGAGACTCACCGCAGCCGGGAGCGCGATGGTCCCAAACTGGACCCCAACAAGATCGCTTAGGGGCGTTCGCGTGTGACCCACTTTGCCGATCAGGCATCACCCGGAAGGCCGCCGACCTGGGATTCGCGTGCGTCGAGCGCGACCTCATCCCCGCCAGCGGCCACGGCCCGGCCGACGGGGCGAGCTGGCCGGGCATCGGTCTCCTGTCGGCTGTCGTGGAACCCGGCGCGGTGTCCGGTGCTGCTGATCGGCCGGTCGGCCGGTCCCAAGTGCCGGACCAGGCAGGAGCGGCCCGGCACCGGACGGAGCGCTGGTGACGTCCGTCCGGTACCGGGCGGTGGGCCGGTCAGGTGGGGGTGGGGAGGTGGGGGCGGACGTGGGTGGCGGCTTCGGGGCCGTAGGTGGTGGCGAGGCGGGTAAGGAAGGTTTCTGGATGGAAGTCGTACTCCTGGGTGCCGACCGATTCCAGGGCCAGGGTGGCGAGCAGGCAGCCGACTTCGGCGGCGGCCCGTAGGGAGAGGCCCCAGGTGTCCGCGGCGAGGACGCCGGCGTGGAAGGCGTCGCCGACGCCCGTCGGGTCGGCGCGGCGCAGTTCGCGGGGCGGGCGGACGTCGATGGGCGGGTGGCCCTGGCGTTCGATCCGGACGCCGTCCGCGCCCAGGGTGGTGAACCAGGTGCCGACGCGCTTGAGCAGGTCCTCCTCGGTGAGGCCGGTGCGCCGCAGCAGCAGGCTCCGTTCGTAGGCGTTGGTGAAGAGCAGGGCCGCACCGTCCACCAGGGCGAGGGCCTGTTCGCCGGTGAGGCGGGCGAGTTGCTGGGAGGGGTCGGCGGCGAACGGGATGCCGGCGCTGCGGGCCTCCTCGGTGCGGCGCAGCATCGCGCCGGGGTCGTCGGGGCCGATCAGCACGATCCGGGCCGGGCCGGTGCGGGCCAGGACCTCGTGCAGGTCGATGTCGGCGGCCCGGCTCATCGCGCCGGGGTAGAACGAGGCGATCTGGTTCTGGTCCCGGTCGGTGGTGCACAGGAAGCGGGCGGTGAACACTTCGGGGTCGGTGAGCACACCGCGGGTGTCGACGCCATTGGCGCGCAGCCAGGTGTCGTACTCGGTGTGGTCGGCGCCGACCGCCCCGACCAGCACGGGCCGCAGTCCGAGCCGGCCCAGCCCGAGCGCGATGTTGGCGCCGACGCCGCCGCGCCGGATCTCCAGGCCGTCGACCAGGAAGGAGAGCGAGACGCGGTCCAGCTCCTCGGGCAGGAGCTGTTCGGCGATGCGGCCGGGGAAGGTCATCAGGTGGTCGGTGGCGATGGAGCCGCTGACCACCACGGCGCCGGGTTCAGGCACCGGCGGCCGCCTTGAGTTCCTGGACGCGGTCGGTGCGCTCCCAGGTGAAGTCCGGCAGCTCGCGGCCGAAGTGCCCGTACGCGGCGGTCTGCGCGTAGATCGGCCGCAGCAGGTCCAGGTCCCGGATGATCGCGGCCGGCCGCAGGTCGAAGACCTTCACCACGGCCTCCTGGATCTTCAGCACGTCCACCGTCTCCGTGCCGAAGGTCTCCACGAACAGGCCCACCGGCTCGGCCTTCCCGATCGCGTACGCCACCTGCACCTCGGCCCGCCGCGCCAGACCCGCCGCCACGATGTTCTTCGCCACCCACCGCATCGCGTACGCCGCCGAACGGTCCACCTTCGACGGGTCCTTGCCCGAGAACGCCCCGCCGCCGTGCCGCGCGAAACCGCCGTACGTGTCGATGATGATCTTCCGGCCCGTCAGACCCGCGTCGCCCATCGGACCGCCGATCTCGAACCGGCCGGTCGGGTTCACCAGCAGCCGGTGGTCCGAGGCGTCGATGGCGAACTCGGCCAGTACGGGTTCGACCACGTACTCGCGGATGTCGGGGGTGAGCAGCGACTCCAGGTCGATGTCGCCGGCGTGCTGCGAGGAGACCACCACGGTGTCCAGGCGGACGGCCCGGTCCCCGTCGTACTCGATGGTGACCTGGGTCTTCCCGTCCGGCCGCAGGTACGGGATCGTCCCGTTCTTGCGGACCTCCGACAACCGGCGGGCCAGCCGGTGCGCCAGCGTGATCGGCAGCGGCATCAGCTCCGGCGTCTCGTCCGAGGCGTACCCGAACATCAGCCCCTGGTCACCCGCACCCTGCCGGTCCAGGTCGTCCCCCTCCTGGCCCTCGCCGGAGCCCCCGACCCGGGCCTCGTACGCGGTGTCCACACCCTGCGCGATGTCCGGCGACTGCGCGCCGATCGACACCGACACACCGCAGGACGCCCCGTCGAAGCCCTTCTTCGAGGAGTCGTAGCCGATCTCCAGGATCTTCTCCCGCACCAGCTGCGCGATCGGCGCGTACGCCTTCGTGGTCACCTCGCCGGCGATGTGCACCAGGCCGGTGGTGATCAGCGTCTCGACCGCGACCCGGGACTTCGGGTCCTCCTTCAGCAGGGCGTCGAGAACGGTGTCGCTGATCTGGTCAGCGATCTTGTCCGGGTGTCCCTCGGTGACGGACTCGGAGGTGAACAGGCGCTTGGCCATCTGGATGCTCCCTGAGGTCGTGGCGGGTCATGGCAGTTCGTGGCGCTTCACAGCAGACCGCAGCGGTACACAGCGGCGCAGCGGCACAGCGGCATAGCGGCGCAGCGGCGCAGCGGCGCAGCGGCGCAGCGGCGCAGCGGTTCATGGCACTTGACGGCATGTCACGGCGCTCCCCGGACGGGCCCGCGGCTACCAGCCCCGCCGTCGGGCGGCCGCCGCCGCGGGCGAGCGGAGCAGCGCGACGAGTTCCCGCCGCAGGGCCCGGTCCTGGTCGGTCTCGGTGGACAGGTCGAGCTGGACGATGTCCACCCCGGCCGACCGCAGCAGGTTGATCCGGCGGGCGGCGGTGGCGGGCGAGCCCGCGTACACGGTGGCGAAGGAGCGTCGGACGTAGGCGGCCACCTGCTCGCCCGGCCGCTCCTCGGCGGCCCGGCCCCGCTCGCGGTCGCGGTCCAGGGCGACGGCCTGGGCGAACCGGTGGCCGTCCGGGCCGGCGGTGAGCCGCAGCGCCTCCCCGCGCAGCTCGCGGACCTTGTCCCGGGCGGCCTCGTCGGTGTCGGCCAGCACCAGGGTGAGGTGCCGCCAGATCCGCACCACCCGCCCGAACCCGGTGGCCGCCTCCCGGACTTCGGTGATCCGGCGGCGGGTGTCGGGCAGCGGCAGGGCGGGTACGGCGTACACCTCGGCGTGCCGGGCCGCCAGCCGTACGCCCTGCGGGGAGGAGCCCCCGAAGGAGAGCAGTTCGCCGCGCGGCTCGGGCCGCAGCCCGGGGCGGGCGCCCTGGACGCGGTAGAACTCGCCGCTGTGGTCGAACTCCTCCTCCGCCGTCAGTGAGCGGCGCAGCAGGGTGAGGTACTCGTCGGCGCGCCGGTAGCGGTCCTGCTTGCCGAGCAGATCGCCGTCCCGGGCGACATCGAGGTCGCTGGAGCCGACGATCACGTGGGCCGCTGCCCGGCCGCCCGACAGCCGGTCCAGGGTGGCCAGTTGGCGGGCGGCGACGGTGGGCGCGGTGGTGCCGACGCGGTGGGCGACGGCGATCCGCAGCCGGCTGGTGGCGGCCAGGGCCCAGGTGGCCACCAGCCACGGGTCCGGCCAGGAGCTGGACTGCACCACGAGGGCGCTGTCCAGCCCGTCCTCCTCGTTCTCGCGGGCCGTCCGGGCGACGTGCCCGGGGTCGGCGGCGCGCTCCCGCAGGTCCGGGGCGAAGCGCAGCGCCTGCCGCTCGCGCGGTGTCCGGCCGTGTACGGGGGCGGCTCTCACGCCGCCCCGGATCTCCAACTCCATTGCTCTGCCTCCGCATTCGCGGTTGTACGGGGGGGTGCGCGCCTGCCCCGGCCCCTGCCGGGCCGTACCTGGGCAGGGGCCGGGTGTCATGGACCGGGGCGCGCTGCCCGGCGGCGCTACCCGGCGGCCGGGCCGAGCCGGGCCAGGGTGTCCAGCAGTCGGGCCCGGCTGACGAACACCTCGGGCGGCAGCGACACGTACAGCTGGATGGTGGTGACGCCGGGCCGGTGGTACCGCAGGATGCGCTCCCGGCACTCCTCGGGCGAGCCGGAGACGAACAGGCCGTCGACCACCTCGTCCGGCAGCGCCCGCTGCGAGCCCTCCGGGTCGCCGGCCGCCCAGCGCTCGTGGGCCTCCTTCAGCAGTTCGCCGTGGCCCAGCCACTCGTGGAACTTGCGGTAGGGCTCGCGGTTGAGGATCCAGGCCAGGAACGGCCGGGAGGCCCGGTGCGCGTAGTCGGTGTCCTCGGTGGGACAGACGAACACCTTGACCACCAGTTCCTTGCCCGGCGGCTGCGGCCCGACGGCGTCCAGCACCTTGGGCACGTCCTCGGGGAAGAGCAGGTTGGTGATCGCGCCGTCGCCCTCGTTGAAGCCGAGCTTCAGCATGCCAGGGCGCAGCGCGCCCAGGATCACCTTGACCGGTTCGACGGGCGGGTGCGGCAGCTGGTAGCCGGTGATCGAGAAGGTGTCGAAGTCACCGGCGATGTGCTCGCCGCGCAGTGCCCGGGTGAGGAAGCGCAGCACGTCCCGGGTGCGCTTGAACGGTTCGTCGAAGGGGATGCCGTTGATGTCGGTGACGTGCGCCGGTACGGAGGCGCCGATTCCCAGCAGCAGGCGGCCGGGGGCGAGTTGGGCCAGGGTGGCGGCGGTCTGGGCGAGTACGGCGGGGCCCCTGGTGTGCACCGGGACGATGCCGGTGCCGATCCGCAACGAGGGGGACCAGGCGGCGGTGGCGGCCAGCGGGGTGAAGGCGTCGGTGCCGCCGCCCTCGGCGCTCCAGACGTCGGTGTACCCGAGTTCCGGCAGCCGTTCGACGATGAAGCGGTGCCGGTCGATGGTCAGGCCGGGCAGGGGGAGGGTGATGCCCCACCTCGGCGGCTCGGCGCGGCGGTCGGGTGCGTGCGGGGTGGTCATCGAGCGGCCTTCTCTCGTACGGGGGTCACTACTTGCCGACCCAGACGGTGGTCAGGTCGATGAACCAGGACTGCGGCTGCACCAGGCCCTGCACCTTGGGTGAGAGGGCGCGCGGGTTGCGGTCGTTGACCACGAACAGCCAGGGCGCGTCGGCGGTCACCAGGGAGAGCGCCTGCCGGTAGTCGGCCTGCCGCTTGGCCTGGTCGGGCTGGGCGGAGGCGGACTTCAGCAGTTCGTCGACCTTGGGGTTGCTGTAGTGGCCCGTCCAGAACGGGCTCTTGGAGCCGATGAACAGCGGCAGCAGCGCCTCGGACTGGAACAGCGTGGTGGACTGCGCGATGGCGTCCGAGCCGAGCGCGACCTGGCCCTTGGCCTCGGCGCCGATCAGCGTGGACCAGTCGGTGGTGCGCAGTTCGGCCTTGATGCCGACGGCTGCCAGGTCGCGCTGGATGGCCTCGGCGATCGGAACGGGCAGCAGGTTGCCGGAGCCGCCGGTGGGCACCGTGACGGAGGTGCTGAAGCCGCCGGCCACCCCGGCCTCGGCGAGCAGCGCCTTGGCCTTGGCCGGGTCGTAGCCGTAGGCGTCGCCGGCCGGGTCGTAGGCGAAGGTGGCTCGCGGGGCGGCCTGGAGGGCCGGGTCGGCGGTGCCGCGCAGCAGCTTCTCGGCGATGGCCTGCCGGTTGACGGCGAAGTTGGCGGCCTTGCGCACCCGGGGGTCGTTCCAGGGCGCCTTGGAGGTGTCGAGGATCCAGTACCAGATGTGGTCGTAGCTGTTGCTGGCGATCCGGACGCCGTCCCGCTGGAGGCTCTCGATGTCGTCGGGGTTGGGGTACTCGATCCAGTTGACCCCGCCGGAGCGCAGTGCGGCGGTGCGGGCGGCGGCGTCCGGCAGCGGCTTGACGATCAGCCGGTCCAGTTTGGGCGCGCCGCGCCAGTAGGACTTGTTGGCGGCCAGTTCGATCTGCTGGCCCTCGGTGTGCGAGACGAAGGAGAACGGGCCGGTGCCGACGGGCTCTTTGGCGAAGTCCTTGGAGCCGGTCTTCCTCACCGCGGTGGGGCTGGCGATCAGGACGTGCGCCAGGTCCTCGGGGAAGTGGCCGTTGGGGTCCTTGGTGACCAGTTCGACGTGGTCGGCGTCGAGCTTGCGGTAGGTGGTGATGGAGCCCGCGTACTCCTGGGCGGCGGCGCCGATCGCGTCGGTGTAGTGCTCGCTCTGCTTGTTGAGGTAGCGGTCCAGGTTGAACACCACGGCGTCGGCGTCGAAGGGGGTGCCGTCCTGGAAGGTGACGCCGTTGCGCAGCTTGAAGGTCCAGGTGCGGGAGTCCTCGGCGACCTTCCAGGACTCGGCGAGCGCGCCGGTGACGGCCGGCGGGCGGTCGGTGACGGACAGGTCGTAGCGGGTCAGGCCCTCGTAGATCTGGAAGCTGACCAGCCGCTTGCCCTCGAAGCCGGCCCCGCCGATCACGGTGTCGGGGTTGGGCAGCTTGCCGGTGGCGCCGACCACCAGGGTGCCGCCCCGGCCCTCGCCGCCGGTGGCCGGGGCCTCCGCCCCGGAGCCGCAGCCCGCGGTGGCGAGCAGCACGACGGCGGCGGCCGGCAGCACGCCGGCTCTGGGGCTGATGCGGGCGGGACGGTGGTGCGTCATGGCTGTTCCTTGTCGCTGGTCGGGTCGGCGGTACGGGGAAGGGGCGGCGGAGGTGGGGTGGAGGTGGGGTGGCAGGGCGCGCGGTCGGGGACTGGAAGGGCGGCGATGGGGCGGCGGGGCGTGCGGTTGCGGACGGGCTCAGTCGCGGGCGCCCTGGGGGGTGGGCGCCGGCCCGCACTCGGCGGCCTCCAGCAGGGCCCGGGTGTACGGGTGGGCGGGGGCCGACCACAGGGTGTCGGCGCCGCCCTCCTCGACCACCCGGCCGTGCCTCAGCACCAGCACCCGGTGCGCGATCCGGCGGACCACCGCCAGGTCGTGCGAGATGAACAGGTAGGCCAGGCCGGTGCGTTGCTGGAGTCCGGCGAGCAGGTCCAGCAGGCGTTCCTGCACCGCGGGGTCCAGGGCGGAGGTCGGCTCGTCGCAGACCACCAGGTCCGGCCGGGTGGCCAGGGCCCGGGCCACGGCCACCCGCTGGAGCTGCCCGCCGGACAGCTCCCGGGGGTAGCGCGCGGCCAGCTCGGCGCCCAGGCCGACCTGCCCGAACAGCTCCGCCACGGCGGCGGGCCGCTCCCGGCGCGGGGTGCCGTGCAGGCGCAGCGCGGTGGCCACCGCCTCGCCGGCCCGCAGCGCGGGGTTGAGGGAGCCGCGCGGGTGCTGCGGCACGAACTGGAGCCGGGCGCGGACGGGCCGGGCCCGCCGCCCGCGCAGCCCGTACGGGTCCTGTCCGGCGAACCGGACGGTGCCCTCGTCGGGGGCGAGCAGGCCCAGGGCGAGCCGGGCCAGCGTGGACTTGCCGGAGCCGGACTCGCCGACCAGGCCGACCGTCTCGCCGGGTGCCACCCGCAGGCTGACGCCGTCCAGGGCGAGGCTGCCCCGGCGGAAGCCCTTGCGGACCTCGGTGATCTCCAGCAGCGGCGTGCCGGCGGCGGACTCGGCGCTCATCGACGGCCTCCCGGTTCGGCGGCCACCAGGCCATCGGCCGGATCGGCGGCACCGGCGGCAGGGGCGGCACCGGCGGCAGGGTCGGCTTCGGCATCGGCATCGGCATCGGCCGCGGTGCCGGGACTCGCGCCGAGCACCTGCTCGGTCGGCCCGGTGCCGAAGATCCGGCCGGCCCGCAGCACGGCCACCCGGCCGCCGATCCGGCGGGCCGCCGTCAGGTCGTGGGTGACCAGCAGCAGGGCGATGCCGCGCTCGCGGCGCAGCTCGTCGAAGAGGTCGAGGACGCGGCCCCGCACCAGCGCGTCCAGGGCGGTGGTGGGCTCGTCCGCGATCAGCAGCTCGGGGCCGCAGCAGACCGCGATGGCGATGGCCGCGCGCTGGCGCAGCCCGCCGGAGAGTTCGTGCGGGTACGCGCGGGCGACGCGTTCCGGCTCCGCCACCCCGGCCTCGGCGAGCAGGGCGGGCACGGCCTCCCGGGCGGCCCGGCGGCCGTCGGCCCGCCGGTGGCGCAGCAGGACTTCGGCGAGCTGCGGGCCGATCCGGCGCAGCGGGTCCAGCGAGCCGGTCGGGTCCTGCGGGACGTAGCCGATCCGGGCGCCGCGCACCCGGGACCAGCCCCGGGCGTCCAGGGCCCGCAGGTCGGTGCCGGAGAGCGTCACCGAGCCGCTGACCCGGGCCCCGCGCCCGGGCAGGCCGAGCACCGCACGGGCGGCAGTGGTCTTGCCGCTGCCGGACTCGCCCAGCAGGACCAGCGCCTCGCCCGCGTCGACGGAGAACGAGACCCCGTCCACCGCCCGGACTCCGCCGGGGTACTCCACGGCCAGTCCGGCCACGTCCAGGACACTCATCGGCCCGCCTCCGGAAGGTGTGCTCCGCTGTCGCCGATCCGTCGGCGCAGCCGCTCGCCGAGGGTGTTGCAGACCACCGAGACCAGCAGGATCACCAGGGCCGGCTGCACTGCCACCCACGGGTGGGTGAACAGGCTGGGGCGCAGCTCGTCGAGCATCGCGCCCCACTCGGCGGTGGGCGGCGCCACGCCCAGGCCCAGGAAGGACAGCCCGGCCGCGTACACCACGGACAGGCCGACCAGCGAGGCCGCGTACACCAGCACCACCGGCGCGACCACCGGCACCACCTGGCGCACCGCCAGGTCCAGCCCGCCGGCCCCGCTGACCCGGGCGGCCTCCAGGTACTCGGCGGTGCGGATGCGCCGCACCTCGGTGAAGGCCACCCGGGCCACCGCCGGGGTGAGCACCACCGAGAGCGCGAGCACGGTGGCGCCCAGGCCGGGCCGCAGCAGGGTGGCCACCGCGATGGCGAGCAGCACCCCGGGGAAGGCGTACAGCACGTCGAGGGTGCGCAGCAGCGCCTGCTCGGTGACCCGGCCGCCCAGCCCGGCGGCGATGCCCAGCAGGGTGCCGGCGGTGACGGCCACCAGCACCGGTACCAGGCCGCCGACCAGCGAGGCCCGGCCGGCCCAGATCAGCCGGCTGAGCACGTCCCGGCCCTGGCCGTCGGTACCGAGCAGGTGGCCGGGGGCGCCCGGGTCGAGCAGCCGGTCCTCCAGCGAGCCGGCCGCCGGATCGTACGGGGCCACCAGTGGCGCGCCGAGGGCGAGCAGCACCAGCAGGGCGGCGGCCCCGGCGGAGAGCAGCAGCAGGACGTCCCGGGGGGCGCGCCGGACGGCTCCGGGCTCGACGGGTCCGGCGGGTCCGGCGGGTTTGGCAGGTCCGGCGGACTTGGCGGGCTTGGCAGGCTTGGCGGTCAGTGTCACGGTCAGCTCCGCACGCGCGGGTCGATCGCCGCGTGCGCGGCGTCCACCAGCAGGTTGATCCCGACGAAGGCGACCGCCACCACCAGCACCCCGCCCTGGACGAGCGGCAGGTCGCGGGCGGTCAGCGCGTCGTACAGCAGCCGGCCGACGCCCGGCCAGGCGAACAGGGTCTCCACGAAGACCACGCCCTCCAGCAGGTAGGCGAGTTGCAGGCCGCCGATGGTCAGCAGGGCCGGCGAGGCGTTGTGCACGCAGTGCCGCAGCACCGCGAACCGGCTCAGGCCGCGGGCCCGCAGGCTGTCCGCCAACTCCCCCGCCAGCACGGCGGAGAGCGCCGCCCGGAACACCTTGGCCGTCAGGCCCAGCGGTACGAGTGCCGCCGCCACGGCGGGCAGCACCAGGTGGCGCAGCAGGTCGCCCGCGCCGCCGCCGCCGAACACGTCGTGGGTGCCGCCGGCCGGCAGCCAGCGCAGGTTGACCGCGAACACCGCGATCAGCAGCAGCGCCACCGAGTACTGCGGCGCGGAGACCGCCAGCGTGCCCAGCGCGTCGCAGAGCCGGCCCAGCGGGCCGTTCGGCCGCAGCGCGCCGAGGGCCCCCAGCAGCACCCCGCCGGCCAGCACCAGCAGGAAGGCGGCGCCGGTCAGCAGCAGGGTCTGGCCGAGCGCGGAGCCGAGCAGTTCGGCCACCGGGCGCTGCGCCGAGATGGAGACCCCGAGGTCGCCGCCGGCCACCCCGCCCAGCCAGCCGAGGTAGCGCAGCGGCAACGGCTCGTCCAGGCCCAGTCGTTCGGACAGCTCGCGGCGGGCCTCCGGCGGGGCGCCCGGCCCCAGCAGCGCGGTCAGCGGATCGCCCGGCACCAGGGCCACCGTGGCGAACACCACCACCGTCACCCCGAGCAGGGTCGGCACCGCGAGCAGCAGGCGGCGCAGCAGGAACCCGGTCATCCGCGCACCCCTCGGGGCTGGGCCGCGCCGGGTCGGGCGGCCGTCCGGTGGTCGGCGGCGGGCATGGCGGGATTCCTTTCCGGACGGGGGCCGGTGGCACCGGCGGGCGGTCTGCGCGGGACCTTCGAGGGGGCGGCCCTGGGGCGGGCCGGGACGCGCCGGAACGGTCCGGGGCACGTCGGAACGGCTCGGCGCACCGGGTGGGCGGCGGAAGGCCGACGTCATGAAGGTCGCTGATGGGCGGCGTTGACAGCCAGTCAGCAGTTCATGCTGTTACCCCTGGTCATAGGATCGGCCGCGCGGGGCATCCGACTACCGCCTCCGCCGGACCGCCCTCCCGTCCTTGACCTGCTACGAGGCCCGGAACTACCCTGATGGCATGGCAATCCGGCGGACCGGCTTCACCCTGGTCGGTATCGGCGGCTCGTGGCACCGCAGGTGTTTCGACGAGCTGTGTCCTCGCGCTCTCCAGCGCTGACGCCGAGCCCCGACCCCGGCAGCAGCGCTCCCGCACCAGGCCCGTGTACGCCCCGCCGCCCGCCGCCTCCGGCCCGCGACCTCCGTACCAGGCCCCGCCGCAGCAGCCGTGCCCACGAGCCGGCCCGCCACGTCCGAGGGGACCGCACCCGCCATGCCGCAGTACGCCCTGTCCCAGTACGCCCCCCAGCGCGCCCTCCCCACCGGCGCCCGCGACCCGCATCCGCACCGGGTCCCGCACCGGGGCAGCGCCCGCCGGCTCTCCCACATCGGCGTCGGCCCGGTGATCGGGGCCGAGGCACTGCACAGCGAGATCGACAACCCGCTCGACCTGATCGTCGGTCACCAGCTGCTGGCCGAGCCCGGCCCGCAGCCCGCCGCACCGACCGCCGCCTGCGACTGCGGGCACCCGATGTGCGGCAGCGAGGAGGCCGCGGCCGGCGCCACCCGGGTCTTCCTGGTCGAACGGCACCCCGTGGCCAGTGCCGGCCTGCGGTCCGTACTGGCCACGGCGCCGGGGCTGACCGTGGTCGGCAGCACCGGGGACCCGGCCGCCGCCGTGGCCGCCGTCCGCCGGGTCCGGCCGGACATCGTCCTGCTGGGCCGGGGCGCCTCGCTCGGCGAGGACCTGGCCGCCGCCGCCGCCCTGCGCGGGCCGGAGGGCGCCCCGGACACCCGGGTCGTCCTGCTGAGACGCGCCGAGTCCACCGCCGAGGCCAGCCGCATCCTGCTGGCCGGCGCCGTCGGCTGCTTCCCGCTGGACCTGCCCGAGGACCGCATCATCGGCGCCGTCCAACTCGCCGCCGCCGGCGGCTCGGTCTTCCTCCCCGCCCCGCCCCCGGTCCGCGTCCACCCCGCCAGCCTGGCCGGCCAGGCCGCCGAACCGCCCCTCCAGCAGGTCGGCCTGACCGAACGCGAACGCGAAGTCCTCGCCCAGCTCGCCCGGGGCCTCAGCAACGCCGAGATCGGCCGCGAACTCGCCCTGGCGGAAGCCACCGTGAAGAAGCACCTCACCTCCGCCATGCGCAAGACCGGCCACTCCGACCGCCTCCGCGCCGCCCTCTACGCCCACCGCCACGGCCTCGCCGGCTGACCCACCACCGACCTCGGGGGCGCGAGGAACCACGCGCAACGCCAGACCCCCACCCCGCACTCAACCCACCCGCAACCGCCCACAACCACCCCCACCCGCCCCGCTCCCACCCCGCTCCCACCCCAGCCACCGCATGCCCCCGAGGGCGACCTTCGGCGCACTCCCGGTCTCCGATCGTCGCCACCAGTGGGTCCGTTCGGGGCTACTCCCCCCACCACCCCCCTTCATACGGTTGCGACACCGCGATCCGCCGAAGGGAGTGACCCGTTGAGCATTCCGCCCGAGGGTGCCGTACCGTCCGCGCCGGCCACCGCCGTTCTGCCGGTGGCCGGCCCCGGTCTGCCGCCCGAGCTGCCCCCGTCCCCGTACCGTTCGATGTCGGACGCCGAGCGTTCCGCGCTCTGGCGCCGCCGCCTGCACGAGGCCGAGGCCGGCCTGACCAGGTTCCTGGTGTCCCGTGGGGACGAGGTCCACCTGACCGACTGGTTCGCCCTGCAGTCCGCCGTGTTCGCGGACCTCCCCGAGGAGGGTTCGGCCGGCGCCCCCGAGTGGCAGCGGGTGTTCTTCCGGGGCCAGGCGCTGATGGAGCGCTTCCTGGTGTCCCGGTACGGCGAGCCGGTGCTCGCCGAGTGGGCCCGGTCGAACGCCGAGGTGCACCGCGAGGTGGAGCCGGACTACGGCCGCGGCGCCGCCGACCCGATGCACCGCCTCGCCCGCCAGGCCGAGCTGTACGGCTCCGACTACGAGTTCGACGAGGACCACGGCACCGGCCAGGACCCTGCGGAGCACTCCGCGCTGACCATCACCCACTGCGCCATCTGGGACTACCGCGAGCAGGCCCGCCGCTCCGGTGTCCGCCTCACCCTGGCCTCCCCCTGCACGTACTGCACGGAGGCGGTGTCCTCCAACATCCGCGCCAAGGGCTTCCGCCCGGCCGTCCGGCTGCTGAGCGGACCGACGGGCCACGGCTGCCGCTGGGAGGCCTCGGCCCCTTCCGATTCCGACCCCCGCCAGGAGGCGTGATGTGCGGCGTGACAGGCTGGCTGGACTGGGAGGCGGACCTGCGCCGCGAGGAGCGGACGGTCCGGGAGATGACCCGCACCCTGGTGTGCCGGGGCCCGGACGCCGAGGGGGTGTGGCTGTCCCGGCACCTCGCGCTGGGCCACCGCCGGCTGTCGGTGATCGACCTGGACGGCGGCGTGCAGCCGCTGGCGGACGCCCCGCACGCCCCGCAGGTCGTCCTGGGCTACAACGGCGAGCTGTACAACTACCGTGAGCTTCGGCGGGAGTTGGAGGCCTACGGGCACGTCTTCCGGACGGACTCGGACACCGAGGTGCTGCTGCGCTCGCATCTCCAGTGGGGCGCCGCCGCCCCCGAGCGCTTCAACGGAATCTTCGCCTACGCCCTGTGGAACGCCCGCGATGAGGAACTGCTGCTGGTCCGGGACCACCTGGGGATCAAGCCGCTCTACTGGCACGCCCACCGCTCGGGGGTGCTGTTCGGCTCCGAGCCGAAGGCGCTGCTGGCCAATCCGCTGTTCCGCGCCGAACTGGACGCCCAGGGTGTGGCCGAGCTCTTCGCGCTGCCCGCCGCGCCGACCGCCGGCCACGGGCTCTTCCGGGGGCTGAACGAGGTCCGGCCGGGCCGGCTGGTACGGGTGACCAGGTCGGCGACCACCGAGGTCCGGTACTGGCGGCTGGAGTCGCGCCCGCACGAGGACTCTCCGGAGCGCACCCGGGCGACGGTCAGGGAACTGCTGGCGGACGCGGTGGAGCGGCAGTTGCTGAGCGACGTGCCGCTCTGCACCCTGCTGTCCGGCGGGGTGGACTCCAGCGCCATCACCGCGCTGGCCGCGATCGCCCGGGAGCGGGCCGGCCAGGGCAAGATCACCAGCTTCTCGGTGGACTTCCCCGGCAGCGCCGACCGCACCCCGGACGCCTGGCGCACCACCCTGGACGCACCGTACGTGCACGCCGCCGCCGAGCACATCGGCACGCTGCACACGGCCGTCCTGGTGCCGGACGACGACCTGCTGCCCGCCCGGGACGTGGTGCTGGCGGCCCGCGACCGGCCGGGCTGGGGCGAGATGGACGCCTCGCTGCACCTGCTGTTCCGCGAGGTGCGCCGACGTTCCACGGTGGCGCTGTCCGGCGAGGCGGCCGACGAGATCTTCGGCGGCTACCCGTACTTCCACGACGCGGCGGCGCTGGCCTCCGGCACCTTCCCCTGGCTGCACGGCCGCGCCACCCCGGCCGACCTGCTGCGCGCGGAGGTGGCGGCCGAGGTCCGCCCGGCCGAGTACACCGCCGCGGCCTACCGCGACTCGATCGCCGACGTCCCGCGCCTGGCCGGCGAGTCGGCAGCGGACGCCCGGGTGCGCGAGGTGTTCCACCTGGCGCTGACCCGCTGGCTGCCGCCGCTGCTGGACCGGGTGGACCGGGTGTCGATGTCGGTCGGCCTGGAGGTCCGGGTGCCGTTCTGCGACCACCGGCTGGTGGAGTACCTGTGGAACGTCCCCTGGGCGCTGAAGGCACCGGAGGGCAGACCGAAGGGCCTGCTGCGGGACGCCGTCCGGGACCTGCTGCCGCCGCAGGTGGCGGACCGGCCGAAGAGCGGCTACCCGTCCACCCCGGCCGTCCGCTACACGGAGGTGCTGACCGAGCGGGCGCAAGCCCTGCTGGCCGACCCGCAGGCGCCGGTCTTCGACCTGGTGGACCGGGCCGCCGTACGCCGGCTGCTGGCCGAGGGCCGGCCGCTGCCGAGCCCCCGCACCGCGCCCAACCCGGTCGGCGGCCTGGACCACCTGGTGCAGCTGGACGAGTGGCTGCGCGCGTACCGGGTGGCGCTCCGATGAGCCCGGTGCGCAGGCGCGGGCCGGTGGAGCCGCAGGACGTCCGGGCGGCCGCCCGCCACTGGACGACCGGGGTCGCGGTGCTCACCGCCCGGGACGGCGACGAGGTCTTCGCCAAGACGGTCTCCTCCTTCGGCACGCTCTCCCTGGACCCGCCGCTGGTCAGCGTGGCGGTGGCCGCCCGCAGCCCGCTGGCGGCGGCCGTCCGGGACTCCGGCCGGTTCGCGGTGTCGGTGCTGAGCGCCCGCCAGGAGGCCGTCGGACGCCGCTTCGCCACCCCGGGCGCGGGCCGGGCGCTCGGCATGTTCACCACCGTGCCGATGCGGGTGGAGGCCACCGGCGCGCCGGTGGTCGACCACTGCCTGGCCTGGTTCGACTGCCGGCTGCACGCGATCCTGCCCGGCGGCGACCACGCCCTGCTGGTCGGCGAGGTGGTCGCCGCCGACGGCGCCCCGGGCGAGCCGCTGCTGTACCACGACGGCCGCTACCGCGCCCTGGCCCACCCGCTCGCCGATCCGGCCCTCACCGGTCCCGCACCCGCCCTCACCGACAAGCAGCCCACCAACAAACAGCCCGCCGACAAGCAGCTCACCGACAAGCAACCCACCGACGCCCCGACCATGACTTCGACAGGAGCCACCGCATGACCCTGCTGGACACGCCGGCCACCGGACGGGGACTGCTCACCGGCGAGCGGTACCTGGCCGAACTCGACGACGGCCGCGAGCTCTACCTGGACGGCAAGCGCGTCGCCAACCCGGCCGAGCACCCCGCCTTCCGCCCCGCCGCCCTGGAGCTGGCCCGACTGCTCGACCTGCAGCACGACCCCGAGCACCGCGACCTGCTGACCGTGCGGGACCAGGACACCGGCCGCCGGATCGCCCGCGCCTACGCCCCGCCGCGCACCCTGGAGGACTTGCGCCTCCAGCGCCGCAGCGCCGAGTTCTGGCACGCCGAGGCGCTGGGCCAGCACGGCCGCTCGCCCTCCTTCATGGCCTCCATCGCGCTCGGCGTCTACGACTTCCGCCACCAGCTGGCCCGCAACGACGAGCGGTTCGGTGCCAACGCGGAGGCCTGGTACCGGCACTGCGCCGACAACGACCTCGTCCTCTCGCACGCGCTCGGCGACCCGCAGATCGACCGCTCCGCCGATCCAGTGGAGGAGCCCGACCTCGCCCTGCGCGTCCTGGAGGAGAACGAGCGCGGCATCGTGGTGCGCGGCGCCAAGCAGCTCACCACCCTCGCCCCGCTGGCCCACGAGGTGCTGGTCTACCTCTCCGCCTCCTTCACCCAGCGGCGCGGCGAGCAGTTCGTGGTCTGGTTCGCGCTGCCGCTGAACACCCCCGGCCTGGTCACCCTCTGCCGGGAGCCGCTGGGCAGCACCCCGTGGGGCCACGACCACCCGCTCGGCGCCAAGTACGACGAGCAGGACGCGATGCTGTTCTTCGACGACGTGCTGGTGCCCTGGGACCGCGTCTTCCTGCTGCGCGACGGCGAGCTGGCCCGGGTGGGCCTGGGCCGGATCAACGCGTGGAGCGCCTACATCGGCCACGTCCGCTACCGGGAGCGGCTGCGCACCCTGCTGGCCACCGCCACCCTGGTCGCCGAGTCGATCGGGGTGAAGGGCTTCCGCAACATCCAGGAGGACCTGGGCCGGCTGGCCGGGTACGCGGAGCTGACCGAGTACTTCCTGGACGCCGCCGAGGCCCGCGCCCGGGTCACCGACAGCGGGCTGCTCGCGCCGGGCGACACCGCCGCCAGCCGGGTCTGGTCCGCCGAGGTGGCGGCGAGCGCGGTGGAGATCGTCCGGAAGATCGGCGCCTCCGGCCTGCTGATGCAGCCCACCGCCGGCGACCTCGCCAACCCCCGGCTGCGCCCGCACATCGACCGCTACATGCGCGGCAAGGACATCGACGCCGAGCACAAGTCCCGCCTGTTCAGGCTGGCCTGGGAGCTGACCGGCGACGGCTTCGGCCAGCGCCAGGACCTCTACGAGTACGTCCACCGCGGCGACCTCGCCCGCAACCGGATCAACATCTTCAACCGCTACGACCAGAGCAGCACCCGCGAGCGGCTGCTGCGCCTGATCGACACCGCCCCCGAGCCGCACGCCGCCACCGCGGCCGGCACCGTCCCCGAGGAGGCCCGGCAGTGACCGCATCCGCCATCGAGATCCAGGCCGGCACGCTGGCCGGCTACGCCGACGCCAGCCGGCTGCGCCAGGTCCAGGACCGCGACTGGGTCCTCGACCAGGTCACCGGCAACCCGCAGACCCTGGTCGACCTCGGCAGCGGCATCGGCCAGTTGCTGGAGACCGCCCTCGACCGCCACCCCTCGCTGCGGCTCGCCGTCGGCCTGGAGCGCTCCGAGCACCGGATAGCCGAGGCCACCGAGCGACTGACCCGCTTCCCCGGCCGCACCGTCCTGCACCGGGCCGACCTGACCGATCCGAAGCCGCTGGACGTCCGGGCCGACGTGGTCACCATGACCTCGGTGCTGCACTGGCTGTACCCGGTGGAGCACCGCGTCTTCCGCTGGGTGGCCGACCGGCTGGCCCCCGACGGCCGCTTCCTGCTCACCACCTACCACCCCGCCCGGGACGCTCACGGGCTCGGCGGCGAGGACGAGATCGTCCGCGACGCGCTGATCGCGACCGGCACCGAACCCGCCCTGGTGCCACAGGTGTTCAGCGAGGGCGAGGTGCTGCCGATCGCCACCCGGACACGTACGGTCGAGGACCTCGCCGAACTGCTCGGCGGGTTCTTCACCGTGGAGTCGTACCTGGAGCGGGACGCCGTGGTCACCGTCCGGGACGCCGCCCAGTACGAGCACTTCCACGCGGCCACCTTCGGCGACTACTACAGCCGGCTGGTGGCCCCGGCCCGGCGGCCCGCCTTCTTCACGGCCGTCGGCGAGAGCGCCGCCCGCCGGCAGGCCGAACGCGGCTGGGTGAGCCACATGCCGGTACGGCTCTGGCGGTTGGCGCCGCGCTGATCCGCCCGCGCCACCGGGCGCGACCCGCCCGTACGGCTGCCGCTCTAGTCTGAGGTACGACGCAGCCCCGCCCCCCGAGGAGCCAACGCCATGTCAACTCCCCTCGCCAGCCAGGAGCTCGGCGCTTTCCTGCGCGCCCACCGCGAGCAGCTCAAGCCCGCCGACGTCGGCCTGCTGTCCACCGCGCGCCGCCGTACCCCGGGCCTGCGCAGGGAGGAGGTGGCCTCGCTCTCGGGGGTCGGGCTGGCCTGGTACACCTGGCTGGAGCAGGGCCGGGTGACCGCCTCCCGGCAGGTCCTGGAGGCGGTCACCCGGGCGCTGCGGCTGGACGCGGCCGGGCTGCGGCACGCCATGCGGCTGGCCGGCTACCACGAGCCGGCCGCCCCGGCGGACGGCGCCGCCGCCCGGCTGGCCGGCGCCGTCCAGCCGGTGCTGGACTCCTGGCCGGCCAGCCCGGCCGTGCTGCTGGACCACCACTTCGACCTGCTCGGCTGGAACGCCGCCTGGGCCGCGCTCTGGGGCCCGCCGGAGGCCGTCCCCGCCGACCGGCGCAACCTGATGTGGCTGATGGCGGCCGACCGCCGACTGCGCGGTGTGCTGCACGACTGGGAGCCGCTGGCCATGAACGTCTTCCAGCACTTCCGCGCCCAGGCCGGCCCGGCCCTCGCCGACCCGCGCACCGGCGAGCTGTACCGCCGGCTCGACCAGGACGCACCGGAGCTGCGCCACTGGTGGGGCTGCCACTCGGTGGCCGAACTGACCGCCCGCACGGTCACCGTGGAGCCGGCCGGCGTCGGGCCCGTCCGGCTCTCGCTCTCCTCCTTCCACCCGGTGGACGACCCCTCCGCCCTGGTACTGCTCTTCACCCCGGTCGCCGCCGAGGACCGCAGCCGGATGACCGACCTGGTGGACCGCCCGCTGCGCCCGCTGCCCGGCCGGCAGGCGGGCTGACCGCACCTCCCCGGCACACGCCGAAGCCCGTACGGAACCCCGTACGGGCTTCGGTGCTCCCCTCCGGCGCCGCTCAGCCGGCCGCCTGCCGGTTCCGCAGCGAGGTGCTGACCAGCAGGGCCCCGGCCACGGCCACCACCGCCAGCACCGTGCCGACCACCAGCGTGCTGTCCGCCGCGTCGCCGTAGGCCCCGATCGCCCAGGCGCCCAGCCCGGTGCCCGCGTACATCGTGGAGGTCAGCCAGGCGCTGGAGGTGGCCCGCAGCTCGGGGGCGACCGTGCCGGCCAGGGTCTGCTGGTCCGTCACGAAGCCGCCGCTGGCCACAAACCAGACGACCACGCCCACCAGCGTCACCACCAGGCCCGGCCCCTTGACCGTGAGCAGGATGCCGAGCGTCAGCAGCGCGCCCCAGACCGGCAGCAGCGGCAGGTTGTGCCGCCCGGCGGCGCGGGCCCGGTCGCCCAGCCGCCCGCCGAGCAGCGAACCGGCCACACTGCCCGCGCCGACCAGCACGCCGACCAGGCCGAGCGCCTGCACCGAGAGGTCGAAGCGCTGCACCAGCACCACCCCGAGGAAGGTGAACGCCCCCAGGTTGGCGGCGTTGAAGACGGTGTTCACCAGCAGCGCCCGCCGCAGCACCGGGTCGCCCCAGCCCGCCAGCAGCGCCCGGACGGCCCCGCCGGAGGCCGGCCGCTCCGCCGCCGGGTCGCCCGCCGGAACCTGCCGCAGCAGCAGCGGCACGGCCAGCGCCGTACCGACGGCCAGCGCCCAGAACGCCGACCGCCAGCCCGCCGCCCCGGCCAGGAACCCGCCCAGCGGGACGCCGATCACCTGGCCGCAGGAGAACAGCGCCATGCCCAGGCCCAGCGCCCGGCCCCGGACGGCGTCGGGGGCGGTCTCGGCGATGTGCGCCCAGATCGCCGGGCCGGCCGCGGCGGCGGCCAGCCCGGCCAGCGCCCGGGAGAGCACCAGGCCCGTCAGATCGGTGGAGACGGCGGCCCCGACATTGGAGAGCACGAACAGCACCGTCCCGGCCACCAGCGTGCGACGGCGCCCGAAGCGGTCGCTGAGCAGGCCGAGGAAGGGCGCGAACACCGCGTAGACCAGCACGTACGCGGTGACGCTCGACGCGGCGGCCGCCTCGCCGACCCTGATCGAGTCCGCGATGGTCGGCAGCAGCGGCGAGACCAGGAAGGTCTCGGTGCCGAACAGGAACAGCAGCACGAAGACGCCCGCGTAACGCAACCGGTCGAACGAGGCCGTACCCTCACCGGGCGGGGCTGCGGAGGTACTGGTCAAGGATGATCACTGCCTTCGGGGTGACATAGGGACAGGAAATGCCGCGCAGCCCGGCCATCCTGTCCCCCGGCCGCCCCGCCAACCAGTCGCCCGTTCATCCTGTGACCCCCACTCACAGGCACCGCCTCCCGCCTCCCGCCTCCGGCACCGGCCGCCGCACGGTGGTGCGCAGCACGGTGAAGCCGTGCGTCGAGCAGCCGAGTGCCGGTACCCGGCCACAGGCGCCGCCATCCTGCCGGTCGGCCGAGCGGCGGCCGGCGGAATTCGGCGTAACGCACAACCGCTTCTGGGCCGGCCGTGCGGACCACACCGGGGCCCGACGATGATCCACTGAATGCCGGCAAGGCCACTGCCGTCGAAGTGCCACCACCCGGTGTCGAGCGTGACGTCGCTGTAGATCACCGCCAGCCCACCTGCCGCGCCCGGCGCCCCTGGCGCCAGCGCCCCCACCTCCACCGGCGACTGCCCGCCTACCAGCAAACCCGAACAGCAGAACCGGCCACACCCCGGCCGATGCGGCCCGGTGACCACCATGCGACCACCGGCTGACACAGCAACAGAAAGAGCCGGCACTCGGTTTCCCCAGCTCTCCCCGCTCCAGCCCCTCCCCGACTCCGTCGTAGCGCTCGCGGCCAAAGCTGTCGGAAGATCTCCAACGGCTTGCCGAAGTTCCGGGCGCCGAAGTCGAGGAACGCCGCTGCGGACGCCGGCAAGCTCGATCTTCTGGAAGCGCGTTGTGACGGTGCCTTCGACTGGGACGGGCTCTGGGACCAATGGCATCCCCAGGGCCGGACCGGGCCCTGGCTGCACGCGACCCGGGAGAAGCTCCGCTCCCTGACCCCCGCCGCCGATCTGCCCAGGCGGTACAATCGCTGCGCTGCGCACCTTCCCGGAGGGTACGAGGCCTAGGTTCCATGCGCCCTCAACAGGCGGCGATTGACGAGTGGTTGTGCCCGTCAGGTGGTCAACATCTGACGTGAGCGTGGTTACCCGGTAGGGTGCCCCCTGCCATTCCGATATCACTACCTGAGGATGGCCGCATGACCTCGATCGAGTACAAGCCTGCGCGTCGTGGACGGATCCGCGAGATCCTTACCGACATCGCCGTCGGAGTCGCCTCCAACATGCTGGTGGCGGCGCTGACCTCGGTGGCGCACCTGCTCTTCTGACGCAGGTCAGTGGCGGGCCCGGCGAGCCCGCCACTTCCACGTTTCCACACCTTCCGTCAGAACAACCGAAGGTCGTTCTTGGGCTTCTTCCGTCCCCGGTTCGGACGGGCGTGGTGCCATGGCAAGCTCTCCCGAGTCGGCCGCAATCCGTGGATCTCGGTCTCCCCGACAAGGCCCTTGAGGTAGGCCCGGGTCTCCTCGTCCGTGGAATAGAGCACCGTCGCCCGGCTCGCCCGAGTCATCAGCACGTGGTAGGCGTGCCGAATCAGGCGGGCGAACTCATCGTCACCGACGCTGCTCGCACTGACCTTCGGATCAAGCGATCCTGGGACTCTCACCCGTCTTACACCTTGCGCCGACTTCTCCGTCTCCTTGCCTCGGCGGAATACCCACTGGTCGGCCCGGCGCACCATGTCATCGCCCATAATCACTCCGCACCAGTCCCACTCGAGGCCCTGTGCGGTGTACACACAGCCGATCTGGCCGATGCCGTTCTTGTGCATCGACCACCTGACACCGGGCGGGACGCCGTCCGCGCAGAAGCTGTCGCTCTTCGCGTTCCACGGCTCGTGCCAGTCACCGATCCTGACATCCCGCTCCAGTCGCTTCTCCCGGCCCAGAGGCTCGGTCCAAGGCCAGCAGTAGCCGGCAACCATACGCGCAGATGCCCCGGCGCTCTCCTCGCCGAGAATGATGTCCCTGAGCGCGTCCGGCGTGTCCACCACCTCGACATGCATCAAGCCGTCCGGCGTCCAGTGCTCAGGTTCGTCATCCGACATACCGAGCAGCGCGTGCACCCAGCGGACGTACGCGTCACTGCCACCACATCGGAACTGCTCGCGGAGGCCGTACCGCACCACCTTGGCTCCGCGCCGATCAGCCGCCTGCTGGATCAGATCGACCGTACCGACCTCCTTCGGACGAACGACCTGGCCTTCGTCGAGGAAGAACACCGTCAGCCGGGACGCATCGAGGAGTTCGTCCACCTGCGGCCGAGATCCCTGCTTCTCCGGCGGCCAGAACCGGTTCTCGGAGCGGTCACGGAGTCGGTGTGCCTCATCACAGATCAGAACATCGAGCAGCGGGTCGGGCGTCGTGACGTAATCGAAGAAGTAGGTGAAGGTCTCCTTGAACTCCCGGTCACCGACACCGACGTGCTCCTGCATCGCCGCATTGAAGGCCCTGCTCCCGCTGGCGTAGTTGACGTTCCGGCCGGCGGCCTCCAGTTCCGCCTTGACTTGCAGGCCGATGGCGCTCTTGCCGGTGCCTGCGCCACCGGTCACCAGGAAAACTACTCGTCGCTCGTCCGGAACCAGCGCGGACTGCTTCGAGGAGGGAAGTACCTTGGCAGCTGTCTCCAGGATCCGATCAGCCACCTCCTTCTGCCGGCCGCGCAGGGTGAAGACCGTGTCCGTACCCCGGGACCACATCATCGCGTCGAGCAGCGGTGTATTGCGCACTCCGATGCCCTGCAGTAGCAGCTCGGCCTCGGTGCCGCCGCCGTCGGCGGCAAAGTGTCCCTGCAAGTCGGTCAACAACTGGCGGCGACGATCACCGGTATACACTTGCGCATAGACACCCGTCGGTGCGTCCACGTCGATCAGTGGACGGACCGAGTCCTCGGTGGCGTTGTGCAGATAGGCGAAGCCGCCGCACTCGATGTCGACCATGCCGAAGGGGCCCTGGCTGCCGGTGAACGCATGGTAGTACTCGCGCAGTTGAAGCGCAGGGTGCTTCTTGGGCTTCGCCAGGCCCGCCACGTAGATCTGGTCCGCGATGGCCCGCTCGACTCTGGTCACCGTCGACCAACGCTTCAGCTCCACCAATTGGACGGACGGCCGATCCTCGCGTGGATGGCGGCCCACCAGGACGACGTCCACAAGCCTGGGACTGCTCCCCTTGATGTCCTCGTCGGCAGTCGCGGCGCACTCGACGACCATCTGCACATTGCCACGATCAGCGGCGACCAAATCGTTCGCCAGACAAATCAGACTCTCCGCCCACGCCAACCGCTCCGTCTCCGAAGCCTCGTGCTCCCGGAACTTTCGCCACCGTTCGGCAAGATGCGGCACCATCCGGCGACGCGAGTTCAGAGTGAGCAGATCCTGCGCCGACAACTTCAGCAGGAGCATGGGCACGAAGGGACTCCCCCAGACCAGACCACGAGTGATTCGTGCGGGTTGGGGGCATGTCCTCAGCGGGAAGCCTGTCGGGCCGCAAACAGTACCGCAGATCCTAGATGCAGAAGCGGCCGTCGGTACACAATGCTCATCGACGGCATACCCGTCAAGAGATCGACCGGGCGAAGGTCCACCCGTGCAAAGCCTCCCGGGCAGGCGGTCGGCTTGCCGTCCAGTGGTGGCACCGGGCCTGCCGGCAGCTCGGAGAGATCGGAGTCCGGCTGAAGGGCCGCCTGGGTGCCCGAGGCCCGGCTCGGATCTCGGGGACCTGCTCGTTTGCACCCGGCTCCAGCTCTCGGTGGCCCGATCGTGCTGGGCTGGGACAGCGTCCGCCTCCACCTGCCCAGGCCGTCACGGGAGCTCATCACCTCGAACGCCGACTGGCTCACCGTCTTCCCGCTGCCCACCTACGTGGCGGACCTCACCCCGTGGGAGAGAATCCGGTCGCTGGTCGAAAAAACGTCGGGATCCGTCCCGCGCCACTGGAAGCCCAAGTGTTCGGACACCCGCTCAGGCACTCCGTTATAGGTTGGCCCAGTCATCAGCGCGGCCCGCCGGGCTTCCCTTCCGGGACATGCCCCCACCCGCACGAGTCACTTCGTGCTGCCTGGGAGCATGTCTTGCTGTTCCGCGACTCCGCGTCCGCGGTCGCCGCCGAGAGCCTGTCCGGATCACTGTTCGTGCGTCTCATCGACCAGTTCGTCCACAAGCACGGCCACAAGCCGAGCCCGTCCGAGGTGCGCTCCTGGGAGCGGAGCATCCCGGTTCTGACCAACGCGCTGCTGGACGCCGGACTCGACATGGTGGAGGTACTCCTCGAGTACTCGCTGCCGCTCAACAGCAAGCGCGCCGACGTCATACTCGCCGGCGTCCACCCGGGCACGGGCGAGCCGTCGTACGTGGTGGTCGAGCTCAAGCAGTGGAGCAACGCGGCCCCGGAGGACGGCGAGCCGCTGCTCTGCCGGGTGGACGCGTACACCCGGCCGGTGCTGAACCCGATCGAGCAGGTCCGCGGCTACTGCGACTACCTGATCTCCTTCAACGGCGCACTCGCCGACCACCCCGAGCGGTTGTCCGGAGTGGCCTTCCTCCACAACGCCACGGAGTTCGGCGTCCAGGGCCTCTACGAAGTGCCGCAGGACGAGCGCGGCCGACTCTTCACCGCCGAGCGCCGCGGAGAGTTCGTCCAGTACCTCCGCTCGAAGCTGAAGCCGGTCTCCGGCGCGGAGGCGGCGGACCAGTTGCTCGCGGGCAAGGTGGCCCCGTCCAAGCAACTGATGACGGTCGCCGCCGACGAGGTCCGCGAGCGCGAGCAGTTCGTGCTGCTGGACGAGCAGCGAGTCGCCTACGAGCTGGTGCTGCGCGCGGTCCGCCAGGCGCAGCATTCCGACCACAAGGAGGTCGTCGTCATCACAGGCGGCCCGGGTACCGGGAAGAGCGTCATCGCGCTGTCCCTCCTGGGTGATCTGTACCGGCGTGGCGTCACGGCCCTGCACGCGACCGGGTCCAGCTCGTTCACCACGACCATGCGTCGGATCGCCGGCGCGCGGAAGCGTGAGGTGCAGGAGCTGTTCAAGTACTTCAACAGCTTCATGACCGCCGAGCGCAATGGTCTGGACGTGCTGATCTGCGACGAGGCGCACCGGATCCGGGAGACGTCGGCGAACCGCTACACGCGGGCTGCCCAGCGCACAGGGAAGGCCCAGATCGAGGAGCTGATCGACGCGGCCCGCGTGCCGGTGTTCCTGCTGGACGAGCACCAGGTCGTCCGGCCGGGTGAGATGGGCACCGTGGCCCAGATTCGGGCCGCCGCAGCCGTGAAGGGCCTGGAGTGCCAGGTGGTGGAGCTGGACAGCCAGTTCCGCTGCGGCGGCAGTGACGCCTACCTGAACTGGGTGGTGCGCCTGCTGAACCTCGAGCCCGGTGGCCCGGTCGGCTGGGAGCCCGACGGCAAGGTCGCCCTGGAGGTGGTCGACAGCCCCCAGGAACTGGAGTCCTTCCTCGAGGCCCGGCGCGCGGAGGGGTACGGTGCGCGCATGTCGGCCGGGTACTGCTGGAAGTGGACGACGAAGGTGGCTCCGGGGGACCCGCTCCCCCTCGACGTGCACATCGGCGACTGGGCCCGTCCGTGGAACGTGTACGGCGACCGCTCGATCGCCGGCGCCCCGCCGGCCGCGCTGTGGGCCACCGACCCGGCCGGCTTCGGCCAGGTCGGCTGCGTGTACACCGCCCAGGGTTTCGAGTACGACTGGAGCGGCGTCATCCTCGGGCCGGACCTCGTCTGGCGCACCGACCGGTGGATCACCGACCGGACGGCGTCCAAGGACCCCGTGTTCCGCAAGTCCACCACCGACGCCGACATCGACCGCCTGATCCGCAACACCTACAAGGTGCTGCTGACGCGGGGAATGATCGGCACGGTGGTGTACTCGACGGATCCGGAGACGCGCTTCAAACTGCGGGAGCTGGTCACCGGGCAGCAGGAAGGACGGATCGAGACGGAGCAGAGCCGCCCACGGCCGATGACCGCTCACTGATTCCGGGCGGAACACACGGCGCCGTCTCCAGTCTGCACGGTCGGGGACGGGCCGCCCGAGATGGAGTCGAACAGCGCACGGTCGCTGACACGTCAGCGACCGTGCCGCCGCTGTCACCCCGCATACGCCGGGGTGAGTGGCTCCCGGGCCTCGCCCCGGAAGACCTGTTCGGCGTGCCACTGCCGGTGCTGGCCCGCGACCGGAGGAACCCCCGCTTGCGGGCCGGTGATCGGCCGTCCGGACAGGGCGAGCACATGCTGCCTGCTGGCCGCGCTGCGCCCGACGAAGCGCTGTGAGACGAGTATGCGGCGGCCCTCCCCCAGGCCCAGGACGCCCTTGTCGAACAGCTTGTGGTGCAGCGAGCACAGGCACAGGCCGTTGTCGACCTCGTCCGGCCCGTCGTGCGACCACCAGCGCACGTGCGCCGCCTCCAGGCCGACCGTGCTCGCGCCCAGCATCCCGTCGTAGCCGCAGAAGGCGCACTGGAACTCATACGCGGTCAGGACGAGTTCACGCATCCGCCGATCCCGCTGCCGTCGCGCCGCCCGCCCCGTCCCGCCCGGGCCTCCGGTCACGCCTGCGGCCTCGACCGGGTCCAGGTCGAGTCCGACGGCCTCGCACAGGTCGGCGTGCAGTGACGGCGGGAAGTGGAAATCCAGCAGCACCCGCGCCAACCGGCCCAGGAGCGCCGGCTCCTTCCGCAGAGCCGTCCGCAGCTCGGGCGCGAGCCTGCCGGTCGCGCCGCTGGAGCGCAGGACCCGCACGCCACTTCCCGGACTCCCGAGCCCCTGATCGGTCCTGACCTCCCAGACGCCGTCACTGACCAGGTGATCGAGCGGGTACGCGGGAGTGGTCGGATGGGACGGCCCGTACTCCTCGAGCAGCCGCTTCAGCTCCTGCTCGACGGCGCTGTACCTCAGTTCGCCGTCGGCATCGCGCTGGAAGCTGCCCAGCACGTACAGCAGCAACGGTTTGTGCGGCGCCCGAACGTCGTTGTTCGTCACCGTCTCAGCTTCGCCACCCGCTCCAGCCAGTCCATGGCCGCCCAGCGTATTCCGGGGCACGGACACCACCTGAGCCTCACCCCCCAGCAGAACAGTCTCCTGGCGTCGCCTTCGGACACACGAGGGGCCCGAACTCCTCCGCCAGGCGAAGTCGCTCGTCGACCGTCAGCGGCCACCGCTGGGGCAGTGCCCCCTCGGGGGCGTCCAGCATGGCGTCGAAGACAGGTTTCGCATTGGTTTCGAGCTGCGAGAAGAGTTCCTCGACCGCGTGGTGAGGCACACCTTCCAGAGTGGTCCCCCAGTAATAGCCGCGCTCGGCAAGGATGTTGCCGGCCATCGCAGGGAACGGCGCGTCAATGCCGACGGTCCTGCGCACGGTGAGTTCGTGCTGACGTCGGCCGCGGTGCTCGGCGAACCGCCGCAGGTACATCTGCGGCACCGTGTGGTCCCGGGTCCTCCCGGCTTCGCGCGCCGCCTTCTTCCCCGACGAGGCTCTGCCCAATTGCCCTCCCCGCTCTACCCGGCCGGTACTGCGGTCCCCGACTGGTCCCTGGCAAGATCGCCCGAAGCATGGCAGGGAGAGGTGGCAGCATCAAGAGGTTGGCAGCACAAAAGGCCGCTGATCTGGGATTTCTCCCGATCAACGGCCTTCCGACATCACTGTCGGGACGACAGGATTTGAACCTGCGACCCCTTGACCCCCAGTCAAGTGCGCTACCAAGCTGCGCCACGTCCCGTGGTCTCGTGGCCCGGGCGGAGCCTGGGGGGCTCTGCTTCGGGTTTCTCGACCTTGTCGGCCGGTTGTCCCGGCGACGAGGAAAACAATACAGCACGTCGGGGGGTGCTCGCTGCAGGGTTGTGGGGGTGGGGTGGTCAGGGGGTGGGGTGGCGGGCGTCGTAGCGGAGGAAGGCGGGGCGGCGGGCGGCGAGGAGGAGGATGGCGGCGACGCAGGCGAGGCCGCCGCTGACGACGGAGACGGTCGGGCTGGTGAGGGAGGCGACGGCGCCGGACTCGAAGTCGCCGAGGCGGGGGCCGCCGGCGACGATCACGATGAAGACGCCCTGGAGGCGGCCGCGCATGTCGTCCGGGGCGGCGACCTGCATCATCGTGTTGCGGAAGATCATGCTGATGGTGTCGGCGCAGCCGGCGGCGGCGAGCAGGAGGAGGCCGAGCCAGAGGTTGCGGACCAGGCCGAAGGCGGCGATGGCGAGGCCCCAGGCGATCACGGCGGCCAGGACGGCGGCGCCCTGGCGGTGGATGCGGCCGACCCAGCCGGAGAAGAGGGCGCCGGCCAGGGCGCCGACGGCGGGGGCGGCGGCGAGCAGGCCCACGGTGCGGGCGTCGCCGCCGTAGAAGGTGACGGCGAGGGCCGGGAAGAGGGCGCGCGGCATGCCGAAGATCATTGCGGCCAGGTCGGCGAGGAAGCTGGTGCGCAGGTTGGGCTGCTCGCGCAGGAAGCGGAGGCCGTCGAGGACGGAGGCCCGGCCCTTGCGTTCGCCGAGCGGGAGCATGGCGGGCAGGCGCCACATCGCGTAGAGGGTGGCTCCGAAGGCGACGGTGTCGACGAGGTAGGCGGCCTGGACGCCGAAGGCGCCGATGAGGACGCCGCCGAGCATGGGGCCCACGGTGAGGCCGAGGTTCATGCTGACGGTGTTCAGGGCGTTGGCGGCGGGGAGCTGGTGGGCGGGGACCAGGCGCGGGATCATCGCCGAGCGGGCGGGTGAGGCGAGTGCGAAGAAGCCGGCCTGGAGGGCGACGGCCGCGTAGAGGACCGCGACCAGGCCGAGGCCGGCGAGCGCCTGGGCGGCCAGGACGGCGGAGACGGCGGAGAGGCCTGCCGCGCCTATCAGGCCGAGGCGGCGGCGGTCGGCGGTGTCGGCGATGGCTCCGCCGTAGAGGCCGAAGGCGACCAGCGGGACGAGCGAGAAGAGGCCGACCAGGCCGGTGGCGAAGGTGGAGCCGGTCAGGTCGTAGACCTGGACGGAGACGGCGACGGCCGTCATCTGCTGGCCGACCGAGGAGACGGACTGTCCGAACCAGACCCGCCGGTAGTCGGCGTGGTCGCGCAGCGGGCTCAGGTCGGCGAAGGTGCTACGGGCGAGCCGTCGGTACCAGGTGGGCGAAGAGACGGGAGAAGAGGCGGAGGAAGGGGTGGGAGAAGGGGCGGGAGGAGGGGTGGGGACGGCGTCGGAAGGAGTGGGCGGTGAGGCCCCGTCGGCCTCGGAATTGGCAGGATGATTGGTCGACACAGTGGACCATCGTGGCCCCGCCCGGCCCGGCCGCCGACACCGGGGTGGGGTGCGCGCCCCCGGTGCCGGCACGCCCCGGCGTCAGCGCGGGCCGACGTTCTCCAGGATCCGGTCCAGCAGCGTCGCGAGCTGGGCGACCTCCTGGCCGCTGAGGCCCTTGAGCATGTCCTGCTGGCTCCGCACGGCGACCGAGGAGATCCGCTCGTACAGTTCCTCGCCCTCGGGCGCGATCTCCACGGTCGCCGCGCGGCGGTCGGCGCCGGTGCGCTTGCGCACCACCAGGCCGCGCCGCTCCATCGACTCCAGGTGGCGGGAGAGCGTCGGGCCCTCGATGCTCAGGTGCTGGGCGAGGGCCCGCTGGATCATCGGGCCCTCCAGCTTCAGGGCGGCGAGCACCGTCCATGCCGCGAAGGTCGTGCCGGCCTCGGCGAGGCGCTCCTCGAAGAACGCCCGACAGGACTTCGCGGTCAGGTGCAGCTTGGGCGCGACGCTGCCGCGCAGCCATGCCGGGCCGGCGTCCGCCTCGGCGGCGACCTGTTCTGCGCTCTGCCGGCCGGGCATCCGAACCTCCCACTCGTCACGAGACCGTCCGTGCAGCGTAGCGCCGGACGGCAGGTCGGACGGCCGGACCGTAGCGGACGGACGGTCGCGAACGGACGGTCGCGGACGGTCAGAGGGGGACGACGCGGAACACCGGGATCTCCGGCGCCGCCCGCTCGAAGCTCTCCGGGCGCTTGTCCGGGACCACGCCGTTCTTCACGAAGATGCCGGCGCCCATCGGGACCTGGGTCGGAAACTCCCTGGCGATCGGCCCGCGATCCTGCGGCGGCACCTCCACCAGCCTGACCCGCCGCGCCTTGCGCCCGCGGACCAGCACCCCCTCCCCCGCCGCCCGGACGTTCTTCACCCAGTCCGACCCGGGGAACGCCTGGAGGATGTACGTCGCACCGCCGACCTTCACCGGCGCGACCGGATTGGTGTACTCCCGGCCGGAGTTGCGGCCCTTCACCTTCAGCAGTTGCATCGGGCCGACCGGCAGGCCGATCCCGTGGAAGACCTCCATCATCCTGTTGCCGAACCTCTGGAACCCGGTGACGCGGGCGCGCGTAGTGGCGGTGGTGGACATGACTGGGATCTCCCCCCGGAGAAGCTTCTCGAAGAACATAGGTAGCTTGCTATCGATCAGCGTGGCATGCTCCCCGGGGAGTGTCAACGAGGATGGAAAGACGCGCAGTTGGCCGAGCCCGGAGGTCCGGGCCCGGCCAACCACGGCACCGGCGACCGCTACCGGGTGAGGACCTGCTTCTCGCCCGCCTCCACCGCGAAGTCCAGCCGGTTGCCGGGCGGCGGGAACGGGCAGATGAAGTGGTCCGCGAAGGCGCAGGGCGGCAGGTAGGCGCGGTTCAGGTCCAGCACCGTGCGCCCGTCCTGGTCCGGCGCGGGCAGCGTGATGAACCGGAACCGGTAGGTGTCCCGCCCGCTGGTGGCGTCGGCGATCACACCGCTCAGGCCGTTCGCCGAGCGGCCGACCGTCAGGGTGCGGTGCTCGCCCGCGACGGTGAACGCGATCCGGCCGGTGACGGCCAGCGGGCGCTCCTTGCCGTCGGCGTTGGGGACGATCACCGCCTGCGCCTGCTCGCCCTCGAACGGGGTGAAGACCGCGGGGACGGCCCACTCCGGAGAGTAGGGGTAGGCGGAGATCCCGGCGAACGACGCCCGCCGGGGCGCCGCCGGGTCGAAGACCCGCAGCGCCAGCTCACCCTCGCGCTCGATCGGCACCAGCAGCAGCTCGCCCAGCGTCGCGGTGTCCGCCGCCGGGTCGGTGTCCGGGCGCAGCAGCACCTCGCCGTCGACGGGGGCGGCCGTGCCAGCGACGACCAGGCCGTCGGCCCCCGCCGCCCGGACCCGGACGCCCTCGGCGTCGGTCCACCAGACCCCGGGCAGCCCGGGGATCTCCGCGGGCTCGGCCTCCAGCCAGTACGTGCCGGTGAGCGCCAGCTGACCGTGCGGAGCGCTGACCGTCGCAGCCCGCCGATCGCTCCAGTGCTTCCATTCCTCCGCGGCCGTCGCCGTCATCGGCTCGCCCTCCCACTGTGGTCCAGGGCCCGCCGGGCGGGCCGTCCGTACTCCGTCACCCCATCGAACATCCGACACCCCGGCCGGGCATTCCCGCGACCGGATCCGTCGCCCGGCCGTCACACCGCTCAACCCGCCGGCCACACGGCTCCACACCGCTCCACACCCCGGTCACACCGGCAGGTCATGCCCGACCGGTCAGTCCTTGATCCGGCGGAACAGGCCCTCCTGCACCACCGACACCACCAGCTGACCGCTCCGGTCGAAGATCTGCCCGCGCGCCAGGCCCCGGGCGCCGTGGGATATCGGCGACTCCTGCTGGTAGAGCAGCCAGTCGTCGGCCCGGAACGGCCGGTGGAACCACATCGCGTGGTCGAGCGAGGCCATGTCGAAGTGACGGGTGCCCCAGAGCGGCTCCACGGGGGCCCGGACGGCGTCCAGCAGGGTCATGTCGCTCGCGTAGGTGAGCGCGCAGACGTGGATCAGCGGGTCGTCGGGCAGCTCGCCGTTGGTCCGCAGCCAGACGCCGCTGCGCGCCTCGACGCCCTCCAGTTCCTCGGTGGTCCAGCGCAGCCGGTCGACGTAGCGGATGTCGAACGGCTGGCGCCGGCTGATGAACGGGGGCAGCTCACCCAGCCGGGAGCCGACCTCGTCCAGCGCGCTGGGCAGCTTCTCGGGGGCCGGGACCTCGGGCATCGGGAACTGGTGCTCGATGCTGTCCGGCTCCGGGGCGTGGAAGTCCGCGGTCAGCGCGAAGATCGACCGTCCGCCCTGGATCGCCAGCACCCGGCGGGTAGTGAACGAGCGGCCGTCCCGCAGCCGGTCCACCTGGTAGACGATCGGCACCCCGGGCACACCGGGGCGCAGGAAGTAGGCGTGCAGCGAGTGGACCGGCCGGTCGCCGTCCACGGTGCGGCCCGCCGCGACCAGTGCCTGGCCGGCGACCTGTCCGCCGAACGTGCGCTGGAGCGCCTCCTCGGGGCTGCGCCCGCGGAAGATGTTCAGCTCGATCTGCTCAAGGTCCAGCAGCGCGACGAGATCGTCGACCGGGGTACCCATGGAACACGTCCTCTCCGGGCCGCCGCCCGGCCGGAGGTCTTCCGCCCGGCTGCCGCAACCCGTTCTCTCGAATTCTCCAGCTCAATCGAATTCCTCAGCGAGCCGGGGCATTCCCCACACCGGGGCCACGGACGCCGATTCACTCGAACGAGGTCGAACGATGCCGAACACGGGCGCCTGCGGGCGCCCGGCGGCGGCGGGCACCGGGCGGCGGGCACCCGGCGGACGGGCGGCGCTCAGAGCCCCGACTGCCGTACGGTGATGTTCAGCCGCCCGGTCAGCCCCAGCGCCGGGTCCGCCGTCCCGGGCAGGGTCCGTGTCACCCCGTGGTACGCGAACCTGGCCGGCCCGCCGAACACCAGCAGGTCCCCGCTGCGCAGCTCCAGGTCGGTCCACGGCCTGGTCCTGGTCTCGGTGTTGCCGAGCCGGAAGACGCACGTGTCACCGAGCGAAAGCGAGACCACCGGGGCGTCCGTCCGCTCGTCGCGGTCCTGGTGCAGGCCCATCCTGGCGCCGTGCGGGTAGTGGTTGACGATCGCGATGTCCGGCGCGTACCCGGCCGCGCCCGCGACCTCGCCGGCGTCCGCGCCGTACGCCTCGGCCACCGCCTGCCGGGCCAGCGCACCGAGCCCGGGCGGGAACGGCTTGACCGGCGCGCCGTCCTCGGCGGTGCGGGAGTAGCCGTACGGGTACCAGTGCCACCCCAGGCTGACCATCCGCACGGACATCAGCCCGCCGGTGGGCATCCGGACGGTGTGCATCCCGGCGGGCGGGCGGGCCCACTCGCGGCAGGCGGCGACCAGCCGCGACTGCGCCGCCGCGTCCAGCCAGCCCGGGAGCAGCACGGCGCCGGACGCCGGCTCGGAGCGCCCTCGCCCGGTAGCGGCACCGTCGTCATCGTCGAAGGAGCCGTCGAACGCGCCGAACAGCTCGCCCTGGGTCACTCCCCCATCCTCGCGCACCCCTCCGACAACGGCCCGCGCCGCAGCGGCCCGCACGCCGACGGCCGCCTTCCGCAGTGCGCGGAGGCGGCCGTCGGACAAGGTGATCGGACCGGAGGGTCGGACGGACCCGGCGACCAGACCGGGCGGCCGAACCGATCGGACCGGTCGAACCGGTCGAACCGGTCGAACCGGTCAGCTCAGTCGGATCAGACGCTGAGGGTCTGGCCCGGGAAGATCAGGTTCGGGTTGGCGCCGATGACCTTGGCGTTCTTGTTGTACAGGTCGTGCCAGTCGACGCCCTGCGCGGCGGCGATGGTGCTCAGCGTGTCACCGGCCTTGACGGTGTAGGCGCCCTTGGCCGGCTTCGCGGCCTTGTCGACCTTCGGAGCGGCCTTCGGGGCGGCCTTCGGCGCGACGGCGGCCTTGGGGGCCTCGGCGGCCTTCGGCGCGGCGGCGGCGGCCTTCGGGGCCTCGGCGGGCTTCGGCGCGGCCGGCTTCGGGGTGGCGGCCGGGGCGGCCGGCTTCGCGGCGGGGGCGGAGGTGTCGACCGCGGCCGGGGCGCCGCCCTTGGTCAGGCCGGCCTTGACGGAGCAGACGGGCCAGGCGCCCGGACCCTGCGAGGCGAGGACCTTCTCGGCGACGGCGATCTGCTGCGCCTTGGTGGCCAGGTTGGCCTGCGGGGCGTAGGCGGTGCCGCCGAAGGCGGCCCAGGTGCTGGAGGTGAACTGCAGACCGCCGTAGAAACCGTTGCCGGTGTTGATGGCCCAGTTGCCGCCGCTCTCGCACTGGGCGACGGCGTCCCAGGTGGAGACGGAAGCGGCGGAGGCCGAGGTGGCCGTGACGAGGCCGGCCACCGGCAGGGCCGCGACAGCGGCGCCCGCCACGACAGCCATCCGGACGCGGTTGCGCTTGGTGGCGGCGGTGGTGGTGGCAGCGGCGGACTCGTTACGGAAGGTCATGAGGTTCCTCTCGACAGCCCCGGGCGGGCATGCGGAACCAAGCCCTGGAGGGGGACTGGAATCGCTCGCCGCGTCCGTCGGGCGGCCGGAGACGTGTCTGACGTCCCGCGCCGCCCCTGGCCACCCGCCACGCACCGGCGACCTGTTCGAGCGGTCGCATCGGCGGGCACGGCCGGCGCCGGACGAACCGGCGGGCTGTGCGTCGGGGGTGAACCCGGGTGGTGCTCGTTGCACCGCCAAAGAAGCTACGAGTCGGCCGCCGGGGATCCAAACACTTACGGGTCTCCCCAGCTCAGCGGGGGATTACCGCCGGTAACGGCCCGGCATTCATGTCCTTAATGTCCGTTTTGAGCGACATTTCCTAGATCAAACATCCGCAGGCCGTGGCTCACCTCACACTTCGATTCCGGCAGTCTCGCCACCGAGATCGACACATTGCGATGCCACCGGCACCCTCCGCGATCGAATCAGGGGCAATTCCCGTCACCCCGGTCCCCCACCCGTGACCCCTGCCACAAGGGCCCGTTGGGCAGGACGGCCGGGCCGCCCCCGCCCCCGGCTCGAACAGGGTCGGCCAACCGCCCACCCGGCCCGACCCCCGAAACCGCACCGCCCCGACTTCCGACACCGCACCGATCCGACCCCAGAAACCGCACCGAGGAGACACCCAGTGCCGCGCATGCTCGACGTCAGCGACGAGGTCCGTTCCGAGATCGGCGACGACGAGGCCGACCGCCTGCTCGGCGGCGCCCACGCGCCCGACAGCTACGAGTGCACCTCCTGCCGCACGCCCGGCGACGCGTTCCAGGAGCCCACCAGCACCGTGCTGTTCGTCGGCGAGGAGACGGCCGTCCTGGCCTTCGCGCACGCCCGCTGCATCCCCTCCCAGGTGGTCCCGGTCTCCGAGGAGCAGCTGGCGGGCGCCGTCCGCAGCATCAGCCAGTCCCAGGGCGGCCCGTCCGCCGAGGCCGGCCCCGCCCACCCGCAGCCGCAACCGCCGATCCCGGCCCCCGCCCCGGCGCCGGACGCGGCCGGCGACCCGTCCGCCGGGCGGCCCGGCACGCCCGGGCAGGCCGCGATCCTCGGCATCACCTGCGGGCTGGTCCTGCACGGCGACACCGGCCACGCCTCCCTGGTCGTCGAGCCGACCGGCCCGGTCGGCCGCCCGGGCACCATCACCGGCGAGGACGAGTTCCTCGACCTGCTCCAGGACGCGGGCTTCCAGCCGGTCACCGACCTCGACAAGACGCCGGACCAGTTGCCCGGCTGGTCGGTGCTGGTCGCGATGGGCAAGCTGCACGCGGTCCTCCAGCCCTCGGCCTCCGGCGGCAGCACTGGCTGGTGGCAGGCCCACCAGCCGCTCCAGGTGACCGATGCCTGGCGGTTCGCCGCCAACCAACTCGGCGAGGTCACCATGTACGCCGTCCCGGCCGGGACGGTCGGCCGGCAGCCGCGCGAGGACCTGCTGCGCCAGGCGCTGGAGCGGGCGGTGACGCTGGGCCAGGTGGTCGCCGCCTCCCTCCCGCTCGCCGGCACCTGAGCCGTACCCCGGCCGAGGTTGCGCCCCGGCCGAAGCCGCACTCTGGCCGACGCCTCACCCCGGCCGACGCCGCGCCGCGGAGAGGCCGCGGGGCCCGCCGAACACCGGCCCCGCGGCCCCGCCGCCCCCGGCCGCGCCCGCCTCCCCACCCGCATCCCCCGGCGCCCTCGCTCGTTGGGCCCTGCGTGTACAGCTACGACGTCCCCGCCTCCCCCCGGCGGCCCACTCCCGCCTCCCGCTCGATCCCGGGCATGCGCCCGTCGTACGACGCGGAGCACCCGCACTCGACGACGCCGATCTACGACGAGCTGTACTCCGAGTACCGACGGCTCTTCCGCGCGCTGCCGGGCGACCGCTCCGGCGAGGAGGACCTGAGGTTCACCGGCTTCGCCGTCCGGGACGCCGCCCCGGCGCGCATCGACCCGCGCCCGTACCCGCCGCAGCACCAGGCCTTCCAGACGTACGCGGGGCAGGCGGTCGGCATCCCGCAGTTCATGCCGATCCGGCCGAACGGCCCCGAGCACACCGGCCCGGCCGACCACCCCTTCGGCCACACCGGCCACCCGGCCCACCCACGCCCCCACCCCCACGACCCGGGCCAGGGGCAGGGTCAGGGGCAGGGCCATGGCCACACCAACGAAAGCGCCGGCCCGTACGCCACCGGCTTCCACCCCACCCCCGCCCCCGGCCGCCCGCCCGTCGCCCAGGAGGGCACCGGCCAGGGCTGGGTCGCGGCCGGCTACCTGGGCGCCGCCCCGCCACCGGTGGCCGCGCACGTCCCGGCGCCGGCACCGGTGACGGTCCCGGTGCCCGCGCCCGCCCCGCCCGCGGGCACGAGCAGCGGCGGCCGCCACCGCAGCCTGCTCTCCCTCCCCCCGGGCGGCGGCGACCGCCGCTGAAGCGCCGCACCCGCCGCGCCCGCCGCAGCGACGACGGAAGGGCCCCGCCGACCGGTCCCGAGACCGGCCGACGGGGCCCTTCCGCACCGCCGGAGACCGCTACTTCTTCTTGCGCTTCTCGCGCACCCGCACCGAGATCGAGATCGGCGTGCCGACGAAGCCGAACTCCTCACGCAGCCGGCGCTCGACGAACCGGCGGTAGCCCGCCTCCAGGAAGCCCGACGCGAACAGCACGAAGCGCGGCGGACGGACGCCCGCCTGGGTGCCGAACAGGATGCGCGGCTGCTTGCCGCCCCGGATCGGGTGCGGGTGGGCGGCCACCAGCTCGCCGAGGAAGGCGTTCAGCCGCGCGGTCGTGATGCGGGTCTCCCAGCCCTCCAGCGCGGTCTCGATCGCCGGGACGAGCTTCTCCATGTGCCGGCCGGTCTTCGCCGAGACGTTCACCCGCGGGGCCCACTGCACCTGGACGAGGTCGCGCTCGATCTCGCGCTCCAGGTAGAAGCGGCGCTCCTCGTCGAGCTGGTCCCACTTGTTGTAGGCGATGACGACGGCGCGCCCGGCCTCGACGGCCATCGAGATGATCCGGGTGTCCTGCTCGGCCAGGGTCTCGCTGGCGTCCACCAGGACGACCGCGACCTCGGCCTTCTCCAGCGCGGCGGAGGTGCGCAGCGAGGCGTAGAAGTCGGCGCCGGCGGTCAGGTGGACCCGGCGGCGGATGCCGGCGGTGTCGACGAACTTCCAGGTCTTGCCGCCGAGCTCGATCATCTCGTCGACCGGGTCACGGGTGGTGCCGGCCAGCTCGTTGACGACCACCCGCTCCTCGCCGGCGACCTTGTTGAGCAGGCTGGACTTGCCGACGTTCGGCCGGCCGATCAGCGCGATGCGGCGCGGGCCGCCGGGGGCGGCGTCGCCGAAGGTCTGCGGCGGGGCCTCGGGCAGCGCGGCCATCACGGCGTCCAGCAGGTCGCCGGAGCCGCGGCCGTGCAGGGCGGAGACGGGGTACGGCTCGCCGAGGCCGAGCGACCAGAGGTAGGCGGCCTCGGCCTCGGTGGACGGGCCGTCGACCTTGTTGGCGCAGAGCACGGTCGGCTTGCCGGCCCGGCGGATGATCTTGATCAGGGCCTCGTCGGTGTCGGTGGCACCCACGGTGGCGTCGACGACGAACAGCACCGCGTCGGCCTGCTCGATGCCGAGCTCGGCCTGGGCGGCGACCATGGCGTCGATGCCGAGGACGTCGATCTCCCAGCCGCCGGTGTCGACGACCTTGAAGCGGCGGCCGTTCCAGGCGGCCTCGTAGGTGACGCGGTCGCGGGTGACGCCGGGCTTGTCCTCGACGACGGCCTCGCGGCGGCCGATGATGCGGTTGACCAGGGTCGACTTGCCCACGTTCGGGCGGCCGACGACGGCCAGCACCGGCAGCGGGGCGTGGGCGCCGTCGCCGTCGACGTCGTCGAGGTCGAAGCCCTCCTCGGCGGCGAGCGCCATGAACTCGGCATAGTCGGCGGCGTCCAGCTCGCCGTGCCCGGCGGTGGAGTGCTCTGCGGTCATGTTCGTACTGTCCGTTTCCCGGCCCGGCCCTTCCCAGGGACGCGCCGTGCGTACCTGCCCCTCCCGGGGCAGCGCGAATGGTTCAGGGTGCCACCACGGCACCCCGTTGATCGGATGATCGGTCGGCCGACCGCCCTGGCCGTTCTCAGACGGCCGAGAGTGCCGAGCCGGCCCGCTCCGCCACCAGCGCGGTGATCCGGTCGATCACCTGCTCCAGGGTGAGCGCGCTGGTGTCCACCAGGACCGCGTCCACGGCCTGGGTGAGCGGCGCGGTCGCCCGCGAGGAGTCCGCGGCGTCCCGGCGCGCGAGGTCGGCGGCCATCGCGGTGATGGTCGCCTCGTCCACGCCCTTGGCCCGCAGCTCCGCGGCGCGGCGCTCGGCGCGGGCCGTTTCGGAGGCGGTCAGGAAGACCTTGACGGTGGCGTCCGGGAAGACCACGCTCCCCATGTCCCGGCCCTCGGCGACGATGCCGCGCTCGGCGACCCCGGCGCAGCCGCGCTGGAGCTCGACCAGCCGGGCGCGCACCGCCGGCACCGCGGCGACGGCGCTGACGTGCGCGGTCACCTCGGGGCCGCGGATCGGGCCGGCGACGTCCCGGCCGTCGACGGTGATGGTCGGGCCGTCCGCGTCCGTGCCGGACACGATCACCGGCTTGCCGCACGCGACGGCCACCGCCTCCGGGTCGTTCACGTCGACGTCGTTGGCCAGCATCCACCAGGTCATCGCCCGGTACATGGCACCGGTGTCCAGGAAGCTCAGGCCCAGCCGGGCGGCGACCGCCCGGGAGACGGTCGACTTGCCGGAGCCGGAAGGTCCGTCGATGGCGACGACGACCGGGGCGTGCGCTCGGTCGGCAGTGTCCACGGCGCGAACCTCTCTCTGATCTCTGAGCATGGCAACCCGAAGCACGGGGAAGCCGGGGATGGTCTCCCACAAGGTTAATGGACCGCCGCCCGACCCGGCCCCGCCGGTATCCGGCCCGCTCCGCCCCTACCCGTCCCGCCGCTCATCGAGAGCACCCTGAAGCACTGCGAACACCGCTAGGACGGCGAGCACCCCGCAGACACCATGGGGAAGCCGCCAGAACGGCGAGCACCGCCAGACCGACGAGCACCGCCAGGACGACGAGCACCGCCGGCCCGGCGAGCACCGCCGAAGCCGCAGGACCTCAGTCCCGCACACTCCACCCGCTCGCCCGCAGCGCCGCCGTCAGCGGCCGCACCGCCCCCGGCGCCACCGACAGCTGGACGAAGCCCACCTGCTGCCCGGTGGAGTGCTCGATGTCGACGTCCTCGATGTTCACGCCCGCCGCGCCGACCTCGCCGAACAGCCGGCCCAGCTCGCCGGGCTGGTCGCCGAGGACGACGGCGACCGTCTCGTACCGGGTGGGCGGCGCGCCGTGCTTGCCGGGGATCCGGGCCTGGCCGGTGTTGCCGCGCCGCATGACCGCCTCGATGCCCGCCGCGCCGCCGCGCCGCTCGGCGTCCTCGGCGGCCTGGAGGGCGCGCAGCGCGGTGACGGTCTCGCCGAGGTCGGTGGCGACCTCGTCCAGCACGTCGGCGACCGCGCCCGCGTTGGCGGAGAGGATGTCCACCCACATCGCGGGGTTGGAGGCGGCGATCCGGGTCACGTCCCGCACGCCCTGGCCCGAGAGCCTTATGGCGGTCTCGTCGGCCTTCTCCAGGCGGGCGGCGACCAGCGAGGAGAGCAACTGAGGGGCGTGCGAGACCAGCGCCACCGCGCGGTCGTGGGCCGCGGCGTCCATGACGATCGGCACGGCCCCGCAGAGCGCGACCAGTTCGAGGACGGCGTTCAGCGTCTCGGTGTCGGTGTCGGCCGTGGGGGTGAGCACCCACGGCCGGCCCTCGAAGATGTCCGCGCGGGCGGCCAGCGGGCCGGACCGCTCCCGCCCGGCCATCGGGTGGCTGCCGATGTAGTGGGCGGTGTCGCAGCCCAGCGCGGCGATCTCCGCCCGCGGGCCGGCCTTCACGCTGGCGACATCGGTGTAGCAGCGCGCCAGCCCGCGGCGCTGGCAGTCGGCGAGCACCTTGCCGACCAGCGCCGGCGGCACCGCGATGATCGCGAGGTCCACCGGCCCGTCGGCGGGCTCGGTGGTCCCGGCGCCCAGCGAGGCGGCGGTGCGGGCGGCGTCCGGGTCTGCGTCCTCCAGATGGACGGTCAGACCCCGTCCGGTGAGGGCGAGCGCGGCGGAGGTGCCGATGAGTCCGGTACCGACGACGGCGGCTGTGCGCATGGCGGGGTGGCTCTCCTCACGGAACTGCACGGAAGTACACGGAACGGCACGGAACTACGCGAAGGCGGTCACTGCGTGGAACGGGTCGCCACCCATCCTCCCCCATCACCACCGCCGCCCGTGCCGCAATGGCCGCAACCGCGCCACCGCCCCCGGCCGTCCCCCCTCACGCGGCCCGCACCCCGGAGCGCCCGCCGCGACGCCGGGGCCTGCGCGCACGCGGAAATCCGGCGACGCGGGTGCCCCCGCACGGCAGGATGGGCCGCCGACGGTACGCGACGAAGGGGTTGGCCGGGTGAACGATCAACACAGCAGCGACCAGCATCGACCGCACAACGACGACGGCACCAAAGGCAACACCAACGGCACCACCGAAAGCCCCGCCCACACCGTCCCCGCCGTCCCCTCGGCGCTGGACTCCGTGGTCGTCCACGCGGCCGGCGCGGTCTGCCGCCGCCGGGCCCGGGCGGTCCTGCCCCCGGGCGGACGGCTCCGGCTGACCGGCCTGCCCGACACCCTCGACGCCCGCTCGCTGCGCGCCCGGGTGCTCGCCGGCCCGGCCGGCGCCGCCGTCACCGAGGCCCGCCTGGAGGCGGTCGCCGAACTCCGCGAGCCCGCCGAACTGCCCGAGCTGCGCCGGCGGCTGGACGCGGCCGAGGACCACCGGGAGGCCCTGCGGGACCGGCACCAGCTGGTCCTGGACGCCATCGCCAGGACCTCCGAACTGCGCGCCGTACCGCCGCCCCGCCGCCGCGACGAACCACTGCGCCGCACGCCCGCCGACGCCTGGCTGGAGCTGGCCGAGTTCGTCGACGAGCGCCTCACCGCCCTGCACGAGCGCGCCGCGCGGCTCGCCCGCGAGATCGAGCTCGCCGCCCACGAGACCGCGGTGCTGAACGACCGGCTCGCCCGCCTCTCCCCCGAGGAGTGGCACGAGACCGTCGAGACCACCACGACCGCCCTGCTGACCCTCGCCGTCCCCGCCTCCCGGAACCCCGCCGCCACCCCGCAGGACGCCCCCGCCGAGCCGGACATCGAGCTGGACATCGAACTGGAGTACACCGTCCAGGCCGCCCGCTGGGTGCCCTCCTACCGCCTCTCCTACCGCCAGGGCGCCGACACCGGCCACCTGCTGCTGCGCGCCTCGGTCGCCCAGCAGACGGGCGAGGACTGGACCGGCGTGCGCCTCGCCCTCTCCACCGCCGACCTCGACCGCCGCACCGACCTGCCCAAGCTGCGCTCGCTGCGGATCGGCCGCAGCCAGCCCGCCCCGCCGCCCTCCGGCTGGCGCGAGCCCCCGCCCGGCCTGGCCGACCTGTTCACCGGCTACGACGCGGCCGGCCCCCGACCGATCGACCCCCGCCGGCTGCTCGCCGCGGGCGCCGGCTCCGGGCCCGCCGCCGAGCCCCGGCTCGCCGCGCCCATCAACCCGACCGTCAGCGCGGCCATCAGCGCGGCCGTCGGCCCGAGCATCGGCGGCGCCCCGCTGCCGCCACCGCTCGCCGCCCCCGCCCCCAAGGCCCCCCAGGCCCCGGGCGGGGCGGCCCGCGCCCGCGCCCGCACCGGCGGCCTCCGCGCGGCCGAGGAGGCCGACGAGCAGATCCTCCGCTACGGCGCGCCCCCGCCCGCCCCCGGCGCCGTACCCGCCCCGACCGCCCCGGCCCCGTTCGCTTCCCCGTTCACTCCCCCACCCGGCCCGCCGGTCCCGGACGAGCGGCTGCTCGACTACCCCGCCCTGGAACTGTCCGGCCCGGACTCCCCCGCCGGCCGCCGCGGCACCCTGCACCCCCAGGCCCACCCGCGCACCACCGCCCGCCCGGCCCCCGGCCTGCACCACCTCCCGCTGCCGCACCACGCCGTGCCGCCGCGCGTCTCGGCCGGCTCCTTCGACCACCGCTTCGACGCCGCCGCACCCGCGGACCTCCCGTCCGACGGCACCTGGCACACCGTCACGATCGGCGGCATCCCGGTGAGCGTGAGTCCCGAGTACGTCACCGTGCCCGCGGTCGAGGAGCGGGTCTACGCGACCTTGGTGATCACCAACGCCACCGCGCAGGCCGTACTCGCCGGCCCGGTCGAGGTGACCGTCGACGACGAGTTCCTGCTCACCGCCGCCCTGCCCACCCTCGCCCCCGGCGGTGTGCGCCGACTGGGCATCGGTGTCGCCGAGTCGGTCGAGGTGACGCGCCGTACCGAGCTGCGCGAGTCCACCGCGGGCATGCTGAACAGCAGCACCGTGCTCGACCACCGGGTGCACGTCGAACTGGCCAACCGGCTCGGCCGCCCGGTCACCGTCGAGGTCCGCGAACGGGTGCCGGTCAGCTCCGACGCCGACATCCGGATCGAGGAACGCCCCGGCTGGCAGGCGCCGGACGAACCGTCCACCGAGTGCCCGCCCAGCACCCGGCTCCGGCGGGTCGAGCTGCCGCCGGGCGGACGGGCCGAGCTGGACGGCGGCTACCAGATCAGAATCCCGGCCGGAAAGGCCATCGTCGGCGGAAACCGGAGGAACTGAACAATGAGCACCACCCCCCTCCCCGTCACCCCGGCTCCCACGACGCCGCTGCCCGTCACCGCCGTCACCTGTCTGGAGGACCGCGCCCAGGTCGAGCGCACCGCCACCGCGGCGCTGGCCGCCGGCGTCCAGCGGCTGCGCCTGGGCCCGCTCACCGCGCTCGCCGTCGACCGCACCCTGCGCGCCGAGTCGGGGACCCCGGGCGTGCGCGTCCTGGACGCCCGGATCACCCGGGTCTGGACGCCCCGCGCCCCGCTGCCGCCGGGCCCGGAGGACTCCGCGCTGCGCCACCGCCTGCACGCGCTGGACGAACGCGTGCGTGCCGAGGAGCAGCTCGCCGACCGGCTGGAGGCCCGGCTGGCGCTGCTCGCCCAGCTCTCCGCCGACCTGCTGCGCGAGGTCGGCGAGGGCGCCGGCGTCGGCGAGGTGGAACGCACCCGCTGGCACCGCGAGCTGAACCGGGTGGACGCCGAGCGCGAGCGGTCCGCCGAGGAGCTGCGCGCCGCCCGCTCCCGGCTGCGCGGGCTGGAGCGGGAGCGCCAGGCGGCGCTCACCGCCGCCGGGGAGGCCGAGGAGGAGCCGGCCGAACTGCTCGCCCACCTCGACCTGACCGTCGAGGCCACGGAGGCCGGACCGGCCCGGCTGACCGTGCGCCACCTGGTGCCGTGCGCGCTCTGGCGGCCGTCCTACCGGGCCACCCTGGCCGAGGGGGTGCTGCGGCTGGAGTCCGAGGCGGTGGTCTGGCAGCGCACCGGCGAGGCGTGGACCGGCGCCCGGCTGACCTTCTCCACCGCCCGCTCCGCCCTCGCCACCGAACCGCCGGCGCTCGCCGAGGACGTGCTCACGCTGCGCGAGCGCACCTCCGAGGAACGGCGCACCGTCGAGGTGGAGCTGCGCGAGGAGACGATCTCCGAACTCCGCCCGGACGGCGCGCTGCCGGGCGTCGACGACGGCGGCGAGGTGCGGGTGCTGACCGCCCCGGCGCCGGCCACCGTGCCCTCCGACGGGCGGGCGCACCGGGTGCCGCTGGGCTCCTTCGAAGGGGCCGCGCACAGCGAGTACGCGTGCGCGCCGGAGCTGTCCCCGCTGGTGACCCAGGTGGTCCGGTTCCGCAACACGGCCCGGCATCCGCTGCTGGCCGGGCCGGTCGAGCTGGTCCGCGGCAGCGGCTTCACCGGACGCGGCCGGCTGCCGTTCACGGCGCCGGGCTCCGACGCGGAGCTGTCCTTCGGCAGCTCGGACGGCTACCGGGTGGTGCGCGAGACCGACGAGCGCCGCTCCACCGCCGGGCTGAGCCAGCGTTCGGTGACCACCCGCACGGTGCGGCTGCACCTGTCGCGGTTCTCCGGCCCGGAGGAGCACGACGAGCAGCTGGTCGCGGTGCGCGAGCGGGTGCCGGTCTCCGAGGTGTCGGCGGTGGAGGTGCGGCTGCGCAAGGAGGAGTGCTCGCCGGCGCCGGACGCCTTCGACGCCGAGGGCGTCGTCCGCTGGGACGTCCCGCTCGGCCCGGGCGCCCGCCGCACGCTCACCCTGGTGTACGAGGTCTCCGCCTCGGGGAAGGTGGCCGGTCTCTAGGACCGCCGTCGCGAACCGCCGGGGCCGGGCGCCCGCCCGGGCCCGGCCGGAGCGGGTACAACAGGAGCATGATCCTGCACCTAGCCCCCCTGGACGACTGGCTGGCCGATCCGGGCCGGCCGTACGCGACCGCCTCGCTGCTCACCGACGGGTTCATCCACTGCTCGGCCGACGAGCAGACCGCGCTCGCCGTGGCCAACGCCTTCTTCGCCGACGCCCGCGAACCGCTGATGGTGCTGCTGATCGAGGAGTCGCTGGTGGAACCGATGGTCAAGTGGGAGGCCCCGCACGGCGCACCGCCGCCCGGGGCCACCCCCGGTGTGCTGTTCCCGCACATCTACGGGCGGCTGAACCGCACCGCGGTGGTCGGCCTGGAGAAGGTCGAGCGCGGCCCGGACGGCCGCTGGGCGTCGCTCTCCCCGTGGAGCTGACGCCCCCGCGGCGAGCGGTGTCCCCGCGGCGAGCGGTGTCCGCGCGGGGGACGGTGTCCGCGCGGAGGGCGCCTACAGCCAGCCCCGTTCCCGGGCCGCCATCCCGGCCTGGAAGCGGGTGGTGGCGCCCAGCTCGCGCATCAGCGACTGGAGCCGGCGCTGGGTGGTGCGGGCGCTCCAGCCGAGCGAGCGGGCGATCGACTCGTCGGTGAGGCCGGCCGCCAGCAGCCCGAGCAGCTTGCGGTGGTCGGCCTCCGGCTCCAGCGTCCCGTCGCCCGCGCCGATCGCGGCCTGCAACTGGACGGCGCGCTCCCACTCCGCCTCGAACAGCGAGTCCAGCGCCTGGAGCAGCGCCGAGGGGTGGATGACGTAGGCGGCGTCGAGGACGCTGTCGCCGACGCTGATCGGGATGATCGCCATCCGGTCGTCCGACATGATCATCTTCATCGGGAGCACCGGCCGGACCCGGGCCTCCTCGCCGTCGGCGACCCCGACCATGATGTTCTTCTCCAGCCGGCCGGGCCAGGCCACCGCCTCCCGGTCGTAGATGGTGCGAAACCGCACGCCCTCCTTCAGCCGCTGCCGTTGCAGCGGGATGTTGGCCACCGGGTCCTGGATGTACGGCGGGCGGTCGAAGCCGCGGATCTGGTACTGGCTGGTGCCGGTGATGTGCTCCAGCCGCTGGGCTATCGCCTCGCCGCCGGTCAGCACCTCGACCGAGTGCGCCGGGTCGGTGTAGCGCGAGGCCTCCCGGAAGGCGTCCATCAGCCGGTGCATCTCGGCCCTGGCGTGCCGCAGCTCGGACTCCCGGTGGCCGATCAGGGTGCCGATGGCGACGTCCGGGGCGACCGGCAGGAACCGCTGCCGGTCCACCGGGGCGCGGGTGGCCATGCCCTGCTGGGCGAGCCGGTCCAGGGCCCGCATGCTCTGCTGGAGGGTCAGGTCGCAGAGCACGGCGAGGTCCTCGGCCGTCGACTGCGGGTTGGCCACCAGCGCCGCGTAGACCCGCCCGTCCGGTCCGGCCAGTCCCAGAGCGCTGAGTGGTGCATCGGACACGGCGTCGCTCCCCGTTCGCCTCTCGCCCCGCGCCGGGTGGCGCAGTCCCGCCACCCGGCGGGTCGTGGGCAGGTGGCAATCCTCGGCCACGGATCATCGGGCTGACAAGGTGATCACCACCGATGCGGTCCGCTTCACAGCAGGACCCGCCGAACGACGGAGGGCCTCCCCGCCGTGTGGCGGGGAGGCCCTCGCGGGACCGTCCGTTACGGACCGGTGTCCGTCACAGGCCGACCTCGCGCATCAGCTGGCCGACCTCGGGGTTGGTCAGCCGGCGCAGCCAGCCGGACTTCTGGTCGCCGAGCGCGATGGGACCGAAGTGGGTGCGCACCAGCTTCTCGACCGGGAAGCCGGCCTCGGCCAGCATCCGGCGGACGATGTGCTTGCGGCCCTCGTGCAGGGTCACCTCGACCAGGTAGTTCTTGCCGACGTTGGAGACGACCTTGAAGCTGTCGGCGCGGGCGTAGCCGTCCTCCAGCTCGATACCCTTGGCGAGCTGCTTGCCGAGGTCGCGCGGGATCGGGCCCTGGATGGCGGCCAGGTAGGTCTTGGTCACGCCGTAGCGGGGGTGGGTGAGACGGTGGGCCAGCTCGCCGTGGTTGGTGAGCAGGATGATGCCCTCGGTCTCGGTGTCCAGGCGGCCGACGTGGAACAGCCGGGTCTCCCGGTTGGTCACGTAGTCGCCGAGGCACTGGCGGCCGTCCGGGTCCTCCATGGTGGAGACCACGCCGGCCGGCTTGTTCAGCGCGAAGAACAGGTAGGACTGGGTGGCGACGGTCAGGCCGTCCACCTTGATCTCGTCCTTCTGCGGGTCGACCCGCTTGCCCTGCTCGGTGACCCGCTTGCCGTTGACCTCGACCCGGCCCTGCTCGATCAGCTCCTCGCAGGCGCGCCGGCTGCCGACGCCGGCCCGGGCCAGCACCTTCTGCAGGCGCTCGCCCTCGGGCTCGCCGAAGGTCTTCGGGAGCTTCACGGCCGGCTTGTCGTGCCGGGCCAGCACCGCGTCCTCGATCCGGGCCTGGAGCTCGCGCGAGCGCTGCGGCTGGCGGCGCGGGTCGCCAGGGGCGCCCTGGCCCTCGCGGCGCGGGCGCGGGGCCGGGCCGGGCCGGCGCCCGGAGTAGCCGCCGCGGGCCGGGGTGGCGTTGGGGCCGCCGCCGTACTCGGGGCGGTCGTACTTGCGCTCCTCGGGCCGCAGCGGGCGGTCCGGGTAGCGCCGGTCGTCCCGGCGGTCGTCCCGCCGGCTGTCGCGCCGGTCGTCCCGGCCGTACGAGCCCGAGCCGCCGCGCGGGGCCGAGCCGCCGCGCCCGCCGCCGGACCCGCCGCCGTACGAACCCCCGCGCGAGCCGGAGCCGCCGCGGCCCGAGCCGCCCCCGTAGGAGCCGCCCCGGCCGCCCCCGCCCTGTCCGCCGCGACCGCTGCCGCCGCCGCTGCTGTTCCTGCCGTTGCCACTGCTACGCATCAAAGTGTCCGTACGTCGTTACCGTCTGGGCTGTGCGGTCGTTTCGGCCGACCTCACCGCCCCCTACCGATCGGGCGCAGCCCGACCGGCCTCGCCACTGCCGTCCGCGGCCTGCGCGGCAGCGGCGGCGACCGCCTCCGCGATCATCGTGCCCTCCAGGGACTCCGCTTCCACGTCGTCGACCTCGGGCAGGAAGGGAGCGAGCTCCGGCAGCTCGTCCAGGCCGCGGAGCCCCATCCGTTCCAGGAAGTAGTTCGTCGTCCGATACAGGATCGCACCTGTTTCAGGCTCGGATCCGGCCTCTTCCACCAGTCCTCGCTGTACCAGGGTACGCATCACGCCGTCACAGTTCACACCGCGGACGGCCGAGACCCGCGATCTGGACACCGGTTGCCGATAGGCGACCACCGCCAGGGTCTCCAGTGCCGCCTGTGTCAGCCGGGCCTGCTGGCCGTCCAGGACGAAGCGGTCGACGGCCGGCGCGCAGTCGGCGCGGCTGTAGAACCGCCAGCCGCCGGCCACCAGCCGCAGGTCGAAGCCCCGGCCCTGGGCGGTGTACTCGGCGGACAGCTCGCGCAGCGCCGCCGCCACCTCCGCGCGGGGCCGCTCCAGCACGGAGGCCAGGTGGGCCTCCGCGGCCGGCTCGTCGACGATCATCAGGATCGCCTCCAGCTCGGCCCGCAGCCCGGGGCCGTCCTCCGGTTCCGACTCCGATCCCGATCCCGACTCCGGCTCCGATCCCGGCTCCGGCTCGGGGCTGGCGAACGGGGCCGGGGCCGGGTCCGCGAGCGGGGCCGGCCCGAACCGGTCCTCCGCCGGCACGCCCGGCGCCGGTTCCAGCCATTCCCCGGCCCGCGGGCGTCCCGGCACCCCGAGCGTCCGCCGGGCCGGCCGTCCGACGCCACTGCCGCCGTTCCCGGCCGTCATGGCCCGTCCTCCTCGTCCTTCGCCGTCCGCGCCGCGGCCTCTCCGGCCGGCCGGTCGAACTCGTCCGTCACCTCGACCGCGCCCCGGTCCGCCTCCGCCACCCACCGCACCACGAGCTCGCCGAGCGCGTCCGGCTGCTCGAAGGCGAGCACCCGCTCCCGGTACAGCTCCAGCAGCGCCAGGAAGCGGGCGACCACCACCATGGTGTCCGGCGCGTCGGCGACCAGCCGCTGGAAGGTGGCCTCGCCCAGCTCGGTCAGCAGCCCGGCCACCAGGCCCGCCTGCTCGCGCACGCTGACCGGCGGGGTGTGGATGTGGTCGACGTAGACGACCGGCTCGGGCTTCGGCGCCATCGCCCTGGCGGCGAGCTGCGCGAGGCGTTCGGCGCCGACGCCGATCACGACCTCGGGCAGCAGCTCGGCGTGCCGCGCCTCCAGGCCGACGGTCCGGGGCCGCAGCAGCAGCTCGGCGGCCCAGCGCTCGCCGAACAGCGCCGCCGCCCGCTTGTACGCCCGGTACTGGAGCAGCCGGGCGAACAGCAGGTCGCGCGCCTCCAGCAGGGCGAGGTCCTCCTCGTCCTCGACCTCGGCGGCGGGCAGCAGCCGGGCCGCCTTGAGGTCGAGCAGGGTGGCGGCGACGACCAGGAACTCGGTCGCCGCATCGAGGTCCCAGTCGGGGCCCATGGCGCGGATGTGTGCCATGAAGTCGTCGGTGACCGTGGCCAGCGCGACCTCGGTGACGTCCATCCGGTGCTTGGCGATCAGGCTGAGCAGCAGGTCGAACGGGCCCTCGAAGTTGTCCAGCCGGACCCGGAAGCCGCCCTGCGGCCCGTCCTCCGGCGCACCCGGCCCGGCCGCTCCAGCGGCGGCCTGGGCGACGACGGGGCTCTCGGGCGTACTCGGCATGACGGTCCATCTTCGCCCGCGCCCGCCGCCCGCCCCGCACCGGGGCCCGCCGACACGCCGGACCTTCCGGACCCGGCGGCCCCACCGCACGACAACACCGCGTGGCACCGGACGACCCGCACGGCACCGAACGACCCCGGACCCCCCGCGGCCCCGAGGAACGCGCTCAGCACGCGCGCGGCCGACGCTCAGCGTCCGCGCAGCCGCCGCACCAGGATGCTCGCCTCGCCACGCTGCTCCAGGTCCGCCAGCACCACCGCGATGGCCTCCCGGACGATCCGGCCGCGGTCGACCGCCAGGCCGTGCTCGCCGCGGAGCACCAGCCGGGCGTGTTCGAGGTCCATCAGCTCCTCGGCGGACACGTACACGGTGATCTTCTCGTCGTGCCGCTCACGCCCGCTGGGACGGCGCGGGGCGCGCCCGCGCGGACGGGGCCGCCCGGCGGCGCCCGTCTGGTCCTCGGCCGCACCCGCGTGCTGGCGCGGCGCCGGGGCGGCGGCACGGCCGCCCTGTCCGGCCTTGGCGGCCGCCGTCGTGCCGCTGCCCGGCCCGGCGGCACCCTGGCCGCCCGGCTGCGCGGGGGCGGGCACGGTGGCCGGGCCCTGGGCGCCGATCGTGCGGCGCGGCGCGCGCCTGGCGCCCGCCTGGTCCCCGGCCGCGTCGGCGCCGCCCTCGGTGTGCTCCGGGCCCTCGCCGCCGGCCGGACCGGCACCGGCGCCGTCGACGCCCTCGGCGCCGTCCGCGTCACCGACGCCGTTGACCGGCCGCGCGGTCTCCGGTCTGGGCGCCTCGGCGGCCGAACGCGACGCGAGGGACGGCGACAGCGCCATCCCGCCGGTGGTCCGGAACAGCTCGTCGGCACCCGGGAGACTCACTCGGCGGGGCGGCACCGGTCGAGCACCTCCCTGGCGAGCTGGCGGTAGGCGGCGGCACCGACCGAATTGGTCGCGTACGTCGTGATCGGTTCGCCGGCGACGGTGGTCTCCGGGAAGCGCACGGTCCGCCCGATGACGGTGTGGAAGACGTGGTCGCCGAACGCCTCGACGACGCGCGCCAGCACCTCGCGGCTGTGCACGGTGCGCGAGTCGTACATGGTGGCGAGGATGCCGTCCAGCCGCAGCTCGGGGTTGAGCCGCTCGCAGACCTTCTCGATGGTCTCGGTGAGCAGCGCGACGCCGCGCAGCGCGAAGAACTCGCACTCCAGCGGCACGATGACGCTGTGAGCGGCCGTCAGCGCGTTGACCGTCAGCAGGCCCAGCGAGGGCTGGCAGTCGATGATGACGTAGTCGTAGTCGGGCAGCAGCGGCTTCAGGGCGCGCGCCAGCGCGGACTCCCGGGCCACCTCGCTGACCAGCTGCACCTCGGCGGCGGAGAGGTCGATGTTGGACGGCAGCAGGTCCATGCCCGGCACGGCCGTCTTCAGCAGCACCTCATCGGCCGTCAGCCCGCGCTCCATCAGCAGGTTGTAGACGGTGACGTCGAGTTCCATCGGGTTGACGCCGAGGCCGACGGAGAGGGCGCCCTGGGGGTCGAAGTCGACGAGCAGCACGCGGCGGCCGTACTCGGCCAGCGCCGCGCCCAGGTTGATGGTCGACGTGGTCTTGCCGACGCCGCCCTTCTGGTTGCACATCGCGATGATCTGCGCCGGGCCGTGCTCGGCCACCGGCGCGGGGATCGGGAAGTAGGGCTGGGGGCGCCCGGTCGGGCCGATCCGCTCGCGGCGCTGGCGGGCGGCGTCGGGGGCGAGGGTGGCCGCGTACTCCGGGTCCGGCTCGTACTCGGCGTCGGGGTCGTCGTAGGCGCCGTAGGCGAACTCGCCGTAGGCCAGGCCGTGGGCCGGCAGTTCGGCGTCGTAGTCGGTCACCGTGGTCACCTGTGCTGTGTTCTGGCGTGCTTCGAAAGTACGGAGAGCGACCGAGCCGACCTCGGCCGAGCCCACGGAGGGCTGCCTGGCCCCGGGCTCCTCACTCGGCTGGCCGGCGGTGTGCGCCGCCAGTCCTGGCTGACCACCCCCGGGAGCAAATGTCGACTCATTCACAAGTCGTCTTACCTCCTTGGGCATCCAGGACTCTATGTCGATTCGTCAGCGTGGCAGCATGCCGACGGTTTGCGACTCTAGGCCGTTCAAGGCGTTCGCAGCAACACAATCCACGGTAGTGGGCAGGATGTGTCGACGATCGGGCAACCCTCTGTCAAGGGATACGAGGGCCCCTGACTCCAGGGTTTCCGGGGTCGGGTGAGACGACCGACGGAAATTGACGACAGAGCGACCCGCCCCCGCCGTCCCCGTTGTCATCACCGGATTCACCACGTGTTCACACAGCGGCCGGGGACGCCCGGTGACCGCCCGTGCACGGGCACGGCGAAGCCCCCGGCCCGGAACACACCGGGCCGGGGGCAACACACGTCACACTCAGGCGAGCACGGACTCCAGGGAGACCGACTCCAGGCCGAACGCCTCGGCGACGGCGGCGAAGGTGATCTGGCCCTCGTGCACGTTCAGGCCCTTGGCCAGCGCGGCGTCGCGGCGCAGCGCCTCCTTCCAACCGCGGTTGGCCAGCTCGACGACGTACGGCAGCGTCGCGTTGGTCAGCGCGTAGGTGGAGGTGTTCGGGACGGCGCCCGGCATGTTGGCCACGCAGTAGAAGACCGAGTTGTGGACCTTGAAGGTCGGCTCGGCGTGCGTGGTGGCGTGCGAGTCCTCGAAGCAGCCGCCCTGGTCGATGGCGATGTCGACGAGCACGGAGCCCGGCTTCATGCGGGAGACCAGCTCGTTGGTGACGAGCTTCGGGGCCTTGGCGCCCGGGATCAGCACGGCGCCGATGACCAGGTCGGCCTCGACGACGGCCTTCTCCAGCTCGAAGGCGTTGGACATGATGGCCTTGATCTTCGTGCCGAAGATCTTGTCGGCCTCGCGCAGCTTGTTGATGTCGCGGTCCAGCAGGGTCACCTCGTAGCCCATGCCGATGGCGATGGTGGCCGCGTGCCAGCCGGAGACGCCGCCGCCGATGACGACGGCCTTGGCCGGGTGGGTGCCGGGCACGCCGCCGGGCAGGGTGCCGCGGCCGCCGGCCGGGCGCATCAGGTGGTACGAGCCGACCTGCGGGGCCAGGCGGCCCGCGACCTCGGACATCGGGGCGAGCAGCGGCAGGGCGCCGTTGGCGAGCTGCACGGTCTCGTACGCGATGGCGGTGGTGCCGGAGGCGAGCAGCGCGTCGGTGCCGGGGCGGTCGGCCGCCAGGTGGAGGTAGGTGAAGAGGGTCTGGCCCTTGCGCAGGCGGTGGTACTCCTCCGCGATGGGCTCCTTGACCTTCAGCACCAGGTCGGCGGTGGCCCACACCTCGTCGGCGGTGGGGAGGATGGTGGCGCCGGCGGCCACGTACTCCTCGTTCGGGATCGAGGAGCCGACACCGGCGTTGTCCTCGATGTAGACCTCGTGTCCGTTGCGGACCAGCTCATGCACACCGGCAGGCGTGATGGCCACGCGGTACTCGTGGTTCTTGACCTCGCGGGGGATGCCGACCTTCACGGCTAAACACGTCCTCTTGCCATGGGGGTCCCTACCGGAGAAGACCGGCGGGCGACGCGCACGGGGGGAAGCCTCCGGAAGACACCGGGGCATGGATCGCTGCGCGACTAAGTTCGAGTGTAATGAAGCCCAGGCGGCCTGTCAGCCTTCCAAAGTGAATAAATCTGCCGGAGACATTGGCAGGTTCGTAGGCTTCCTGCGTGATCTTCCTGCCAAAGAGGCACCGACCGGGCATCTTCGACAATACTCCCGAACCGCCCGCTACCACCCTGCCACGACGCGCTCCCGCAGCTCCGCCAGGGCGGTGCCGACGGCCTCCCGGCCGTGTTCGTCGCCGAGCCTGCGCAGCACCGCGAGGGACGCCCGGTACTCCCGCTCGGCCTCCTCGAACCGGCGCTGGGCGGTGTGCGCCTCGGCCACCCTGGCCAGCAGCCTGGCCTCGGCGGCCTGGTCCCCCATCGACTGCCGCAGGCCCAGCGCCCGGCCGTACCAGTCGGCGGCGCGCACCGCGTCGCCGAGCGCCCGGTGGCAGCCCGCCGCGCCCTCCAGCGCGCGGGCACAGAGCGCCTCGTCGTCGGCGGACCTGGCGTGCTCCAGGGCGGCCCGGTAGTGGCCGGAGGCCTGCGCCCAGCCGCCCGCGGCGGCCTGGAGGTCGCCCAGGTTGAGCAGCGCGGCGGAGGCCCGGCGCGGACGGCCGTGCCGCTCGGCCACCGTGAGCACCAGCTCGTGCAGCCGGTAGAGGTCGGCGGGGGCGGCGGCGCCGGTCAGCGGCAGCGCCCGGAGCAGCGCGGTGACCAGCCGGCCGGCCGAGCCGTCGAGGTCGCCCTGGCCGATCGCGTCGGCGACCGCGCCGAGCAGCAGGTCGCGCTCGCCGAGCAGCCACTGGCGGGCGTGCGCGGCGGAGGCCAGCCGCAGCGGACCGGGCAGCGGGTCGGGGCCGGGCCCGCCGGCGGGGTCGAGCAGCGCCCGGGCGGACTCGGTGAGCCGGACCAGCCGCTCCAGCAGCCGGGCCCGGGCCAGCTCGATCTCGGCGGGCCGGTCCTCCCGCTCGCGCAGCCGCACCAGCCGGGGGTGCAGCCGGCCGGGGACGCGGTAGCGGGCGGTGCCGTCGGCGGCCGGCGGCTCCTCGGTGAGCAGTTCCCGCTCGGCGAGCGCGGCCAGCGTGCCGGCCGCCTCCGGGGCCGGGCAGCCGACCAGCGCGGAGGCGGTGCGCAGGTCGGCGCACTGGGCCGGGGCCAGGGTGAGCGCGCGCAGCATCCGCGCCTGGGCGGGGGGCAGGGTCGCGTAGGCGAGGGTGAAGGCGCCGACCAGGGGGTCGTTGTCCGGCACCGGGACGGGCTCGGCGGGCTCGGGCTCGGGCCGCACCCAGGCGGCCGGGTCCCGGGCCGGCTCGGCCGGGGGCGTCGCAACGGGCGCGGGACCGGTGGCCCCGGGCTCCTCCCCGGCCCCGGTCCCCTTCCTCCGGCTGGCCTGCGCCGGCTTCGCGGCCTTCCCGCTCTTCTCCGGCTTCGCGGCGGCCGTCCCGGGCTTCCCGGGCTTCTCCGCCTTCTCCCCCTTCTCGGGCTTCGCCTCCTCGGCGGGCCTGCCCGCGGCCCCGGCCCCGCCGCCGGTCCCCGGAGCGGACGCCTCGAAGACCGCCCGGGCCAGTTCCTTCGCCGCCTCCGTCACCGCCAGCTTCGCATTGCCGCGCAGCCGCCCCGCCATCAGCCGCAGCGCCGCCGGCTGGGACCCGCAGGCCTCCGCCAGGTCCGCCGCGCCGACCGGGTCGCAGCTGATCCGCGTCCCGCCGACCAGGTCGCCGAGCAGTTCGGCGGCCGCCGGGCGGTCGAGCCCGCCGAGGATGACCGGGTCGATGTCCTCGATCCCGGTGAGCGGTCCGGCCGTGGTGGCGAGCACCAGACAGCCCGGCTCGTCCGCCAGCAGCGGCCACAGCTGCCCGGCATCGCGGACGTCGTCCAGCAGCAGCAGGACGCGCCGCCCGGCCAGGGCCCGGCGCAGCGCGACGCACGCCGGGTCGGCCCGCCCGTCCTCGACGGTGCCGGGCAGCGGGACGCCCGCGGTGTCCGCGCCGAGCTGCTCCAGCAGTCGGCGGGCGACCCGGGCGGGCGCCACCCGGGCGCCGTCGGGCGCGGACAGCCGGGCGAAGAGCACGCCGTCGGGGTACTGGGCGGCGACGGTGACGGCGAACCGCACGGCCAGCGCGGTCCGGCCGGAACCCGGCCGGCCGGCCAGCACCAGCACCGGGCTGCGGCCCTCCGCCGGACGTGCGGCGGCGGCCCGCAGCGCGGCCAGCTCGGTGCGCCGGCCGACGAACAGGGCGGGCCCGGCGGGCAGCCGGTCCAGCCCGGGAACCCGCTCGGCGGACGCGCCGGGCCCGGCCTCCATCGTCACCGTCTTCCTCGCCACCCGTGCCACTCCCGACGTCGCCCGCGCTCCCGGAGGCGGCCCGCAGCGGACGCCCCGTCTGCGAAGCGTAGTTCGGCCATCCGCTCACGCCGAGGTGACATCCGGTCGTACGAATCGGCAAATCACCCCGCCGGCCGAAGCGCCCCGACCGCCGGCACCGGCCGACAGCGCCCGGAGGCGGGCCGGACCCTAGACAAAGGGCCGCGCGGGCCACGGGGCGTCGGCGGGGCGCAGCGACTCCAGGCCGCCCGGCCCGTGCAGGGCCGCGTAGAGCGCCAGGGTGCCGGTGATCAGGGTGGGGTTGTGCAGCTTCCCGGCGTGGATCAGCCGGATCAGCTCCTCCACCGGCACCCGGGCGGACTCCAGCTCCAGTTCCTCCCCGTGCGCCTCGTAGCGCCGCCCCTCCGCCTCGGCGAGGTCGGTGGCCAGGAAGAGCCGCAGCGCCTCGTCCGTCCCGCCGGGCGAGGTGTAGAAGTCGACCAGCACCCGCCAGCTGCCCGCCTTGCAGTGCGCCTCCTCGTACAGCTCGCGCTGGGCGGCGTGCAGCGGGTTCTCGCCGGGCACGTCGAGCAGGCCGGCCGGCAGCTCCCAGAGGCGCTGGCGCACGGGGTGGCGGTACTGGCGCAGGATCAGCACCCGCTGCCGGTCGTCCAGCGCGAGGACGGAGACCGAGCCGGGGTGGGTCTGGTAGTCGCGGCGGGCCCAGCTGCCGTCGGGCATCCGGACCTCCTCGCTGCGCACGCCGGTGACCCGCCCCTGGAACGGCGTGGTGCTCCCCTGCACCTCCCACTCCTCGGCCCGGTCGGCGACATCGGCGGTCCTGCGGTCGTCCATCACGTCTCCCCTTTTCGTCAGTACGACACAATCTAACGCCGGACGGCGGCCCCGCAGGAATCGCGGGGCCGCCGTTCGATGGAACGCGGGTCGCCTACTCGGCGTCGGCCGGGGCCGTCTTGACCTCGATCGCGGCCTTCACCAGGCCCGCGAACAGCGGGTGCGGGCGGGTCGGCCGGGACTTCAGCTCCGGGTGGGCCTGGGTGGCCACCAGGTAGGGGTGCACCTCGCGCGGGTACTCGACGTACTCGACCAGGTCGCCCTTCGGGGAGAGGCCCGAGAAGATCAGGCCGGTCTTCTCCAGGTCGGCCCGGTAGGCGTTGTTGACCTCGTAGCGGTGGCGGTGGCGCTCCTCGACGTACTGCTCGCCGTTGTAGACCTCGCGGACGATCGAGCCCTCGGCGAGCTTGGCCGGGTACAGGCCCAGGCGCATGGTGCCGCCCAGGTCGCCCTTGCCGTCGACGATGGCCAGCTGCTCGGCCATGGTGGAGACGACCGGGTGCTTGGCGGCGGCGTCGAACTCGGTGGAGTTGGCCTCGGGCAGGCCGGCCAGGTTGCGGGCGGCCTCGATGACCACGCACTGCAGGCCCAGGCAGAGGCCCAGCAGCGGGATCCGGTTCTCGCGGGCGAAGGTGATCGCGCCGACCTTGCCGTTGACGCCGCGGTCGCCGAAGCCGCCGGGGATGCAGATCGCGTCGACGTCACCGAGCTGCTCCTGCGCGCCCTCGGGGGTCTCGCAGTCGTCGGAGGTGACCCACTTGATCTCGACCCGGGCGTTGTTGGCGAAGCCGCCGGCGCGCAGCGCCTCGGTCACCGACAGGTAGGCGTCCGGCAGGTCGATGTACTTGCCGACCAGCGCGACCTTGACGATGTGCTGCGGCTCGTGGACGCGGCGCAGCAGGTCGTCCCAGGTGGTCCAGTCCACGTCGCGGAACGGCAGGTCCAGGCGGCGGACGACGTAGGCGTCCAGGCCCTCGCCGTGCAGCACCTTGGGGATGTCGTAGATCGACTTGGCGTCGATCGCGGCGACCACGGCCTCCTCGTCGACGTCGCACATCATCGAGATCTTGCGCTTGATGGCCTGCGGGACCTCGCGGTCGGCACGCAGCACGACGGCGTCGGGCTGGATGCCGATGTTGCGCAGCGCGGCGACGGAGTGCTGGGTCGGCTTGGTCTTCAGCTCGCCCGAGGGGCCGATGTAGGGGAGCAGGGAGACGTGCACGAAGAAGACGTTGTCCCGGCCGACCTCGTGGCGGACCTGGCGGACGGCCTCCAGGAACGGCAGCGACTCGATGTCGCCGACGGTGCCGCCGACCTCGGTGATCACCACGTCGACGTCCTCGGTCGCCATCCGGCGGATCCGGGACTTGATCTCGTTGGTGATGTGCGGGATGACCTGGACGGTGTCGCCCAGGTACTCGCCGCGGCGCTCCTTGGCGATGACGGTCGAGTACACCTGGCCGGTGGTGACGTTGGCCGAGCCGTGCAGGTTGGTGTCCAGGAACCGCTCGTAGTGGCCGATGTCGAGGTCGGTCTCGGCGCCGTCGTCGGTGACGAAGACCTCACCGTGCTGGAACGGGTTCATGGTGCCCGGGTCCACGTTGAGGTACGGGTCGAGCTTCTGCATCGTGACGCGCAGGCCGCGGGCCTTGAGCAGGGCGCCGAGGCTGGAGGCGGTGAGGCCCTTGCCGAGCGACGAGGCGACACCCCCGGTGACGAAGAGGTGCTTGGTCGTCACGGCGCGGCCGTTCGATGCCTTGCCGGAATGGGGCTGTGCCAAGAGGGGGCTCCCGTGGGTCGCGAGTCGAAGGTGACGTGGTGGGAGGCTCGCGGCGCGCCGTTCCGACGAGAAGGGCGGTGCGGGGCACAGCGCCCTGGGGGTCGTCGGTTCGGCCGGTCCGGGGCGTTTGATCCCACCGGTCCACGGGATACCAGGGTAACAGTGACCCGGCCCGGACGCGTTCCGGGCCGCTCCCGCGCGGCGCCGGCGGGCCGGATTCCCGGGCGGGATCCGCCGGGTCGCCCCGGGGGCGTACGCCGGGCGCGCCACCGGCGCACCACCCGGCGCAGTTGTCACACGAGTCGCACCACCGGCCCGAGCGGGCCACCCCGCAATGGTCCGGACCAGCTCGGCCGGGCCATCGCGGATCCCCACTTCGAACCATCCGGAGCTGATCCTTCCGAGCCATCCTGGCGGACTCCCCCGCGATGCGCGGTATTTCCGCCGAAATGCGGCGCCACATCGCGCTGTGCCCGCGTGCTTCGCCCCTTTCGTCCGTCGTAAGCTGCTCGGACGCATCGCCGACAACACGAGCTCGCGGAGGGCGTGGGAGGGTCAGGAACCTCTCGGTCCCCGATGCGCGACCGGACCTCCCCGTATTTTCTTGCTCTCCCCACCCACCCAGAGGCTCGAGCGAGCCCTCGTGGACACTCCAGCAAGGCCCGCCACCACCCCGCGGAGGGCCGGACGTCCCGGGGTGGCCCCGGTCCCGCCACACCGCTGGCTCCCCCTCGGATCGCCGATGCGTCGTGACCACATTGCGAACTGGAGATCACGTGGCCGGCCGTATCGAGGACTACGCACTCATCGGGGACATGCAGACCGCCGCCCTCGTCAGCAGGGACGGAGCGGTGGACTGGCTCTGCCTGCCCCGATTCGACTCACCGGCGGTCTTCGCCGGCCTGCTCGGCACCGACGAACACGGCTTCTGGCGAATCGGCCCCGCCGAGGTGGCGGCCACCGACCTGCCCGGCCCCGCCGCCGAGCCCGTCCCCGCCGCCACCCCGGCCCCCGCGCCGGTCCGCCTCACCGACACCGCCGACCTGCGGATCCCGCCGCCCACGGCCGGCGCCCCCGCCGTGCCGGCCGACCGCCGCCGCTACCGGGGCGACTCGCTGATCCTGGAACAGGAGTGGGACACCCAGGGCGGCACCGTCCGGGTGATCGACTTCATGCCGCCCCGGCCGCTCGCCGGCAAGGACGCCGTCCCGCAGGTGATCCGGATCGTCGAGGGCGTGGAGGGCACCGTGCGGATGCGCTCCGCGGTGCGGATGCGGTTCAGCTACGGCCGGGTCGTGCCCTGGGTGCACCGGGTCGAGCAGCCCGACGGCGGCCACCGCACCGTCGCCGTGGCCGGGCCCGACTCGGTGTGGCTGGACGGCGAGGCCGACACCTACGGCCGCAACCTCACCACCTACGCCGACTTCACCGTCTCGGCCGGCGAGCGGATCGCCTTCGCGCTCACCTGGCAGGCCTCCCACCTGGAGCCGCCGACGGCCCCGGACGCCGAGGAACTGCTCGACGCCACCGCCGACTTCTGGCACGAGTGGGTCGGCCAGTGCACCTACCAGGGCCCCTACCGGGAGGCCGTGGTCCGCTCCCTGATCACCCTCAAGGGCCTCACCTACGCCCCCACCGGCGGGATCGTCGCCGCCCCCACCACCTCGCTGCCCGAGGACATCGGCGGCGAGCGCAACTGGGACTACCGGTACACCTGGCTGCGCGACGCCGCGATCACCCTCTCCTCGCTGCTGCGCACCGGCTACCGCGAGGAGGCCCGCGCCTGGCGCGAGTGGCTGCTGCGCGCGGTCGCCGGCGACCCGGAGAACCTGCAGATCATGTACGGCATCGCCGGCGAGCGCGAGCTCACCGAGTCCTCGCTGGACTGGCTGCCCGGCTACGAGGGCTCCCAGCCGGTGCGGGTCGGCAACGGCGCGGCCGGCCAGCTCCAGCTGGACGTCTACGGCGAGGTCGTCGAGGCGCTGCACCTGGCCCACATGACCGGCCTGGTCCGCAACGACCACGCCCACCACCTCCAGCTGCGGCTCATCGAGTACCTGGAGGAGCACTGGCAGGAGCCGGACGAGGGCATCTGGGAGGTGCGCGGCCCGCGCCGGCACTTCGTCCACTCCAAGGTGATGGCCTGGGTGGCCGTCGACCGCACCATCAAGCTGCTGGAGCAGACCCCCGAGGACGCGCCGGACGGCGGCCACCTGGAGCGCTGGCGGGAGCTGCGCGACACCATCCACCGGGACGTCTGCGAGCGGGGCTACGACCCGGGCCGCAACACCTTCACCCAGTACTACGGCGGCAAGGAGCTGGACGCCTCGCTGCTGCTCATCCCGCAGGTGGGCTTCCTGCCGCCGGACGACAAGCGCGTCATCGGCACCATCGAGGCGATCCAGCGCGAACTCGCCACCGAGGACGGCTTCGTGCTGCGCTACCCGACCCACGACGAGAGCGGCAACAACGTCGACGGCCTCTCCGGCCACGAGGGCGCCTTCCTGGCCTGCTCGTTCTGGCTGGCCGACGACCTCGCGATGATCGGCCGGGTGCAGGAGGCACGCGAGCTGTTCGACCGGCTGCTGTCGCTGCGCAACGACCTCGGGCTGCTCGCCGAGGAGTGGGACCCGCGGCTCAAGCGGCAGGTCGGCAACTTCCCGCAGGCGTTCAGCCACGTCCCGCTGATCGACACCGCGCTGCGGCTGACCGCCTGCGGCGGCGCCTACCTCTCCGCCCAGCCGGACGGCCTGGCCGCCGACCGGGCCGGCGAGCAGGCCACCGTCTGAATCCGCCGGACGGCTACCGGTTGCGCTGCACCAGCTCGTCGTAGGTGCTGAGCACCTGGGCGACGGTGGCGGCCTCGTCCGGCCAGGTCTCCGCCTGCTGCCGGCCGGCCGCCACCAGGCGCTCGCGGCGCGCCGGGTCGGCCAGCAGCCCGCGCACCGCCCGGCCGATCGCCACGGCGTCACCGGGCGGGACCAGCACGGCGGCGTCGCCGACCAGTTCGGGGATGCCGCCAACGGCCGTGGCGACCACCGGCACGCCCGCCCGCATCGCCTCCTGGACCACCAGCGAGCGGGCCTCCCAGCGGCTGGAGACCACCAGCACGTCGGCGGCGGCCAGCAGGTCGGGCACATCGGTGCGGTAGCCGAGCAGCCGCACCGGCAGCTTCTCGGCCGCCACCCGCTCACGCAGCCCGGCGGCCTCCGGGCCGTCCCCGGCGAGCAGCAGCAGCGGATGCGGGTCCACCGCGGACAGCTCCCCGGTGGCGTCCAGCAGCAGCCCGAACGCCTTCTGCGGGACGAGCCGGCCGACCGCGAGCACCAGCGGGCGGTCCGGCCCCTCGCCGAGCAGCGCGGCCCGGGCCCGCCCGCGCTCCAGCCGGCCCTCGGGCATCGGCGGGGCGGCGACCGGGCCGAGCCTGGCGTCGGTGGCACCGAGCTCCCGGGCCCGGGCCACCAGGTCCGAGGAGGCGCCGAGCACCAGGTCGGCGGCGCGCGCCACCCGGCGCTCCATCAGCCGCTGGAGCCGGCGCTCCATGCCGGTGGCGAGCAGCGCGTGGTGCGCGGTGACCACCAGCGGCGTCTCCGGGCGCAGGCCCGGGAAGCGGCCCGCGGTGCGCAGCGCGAGGTCGGACAGCAGCGCCGCGCGCAGCCCGTGGGCGTGCACCACGTCGGCGCCGGTGAACGCCCGGCGCAGCTCGCCGATGGCGGTGGCGTCGCTGCGGGCGCCCGCGGTCGGGGTGATGTCGACCAGGTGGAACCGGGCGCCGGTGCGGGAGAAGCCGAACAGCGCGTCCGCGCCGGCGGGGGCGCACACCGTGACGCTCACTCCGTGCGCGACCAGGCCCTGTGCCAGGGAACGCACATGCGCGCCGATGCCGCCCGTACTGGCGGCCAGGACGAGCACCACGCTGAGCTGCCCCGGTTCGGGGGTGGCCGCGGCGGCCCGGGCGGCGGAATGGTCCACGTCGTCTCGCATCCGACTCGATCAGCTACGCGCGCCCCGGACGGGGGTTTCCCTCCGGCGGCGCTCGGGACAGGAAGGCCAGTGTCCAGCGGCCACCATGCCAGGTCGGCGGCCCTCTTGGACAGTCGGCGCCCCCGGTGGGGCGCGTCGTGGCCGGTCCGTGAGGGCCGCCGGAGCGGGCCGGGCCTTCGGCTAGCGGCGCCGGGGGGCGCGGGCCGCGGCGAGCAGCTCCTCGGCGTGTGCCCGGCCCAGCTCGGAGTCCTCCAGGCCGGCCAGCATCCGGGAGAGCTCGCGCACCCGCTCCTCGTCGCTCAGCACCTTGACGCCGCTGCGGGTCACGGTGCCGTCGTGGGTCTTCTCGACCACCAGGTGGCGGTCGGCGAAGGCCGCCACCTGCGGCAGGTGGGTGACCACGACGACCTGGGCGCTCTCGGCCAGCTTGGCGAGCCGGCGGCCGATCTCGACCGCCGCCTTGCCGCCGACGCCCGCGTCCACCTCGTCGAACAGGTAGGTGGGGACGGGGTCGGCGCCGGCGAAGACCACCTCGACGGCGAGCATCACCCGGGACAGCTCGCCGCCCGAGGCGCCCTTGGCGATCGGCCGGGGCTGGGCGCCGGGGTGCGGGGCGAGCAGCACCTCGACCTCGTCCACGCCGTGCGGGCCGTAGGCGACGGTGCGGCCCTCGATCTCGATCCCGGAGAGGTCGTCCAGCCGGCTGATCGCGAAGGTGACCCGGGCGTGCGGCATCGCCAGCTCGGCGAGCTCGGCGGAGACGGCCTCCGCGAAGCGCCCGGCGGCGGCCTGCCGGGCGGCCGACACCTCGGCCGCGAGGTCGGCCAGCTCGGCGCGCAGCGCGGTCTCCCGGGCGCCGAGCTCGTCGATCCGCTCGTCGTCGCCGTCGAGCTCGGCGAGCCGCGCGGAACCGGCCTCGGCCCAGGCGATCACCTCGGCCAGGGTGTTCTCCGGGCCGCCGTACTTGCGCAGCAGTTGGGCCAGGACGGCCCGGCGGTCCTCGACGGCGGCCAGGCGCACCGGGTCGGCGTCCAGGTCGTCGGCGTAGCCGGCCAGGTCGCCGGCGACGTCCGCGAGCAGGTAGCCGACCTCGTTGAGGCGGTCGGCGAGGGCCGCGAGCCGCTCGTCGTGGTGGCGGACGGCCTCCACCGCGCGGCGGGCCTGGGCGAGCAGGGTGCCCGCGTCCAGTGCCTCCGGGTCGGCCGGGTCGCCGGCCAGCGCGGCGTGCGCCAGGGTGGCGGCGGAGGAGAGCGCGTCGGCGTGGCCGAGCCGCTCGGCCTCGGCGGACAGCTCCTCGTCCTCGCCGGCCACCGGTTCGGCGGCGGCCACCTCGTCCAGGCCGAAGCGCAGCAGGTCGGCCTCCTGGGCGCGCTCGCGGGCCCGGGTGGTCAGCTCCTCCAGGGTCGCGGAGACCTCGCGCAGCCTGCGGTAGACCTCGCGGTAGCGGGCCAGCGGCTCGGCGACGGCCTCGCCCGCGTACCGGTCCAGGGCGCCGCGCTGGCGGGCCGGGCGCAGCAGGCGCTGCTGGTCGGTCTGGCCGTGCACGGCGATCAGGTCCTCGCCGAGTTCGGCGAGCAGGCCCACCGGGACGGACCGGCCGCCGACGTGGGCGCGGGAGCGCCCCTCGGCGGAGACGGTCCGGCTGATCAGCAGCGCGCCGTCGTCCAGTTCGGCGCCGGCCTCCACGGCCCGGGCCGCCGCCGGGGAGCCGGCGGGCAGTTCGAGGCGGCCCTCGACGACCGCGCGGGCACTTCCGTTGCGTACCAGGCCCGGGTCGGCGCGGCCGCCGAGCAGCAGGCCGAGGCTGGTCACCACCATGGTCTTGCCGGCGCCGGTCTCGCCGGTCACGGCGGTGAAGCCGGGGGCCAGCTCGACGACCGCGTCGTCGATGACCCCAAGATCCCGTATCCGCATCTCGTCCAACACGGAGACGACCTTACGAGGTTCCGCCCCCGCCGCGCGACGAGCGACAACCACACGTGGCAACTCCGTACCCGGAAGTTCACCCCTTCCGGGAGTCCACCCGCCTCTTCCCGGCCCTCTGCTTCCGCTGCCCCTCGGTGGGAACGGTGCACCAGGGCAGGAAGAACTGCGCGAGCGGGCCGATGGCCAGTGCGTAGGCGACGGTGCCGACGCCGACGGTGCCGCCGAGCAGGAAGCCGGCGGCCAGCACGATCAGCTCGATGCCGGTGCGGATCAGCCGCAGCGAGCCGCCGGTGCGCCGGTGCAGGCCGGTCATCAGGCCGTCGCGCGGCCCCGGGCCGAGCCGGGCGCCGATGTAGAGGCCGGTGGCCAGGCCGTTGAGCACGATCGCGCCCACCATCAGCGCGATCCGGGCCCACAGCGCCCCGGGGGCGTCGACGAGGCTCACCGTGGCGTCCATGGCGGCGCCGATCACCAGCACGTTGGCGAGGGTGCCGAGGCCCGGAAGCTGGCGCAGCGGTATCCACAGCAGCAGCACCAGCGCGCCGCAGATCGTCACCCAGGCTCCCACCGAGAGCCCGAAGGTGCCCTGCAAGCCCTGGTGGAAGACGTCCCAGGGGTCGAGTCCGAGGCCGGAGCGGAGCATCAGGCCCATGCTGGCCCCGTAGAGCGCGAGGCCGCCGAACAGCTGCGGCAGCCGGCGGCCGAGGGCGTGGGTGTCGCCCAGCAGGCGGACGGCGAGGCCCGGGCGCTCGGGGGCGCCGGACGGGGACGGGGACGGGCGGGTGCTCACGCTGGTGGCCATGGAATCTCCGAGCAGGTGGTGCTGCACCGCCGTGACGCGCGGCCCGACGGTGGCGGACTCAACGGCCGCCCTGCCATGATGGCCAGGCCAATAAGGCCCACGACAGGGCCAATCCCCAGCAAGTGGACTGATGAGCCATGGCCGACTGGCAGACCACCGTCACCTCCGCGGCGCTCGCCCGGCTGCTCGCCACCGCGCGGCTGCCCGAGCCGGCCGGCGCCGCCCGCCGCCCCGCCTACCGCACGCTGGCCGCCCAGGTCCGGCTGCTGGTCTCCGAGGGCCGGCTTCCGGTCGGCGCGCGGCTGCCCGCCGAACGCGAGCTGGCCCTGGCCCTGCGGCTCAGCCGCACCACCGTGGCCACCGCCTACGAGGCCCTGCGGGCCGACGGGTACCTGCGCAGCCGCCGCGGCTCCGGCAGCTGGACCGCCCTGCCCGAGGGCTCGGCCCCGCCCAGCGACGCCCTGCACCCGGTGCCGCCGGACGAGCAGGGCCGCACCCTGGACCTCGGGGTCGCCGCGCTGCCCGCCCCGCAGCCCTTCCTCTCCGCGGCCGCCGCCCGCGCCGTCGAGCAGCTGCCCGCGTACGCCGCCGGGCACGGCCACTACCCGACCGGCGTCCCGGTGCTGCGCGAGGCGGTCGCCCGCCGCTTCACCGACCGCGGACTGCCGACCACCCCCGACCAGATCCTGATCACCATCGGCGCGATGGGCGCCCTGCACCTGGTCCGCCAGGCCCTGCTCGGCCGCGGCGACCGGGTCGCCGTCGAGGCGCCGAGCTACGCCCACACCCTCCAGGCGCTGCGGCTCAACGAGGCCCGGCTGGTCCCCGTCCCGCTCACCCCCGCCTTCGAGTGGGACCTCGCCGAGTGGCGGCGGGTGCTGAGCGGGGCCGCGCCCAAGGCCGCCTACGTCATCCCCGACTTCCACAACCCCACCGGCGCGCTGATCGACGAGGAGCAGCGGCGCGAACTGCTCGCCGCCGCCCGCTCCGCCGGCACCGTCGTCCTGGCCGACGAGACCACCGCCGAACTCGGCTGGGGCCTGCCCGAGGGTGTCACCCCGCCCCGCCCCACGGCGGCCCTGGACCGCGCCGCCCAGGTGGTCACCGTCGGCTCGGCCGGCAAGCTGCTCTGGGGCGGCCTGCGGATCGGCTGGGTGCGCGCCGCGCCCGCCCTCGTGCGCCGGCTGGCCACCACCCGGGTCTACAGCGACGTCGGCGCACCCGTCCTGGACCAGTTGATCGCCGCCGAGCTGCTGACCGGGGACCTGCCGGCCGTCCGCGCCCACCAGCTGGCCCGGCTGCGGGACAGCGCCGGGGCGCTGGACGCCGCCCTGCGCGAGCAACTGCCGCACTGGCGGTTCACCCTGCCGCCGGGCGGGCTGTCGCTCTGGGTCGCCACCGGCGGGGTCTCCGGCGCGGCGCTGGCCCGGGCCGGCGAGCGCGCCGGGGTCCGGATCGCCGCCGGCAACCGGTTCGGCTCCGACGGCGCCTTCGAGCACCACATCCGGATCCCGCTCACCGTGGCCGCCCCCGCCGCGCCGGACGCCGTCCGCCGGCTCGCCGAGGTCGCCGTCCGCGCCGAGGACGAGGGCCGCTGGCAGGGCTCCGACGACACCCAGCCCCTGGCGGTCTGACGGTCCCCGGCACTCTGACGGGCCCTCGCGCTCCGGCGGCCCGCCCGTTACGGCGGGCCGTCGGAGCGGGGCGGTCAGTGGGTGTCGGCCCGGCCGCGCCAGCCGGTCACCGGCAGCGCGAACTTCGCCACCAGCCGGTCGGTGAACGGCGCCCGGTGCAGCCGGGCCAGCCGCACCGGGGTCTGCCCCCGGCGCACCTCGACCCGGGCCCCGGCGGGCAGTTCCACCGAGCGCCGGCCGTCGCACCACAGCACCCCGTGCGGGGTCTTCGGCTGCACCTCCACCGCCAGCACCGAGTCCGGCGAGGTCACCAGCGGGCGGGCGAACAGCGCGTGCGCGCTGATCGGCACCATCAGCAGCGCCTCCACCTCCGGCCAGACCACCGGTCCGCCGCCGGAGAACGCGTACGCGGTCGACCCGGTCGGCGTGGCGCACACCACCCCGTCGCAGCCGAAGTTGGAGACCGGACGGCCGTCCACCTCGGTCACCACCTCCAGCATCCGCTCCCGGGCCGCCTTCTCGATCGAGGCCTCGTTCAGCGCCCAGTCGTGGTGCACCACGTCGCCGTTGGTGCGGACGATCACGTCGAGGGTCATCCGCTCCTCGACCTCGTAGTCCGCGTCGACCACCCGCTCGACCACCACCGCCAGGTCGTCCCGCTCCGCCTCGGCCAGGAACCCGACCCGGCCCAGGTTGATGCCGAGCATCGGCAGGCCGTGCTCGCGGGCCAGTTCGGCCCCGCGCAGCAGTGTCCCGTCCCCGCCCGCGACCAGGATCAGCTCACAGCCGTCCGCCGCGCCCGGGCCCCCGGCCACCGTCTCCACCCCGGTCGGCAGGTCCAGGTCGACGGCCTCGGCGGCCAGCAGTCTGATCCGGATCCCCGCCTTGAGCAGGCCGTGCACCAGTCCTTCGACGCTGCGCAGTGCCGCCTCGCGGCCCGTGTGCGCGATCAGGAAGACCGTACGTTCATCACTCATGCCCGCTGCCCTCTCCCTACGCCGCCCGGGTCCCCGTCGGCCCGGTACGGCCGCGCCACCCAGCATGACGGACCGGACGTCCCCAGAGCACCCTATCGGGGGCCCTCGGCGACGGCCCGGTCCGCCTCCGCGGGGTCCAGCGGGGGCGCGTCCCGGCGCATCCACAGGAAGTACTCGACATTTCCGGACGGTCCGGGCAGCGGGCTCGCGGTGACCGCCCGCACACCCAGTCCGAGCTCCCACGCCTGGCCCGCCACCTGGCGCACCATCTCGGCCCGCAGCTGCGGGCTGCGCACCACCCCGCCGCTGCCGAGGCGCTCCTTGCCGATCTCGAACTGCGGCTTGACCATCAGCACCAGGTCCGCGTCCTCGGCGGCGCAGCCGGCCAGCGCGGGCAGCACCAGGCCAAGCGAGATGAACGACAGGTCGCCGACCACCAGGTCGACCCTGGTGCCGCCGATCATCTCCGGGGTGAGCTCGCGGACGTTGGTGCGGTCCATCACGGTGACCCGCTCGTCGCTCTGCAGCGACCAGGCCAGCTGCCCGTAGCCCACGTCCACCGCCAGCACGTGCGCCGCCCCGGCACGCAGCAGCACGTCGGTGAACCCGCCGGTGGACGCGCCCGCGTCCAGCGCCCGGCGGCCCTCGACGACCAGGCCCTGCGGGAGGAACGCCGCGAACGCCCCGGCGAGCTTGTGGCCTCCGCGCGAGACGTAGTCGGGGTCGTTCTCGTCCTTGGCCACCACGACCGCCGCCGAGGTCTCCACCTGGGTGGCCGGCTTGGTCGCGGTGGTCCCGCCGACGGTCACCCGGCCGGCCGCGATCAGCTCGGAGGCGTGCTCCCGCGACCGGGCCAGCTTGCGGCGGACCAGCTCCGCGTCGAGTCGGCGTCGTGCCACTGCCACTGGTGTTTCAGCTCCTACGGATGGTTCTCGTTCGCCCGGTCAGTCCCGGTCGAGGGCGGCCAGCGTGTCGGCCAGCCGCTGATGGACATCTTCGTACACCGCGGGGTGCGCGTCGGTCGGCACCCCGTCCAGCGCCTCCAGCCGGGCCAGGCCGGCGTCCACCGCCGGGTGCCCGGTGGCGGTCAGCTCGACACCGAGCGGTTGCGGCTCACCGGCGCCGGGGACGGGGGCAGGCGCGAGGGCGGGGGCAGGGGCGGGTCCGGTCGGGGGCTGCGGCTCAGGCATCGGGCTTCTTGGTGGTGGTCCGGCGGACGGTGGTCTTCCTGGTCGCGGTCCGCTTGGCCGGCGGCTGGTCCTGGCCCGCCTCGGCGGTCTTGCGCGCGGTCGTGGTCCGCTTGGCGGTCGCGGTCTTCTTGACGGCCGTCTTCTTCACCGCGGTCTTCTTCGCGGCCGCCTTCTTCGCGGCGGCCGGCTTCTCGGCCGCCGGCTTCTCGGCCGCCGTGCTCCGCTTGGCGGCGGTTTTCCTGGCCGCCGCCTTCTTCGCCGGGACGGCCGGAGCAGCCTGGGCGACGGGGGCGGCCGGGTCGGCCGTGGCGGCCTGCGCAACGGGGGCCGCGCCGGCCGGCGGCACCGGCGGGTCGACCTCCACCGGCTCGTCCACCGCGATCCGCTCGGCCTCCGCCGAACCCGCCGTCTCCTGCTCCCAGCCCTCCTCGAACAGCCCGCCGGCCCGGGGCGCGGGCGCGGCCGGCGCGGACCCGTCCCGCTCCGCCGCGTCGTCCTCCTCGACCTCGCGCAGCTTGTTCTCCAGGTAGGCCAGCACCACGCCCACCTTGGTCACCTGGTCGCCGACCCGCTCGAAGACCTTCTCGACCTCACCGCGCGCCACCCCCACCGCGAGGTCCACCCCGGCCCGGCCGGCGGTCACCGCCTCCTCGGCCAGCGTCTGGAGCGACTTCGCCGAGGGCGGAAACTGCCCGCCCAGCCGCCGCTCCACCTCCGCGACGTCGACCCCGCCCTTCTCCAGCAGGTCGGCCGCCGTCCCGACGACGCGCTTGCCGACCTCCTCCACCAGTACGGCCGCGGCCGCCACCGCTCCTCGTACCGTCCTCGGCAGCATCCGGGTGCCTCCCATTCGCCTGCGCGCATCGCTTCCGTCGCGTCGACGCCCGGACGAATCCGGGCATCCCACAGACGACGCTACCGCCAAACACGTCCTGCGGTACCGTGGCCCGGCAGTCACCCGCCGCCGGACCCGGCCCCCCGGAGCGCCGCGGCCCGCCGAAGGAGGGGATCCGCCGCCATGGCCGACGCCGAGGAGTGCCGAGAGGCGCTGGAGCAGCTCAGCCGCAACCTCGCCAAGGCCACCGGTGACGTCCGCAAGGCCGCCGGACTGGACCGCTCGCTCAGCTGCCGGATCACCGACCTCGACCTCACCTTCACCGGGCGGCTGCGCGAGGGCAGCATCCAGGACCTCGAGGAGGCACCCGGCCTCCCCGCCGACAAGGCCGACCTGCGGCTCACCATGAACAGCGACGACCTGGTCGCCCTGGTCGGCGGCCGGCTCAACTTCGCCTCCGCCTGGGCGAGCGGCCGGGTCAGGCTGGAGGCGGGCTTCCGCGATCTGCTGCGGCTGCGCACCCTGCTCTGACCCGGCCGGCCACCACCCCCTGGAACGCCTAGGGCGTGTCCTAGAACCCGAGCTCGGCCAGCGCCTTCCGGCCGTCCGCCGGCTCGCCGTCCGCGTCCAGCGCGGTCCACGCCGCCGCGCACAGCGCCCGCAGCCCGTCCCAGCGGTCCGCCCCGACGCCCTCCAGCCGCAGCACGCCGTCCTGCGCCGTCGCGACGAAGCCGCCGCAGGAGAACCCGCCGCCCGGCCGCGCCGTGACCGCCGCGTGCCCGGTCAGCAGCCCCCGCAGGTCCGCCGCCAGATAGGTCGGCCGGTGCTCGGCCGGGGCCGCCAGCAGCTGCGCCGCCGTCGTCACCCCGGTGAAGACCAGCAGGCTGTCCACCCCGCCGTTGAACGCGCCCTCGATGTCGGTGTCCAGCCGGTCGCCGACCACCAGCGGCCGCTTCGCGCCGGTCCGCAGCACCGTCTCCCGGTGCATCGGCGGCAGCGGCTTGCCCGCCACCTCCGGCTCCACCCCGGTCGCCGCCCGCACGGCCGCCACCAGCATCCCGTTGCCCGGCGCGATCCCGCGCGCGGTCGGCACCGTCACATCGGTGTTGGACGCCACCCACGGCAGCCCGGACTGCACCGCGTACGAGGCCTCCGCCAGCTGCGTCCAGCCCACCGAGGCGTCGAAGCCCTGGACCACCGCGAGCGGCTCCTCGGCCAGCGTCCGGACGGTGACCAGCCCGCGCTCGGCCAGCGCCTCCTCCAGTCCCAGCCCGCCCACCACCAGCACCTTCGCACCGGCCGGCAGCTTCTCGGCGAGCACCCGGGCGGCCGCCTGCGCGGAGTTGATCACATCCGCCGGCTCGGCCGGCACACCCAGCTCGCTCAGGTGCGCGGCCACCACCCGGGGCGGCCGGGAGGCGTTGTTGGTCACGTACGCCAGCCGCATCCCGGCCGCGCGGGCCGCCGCCAGCGAGTCCACGGCGTGCTCGATCGCGTTCGGTCCGGCGTACACCACGCCGTCGAGGTCCAGCAGTGCCGTGTCGTACGCCTCGGTCAGCGGCAGCTCGCTGCCGCCCGGGGCGGTCCGTCGCACGGTGGTGGCCGTCTCGGTCATGCCTGCTCTACCTCACTCATCGCGTCAGTCGTGCTCGTCGGTGCTCGTCGACGCCGTCGGCGCCACGGCACCGGCCGTCCGGTCTCAGCCGTCCCGCCGGTCCCGCTCACCGGTCGGCTCCGGGCCCGCCGTGGTTCCCGGCTCCGGCCCGGAGGCCCGGCCCTCCGGGGCGTCCTGCGCCCCGGCCGGCGGCTCCAGGTACCCCGGCGCCCCCGGCAGCAGCGGGCCGAACGCCCCGGCCCGGGCCGCCAGCGTCGCCCGGGTCTGCCGCAGCGCGGCCCGGTAGTGGTCGGTGTCCGGCCGCATCGCCACGGCCAGCGCCAGATGCTCGGCCGAGGTCTCGAAGTCCCCCAGCCGGGCCGCCGCCACACCCCACCCGAACTGAGCGTAGTCGTCCGACGGATCCGCCAGCGCCACGGTCCGGAAGTTCTCCAGCGCCGCCGCGTACGAGCCCGCGTCGAACTGCGCCCGGGCGAGCGCCTCCCGGATGCTGCGCGAGGCCGGCTCCGCCGCGGCCGCCCGCGCCAGCAGCTGTTCGGCCGCCGCCGGATTGCCCTGAGCGAGCAGCTTCACACCCCGGCGGAACCACTCGTAGACGTCCCCCGCCGGATCCCCCGACCGCCGCTGCTGCTCCGGCACGCCGCCGCCACCGACGGCCCCGGCCGTGCCGCCACCTGCGCCGTCGTCCACCCGCTCGTCGCGCTCGTCCACGCCGTACCTCGCCCTCGGTCACGACACCCGCCGCCGGACCGGCACGGGTGTTCCGATCTCTGAACAACGCGTACCCGGTTACGATGCCCAGAATGAGCACACCCAGTGCAGAAAGCGGAGTGGAGTCTCCGCACGGCGGCCCCGGCGATCCCGGGCACGTCGCCACCGCAGGTCTGTCCCTGTCCCCCTTCCGCGGCCTCAGGTACGTCCCCGACCGGGTCGGCGCCCTGGCCGCCGTCACCTCGCCCCCGTACGACGTGGTCGACCCCGGCCGCAGACTCGACCTGGAGACCGCCGACCCGCACAACGTCGTCCGGCTGATCCTTCCGCGCCCAGAACCGGAGGACACCGGCGACCGCCCCGACCGCGACACCCGCTACCGGCACGCCGCCCGGCTGCTGCGCGAGTGGCAGCGCGAGGGCGTCCTGGCCGCCGACCCCGTGCCGGCCCTGTACGTCTACGAGCAGCGGGTACCCGCCACCGACGACACCCCCGAGGTGCTGCAACGCGGCCTGATCGGCGCCCTCGCGATCAGCGGCAACGAGGCCGGCGTGGTCCTCCCCCACGAGGACGTGATGCCCCGGCCGGTCGCCGACCGGGTCGGCCTGATGCGCACCACCCGGGCCAACCTCGAACCGCTGCTGCTCACCTACCGCGGCAGCGGCGGCGCGTCCGGCGTGGTCGAACGCGCGGTGGACGGCGAACCGCTGCTCACCACGACCACCTCCGACGGCACCCACCACCGCCTGTGGGCGGTCACCGACCCCGCCGAGATCGGCGCCGTCGGCCGCGACCTGGCCACCTGCCGGGCCCTCATCGCCGACGGCCACCACCGCTGGGAGATGTACCTGCGGCTCCAGCGCGAGCACCGCCACCTGCCGCGCAGTCCCTGGGACCGGGGCCTGGTGCTGCTGGTCGACACCGCCCGCTACCCGCTGCGGGTGCGGGCCATCCACCGGGTGCTGTACCGCCTGCCGGTCACCGAGGCCCTGCGGCGGCTCGGCGACCAGTGGCGGGTCAAGGAGGTCCCCGGCCCGCTGGACACCGCCCTCCAGGCGCTCGCCGAGCAGAAGCGGCACGGCGGCAGCGGCTTCCTGCTGACCGGCGGGGACGGCGTCTACCGGCTGGTCGGCGACCCCGACGAGACCCTGCTCGACGCCACCGTGCCGCACGACAAGCCCGAGGAGTGGCGCCACCTGGACGCCACCGTGCTGCACTCCACCCTGCTCGACCACACCTGGCGGATCCCCGACAGCCCCGACGACATCGGTTACCTGCACACGGCGGCCGCCGCCGAACGCGAGGCCGCCCGCAGCGGCGGAACGGCCGTGCTGCTGCACCCGGTGCGGGAGAGCGTCGTCCGTCGGCTCGCCGAACAGGGCGTCACCATGCCGCGCAAGTCCACCTCGTTCGGCCCGAAGCCGGCCACCGGGCTGGTGCTGCGCAACCTCGAACTCGGCTGACGCGGCCGGCGGCCGGCCCCGGTGGCCGGTGGCCCGGCCGGAACGCAGTGAGGCCCTGCCGCACTCCGGATCTCCCGGGGTGCGGCAGGGCCTCACTCGTCGTCAGGACGGACGACTACTTGTCGGACTCGCCGTCGTTCTTGGCGGCCTCGTCGGCCTCGTCGGCCTTCTCCGCCCGCTCGGGGACCACGCCGTCGAAGTCCTCGTCGATCTCGAGGTCGTCCTCGTCGTAGTACTCCTCGACGTCCTCCTCGTCCTCGAAGATGACCTTCTCGTCCGAGGCCTCGCCGCCCTTGCGCTTGGCCGGCTCGACGACCGCCGGCTCGGTCTCCTCGTCGGCGAGCTCGGGGTCGAGGGCGTCCACGAACTCCACGCCGTCGATCTCGGCGAGACGCTCGGCGGCGTTGGTGGTGCCGTCGCTGTCCGCCTCGACGGCCTTGGCGAACCAGTCGCGGGCCTCCTCGCCACGGCCGGCCGCGATCAGCGCCTCGGCGTAGGCGTACCGCAGACGCGCGGTCCACGCGTGCACGGCGGGCGAGGCCAGCTCGGGGCTCTGCAGGGTGACGACGGCCGCGTCGAACTGCTCCATGTCGGTGCGCGCACCGGCCGCGACCAGGCGCATCTCGACCTGACCGGCCTTGTCCAGCTGCTTGACCTCGGGCTCGCCGGCCATCGCCAGCGCCCGCTCCGGGCGGCCCAGGCCGCGCTCGCAGTCGGCCATGACCGGCCACAGGTCCGCCCGGCCGGTCATCCGGCGGGCGGCGCGGAACTCGGTCAGCGCCTCCGAGTAGCGCTGGGTCATGTAGGAGGCGAAGCCGGCCGCCTCACGGACGGCGGCGACGCGGGAGGCGAGCCGCAGCGCGACGCGCGAGTACTGGTAGGCCTCCTCCGGCTCGCTGTCGAGCAGGCGGGCGACCATCACCAGGTTGCGGGCGACGTCGTCGGCGAGCGTCTTGGGCAGGCTCTTGAGCTCCTGGCGCACGTCCGCGTCGATCTCGAAGCCGGTGACGTCCTCCGGGATCGGCAGGCGCTTGACCGGCTCGTAGTTGCCCCGGCGGTCGTCCTGGTCCCGGCCACCGCGCTCGTCACGGCCACCGCGGTAGCCGCCACGGTCGTCGCGCCCGCCACGGAAACCACCGCGGTCGCCGCGGTCACCGCGGTCGTCACGGCGGAAGCCGCCGCGGTCGCCGCCACGGTCGTCGCGGTCCCGGCCGTAGCCGCCGGACGGACGGTCGTCACGGCGGAAGCCACCGCCGGCCGGACGGTCACCACGGTCGTCACGGCGGAAACCACCGCGGTCACCGCCTCGGTCATCACGGCCGCCACGGTCGAAACCACCCGGGCGGTCATCGCGACGGAAGCCGCCACGCTCGCCACCACGGTCGTCACGGCGGAACCCGCCGCGCTCGCCGCCACGGTCGTCGCGGTCCCGGCCGTAGCCGCCGGACGGGCGGTCGTCACGGCGGAAGCCGCCACGGTCGCCACCGCGGTCGTCGCGGTCGCGGAACGGACGGTCGTCACGACGCGGACGGTCATCACGGTCATCACGACGGAACCCACCCGGACGGTCATCCCGACGGAAACCACCGCCGGCCGGACGGTCACCGCGATCGTCGCGACGGAAGCCGCCACGCTCGTCACGGCGGAACCCGCCGCGCTCGCCGCCACGGTCGTCGCGGTCCCGGCCGTAGCCGCCGGACGGGCGGTCGTCACGGCGGAAGCCGCCACGGTCGCCACCGCGGTCGTCGCGGTCGCGGAACGGACGGTCGTCACGACGCGGACGGTCATCACGGTCATCACGACGGAACCCACCCGGACGGTCATCCCGACGGAAACCGCCACCGGCCGGACGGTCACCACGGTCGTCGCGACGGAAGCCGCCACGCTCACCACCACGGTCGTCGCGGTCCCGGCCGTACCCGCCCGACGGACGGTCGTCACGGCGGAAGCCACCGCCGGCCGGACGGTCACCACGGTCGTCGCGACGGAAACCACCGCGGTCGCCGCCTCGGTCATCACGGCCGCCACGGTCGAAACCACCCGGGCGGTCATCGCGGCGGAAGCCGCCACGGTCGCCGTAGGGGCGGTCGTCACGGCGGAAGCCGCCACGCTCACCACCACGGTCGTCACGGTCCCGGCCGTACCCGCCCGACGGACGGTCGTCGCGACGGAACCCGCCGCCGGCCGGACGGTCGCCCCGGTCGTCGCGACGGAAACCACCGCGGTCGCCGCCACGGTCATCCCGGCGGTCGTCGCGGCGGTCGTCGCGGCGCGGACCACGGTCGTTCGACCAGCCCCCGCGAGACCGGGGCTCGTAGCCGCGGCCGTCGTCCGATCGACGCTCGGGACGGTCCTGAGGCTGGTTCGCCATCGTGGTGACTCCTTCTGCTGCTTCATCTCCACCGCGGAACGGGCAGCACCACTGCCCTCACGCGGTTCGGCGCCGGCCTTCTGGCCGTGCACCATCTCCATTGTCCGGCATCCGGGGACACCCCGCGTCCGGGCGGAAGTCCCGTTCTGCCGGTCGTGCACACCTGCGCACATACGCAAAAAAGCCGCGGCCCCCAGCGAATCGCTGGGGGCCGCGGCTTTGAATAATTGTTCGGCGGCGTCCTACTCTCCCACAGGGTCCCCCCTGCAGTACCATCGGCGCTGTGAGGCTTAGCTTCCGGGTTCGGAATGTAACCGGGC